>JBBRUZ010000082.1:0-13126 GCA_038247355.1 Rhodobacterales bacterium
CGCCGCCTCCAGGGCGTGCCCGGGATCGGCCCGATCACCTCGAGCGCGCTGGCGGCCTTCGTCAGGCAAACAGTCCCCCGGACTGTTTGCTGATCTTCCCCAGTGCCGGATGTGTCGAACTTCAAGGCGGCGCGCGACCTGGCGGCCTGGCTCGGACTGACGCCGAAGCCGCATGCGAGCGGCGGCAAGCAGCGGCTGGGAAAGGCCTCGAAGATGGGAAGCCGCTACATCCGCCGGCTGCTCTATCTCGGCGCATCGCACGTTTGCGTGCGTTCTGCACAACTGCGACGATCACGGCGCGCCGGAGAAAACCGGCAGGCGACGACCGGCGTCGCGCCGAAAGCGCGCCTCCGACGCGACGGCATGATGCAGCGCAAGCCGGTAAAACTGGTCGCCATCGCGCTGGCCAATCGCACGGCGCGGACAGTCTGGGCGCTGCTCAGGACCGGCGATAACTACCGGGCTTCACCCGGCTGAGAACAAGGACACGGACCCGACCGGTCCGACGAGATGGTGAGGCGCGTCGCGTTGAAAGCGCGCCTCTCGCACGACGGGATGATGGCGAACTGACGGACACAGGATCGGGACACCCCGTTCGGACCGGAGCGCCACTTGAGCGCGGGCCATTGATTGGGACCAGATCCACGCGGACGCATCTCGGGGCGCGCGGCTCTCACGCCGCAACTACGACGCCGTATCCATGGCCGCAGCCGACCAGACGCATGAAGATCACCAAACCCTTGCCACGCAGGAGCCATCCATACATGGTTCAAGGCCCATGGCTCGCGACATCACCTGCGTGCCGATGGCGCGGGGGTTCGTCTATCTCGTCGCCATCGTCGACTTGTTCAGCCGCAGGGTCCTGGCCTGGCGGCTCTCGATCACGTTGTCGGCGGACTTCTGTGTCGAGGCGCTGGAGGAGGCGTTCGCGCGCCACGGCAAGCCCGAGATCTTCAACACGGATCAGGGAAGCCGGTTTACCTCGACCGACTTCATCAAGATGCTGAAAGACGCCGAGATCGCCATCAGCACGGACGGCAAGGGCGCCTGGCGCGACAACGTCTTCGTCGAGCGGCTCTGGTGGACGGTCAAGTACGAGGAGGTCTATCTCCACGCATACGCCAGCGTCGCGGAAGCCCGCGCTTCGATCGGCCGGTATCTGGGTTTCTACAACGGCAGGAGGCCACACTCTTCGCTTGGCGGGCAAACGCCCGATCAGGCATACACCAACCTTGCGACGCCAATCCCGACGGCAGCCTGAAAGGGGCGGCCGATCCACTTAGAAACACCCTGCACGGTGTTCAGACAAACCGAGCCACCTCTGTGGACAATCCACCGCGCCGCGCCTAGCGTCCGGAGTCCGGGTTCGTGCGCGACGTCGGACGAAAACGAGGGAGAGCGCTCGACATGATCATTGGCATCGGCGCCGATCTCGCCAACATCGACCGGATCGACGGCGTTATCGTCCACTTCGGCGCGCGGTTTCTGAACCGCGTGTTCACTCCGGTCGAACGGGCGACCGCCGAGCGCCGGGCGCAGCGGGTCGCGACCTACGCCAAGCGCTGGGCGGCGAAGGAGGCCTGCTCGAAGGCGCTGGGCACCGGTCTGCGTATGGGGATCGCCTGGAAGGACATGAGCGTCGTCAACCTGCGCAGCGGCCAGCCGGCGATGCGGTTGACGGGATGGGCGGCGGAGCGGCTCGCCGCTATGACGCCGGAGGGCCATCGCAGCGCGATCCACGTGACGCTGACCGACGATCATCCGTGGGTCCAGGCCTTTGTCGTCATCGAGGCGCTACCGATCGATGAAGCCGTGATGAACCTGCCCGAAGTCGAGGATCACCGGCCCCGCGCCTGAAGCCACGGGCGCCTCGACGACCAGGAAAGCGTTCTGCGTTCGCGAGCGGAGCGGCCCGGCATCACGGCGCAACGCCCGACCGGGCCGCGACCCCGAAGCCGTGACCGCATTGACCGGGCCTCGCCTTGACAGGGCGCCGGCCAGCGGCGACAAGGCGGGCTCAATCCGAGGGCGAGAGCATGGCGACCAAAAGCACGACCAAGGGTGGCGTCCTCGAACTGATCAAGACGATCGTCTACGCGCTGTTGCTGGCCGGTCTTATCCGCACGGTGTTCTTTCAACCGTTCTGGATTCCCTCCGGCTCGATGAAGCCGACGTTGCTGATCGGCGATTTCCTCTTCGTGAACAAGATGGCCTACGGCTATTCGAGGTATTCTTGCCCATTTTCGATTTGTCCGATCTCCGGCCGCATTCTCGCGAGTGCGCCCGAACGCGGCGACGTGGTGGTTTTTAAGCATCCGTCGAACGGTACCGACTACATCAAGCGGCTGATCGGCCTTCCCGGCGACACGATCGAGATGCGAGGCGGGGTCTTGCTGATCAACGGCGCCGCCGCTCCGCAGGAACCGGTGGGCGTCTTCTCCGAGCCGAACGAACCGCAAGGCCCGCTGCGCACGCTGCCGCGCTGCATGAACCGACCCGTTCCGGTCGGCGGGACCTGCGAGAAGGAAATGTCGGTCGAGACCCTGCCCGAGGGCCGGACCCATCTGGTGCTGAACATCGAGGACGGCCCCGGCGACGACGCCGGCCCGCTCACAGTCCCCGAGGGCGAGTACTTCTTCATGGGCGACAACCGCGACAATTCGATGGACAGCCGGTTCTCGCGCTCGGCCTTCGGCGTGGGGACCGTGCCTTTCGCGAATTTCGTCGGCCGGGCGGACCGGGTGATCTTTTCGTCGGGCGGCTCGTCGATGCTGTTCTTCTGGACCTGGCGGCCCGACCGCTTCTTCGTGGGCGTCAAGTGAAGCTCAGCCGGACCCTCGCGGAAGCGAGCGCCCGGTTGGGCCACGATTTCGCCAAGCCCGACCTGCTGATCGAGGCGCTGACCCATCCATCGCTGGGCGGCGGCGGCCACAACCAGCGCCTGGAGTTCCTGGGCGACCGCGTGCTCGGGCTGATCATCGCCGAGGCGCTGATCAGCCAGGACCCGGGTGCCGCGGAGGGCGACCTCGCGCCCCGCCTTAATGCGCTGGTGCGCAAGGAGACCTGCGCGGAGGTGGCCCAGGCCGTCGATCTCGGCGCGGCGTTGCGGCTCGGCCGGTCGGAGGTGCTGTCGGGCGGACGGCGCAAGACGGCGCTGCTCGGCGACGCGATGGAGGCGGTGATCGCCGCGGTCTACCGCGACGCGGGGCTCGATGCGGCGCGGGAGCTGGTGCTTCGGCTCTGGGGTCCGCGGCTCGCCGAAGCGCGCGGCCAGACCGCCGACGCCAAGACCGCGCTACAGGAATGGGCGCAGGCACGCGGGCTGAAACCGCCCGTCTACGTCGATCTCGACCGCGACGGGCCGGATCACGCACCGGTGTTTTCGGTTGAGGCGCGACTCGAGGACGGACGCGCGGCGCAGGGCAGGGCCGTGTCCAAACGCGCGGCCCAGCAGCGCGCCGCCGAGGCACTGCTAGGCAGCCTGGAGGCCGGGGGATGACCGACGGCGCGACGCAGTGCGGTCTGGTGGCGCTGATCGGCGAGCCGAACGCCGGAAAGTCGACGCTGATGAACCGAATGGTCGGGGCGAAGATCTCGATCGTCACCCACAAGGTCCAGACTACCCGCGCGCGTATCCGCGGCATCGCGCTCGAAGGGGCGGCGCAACTCGTTTTCGTCGATACGCCGGGGTTGTTCCGGCCGCGGCGGCGGCTCGACCGGGCGATGGTCAAGGCCGCCTGGGGCGGCGCCGCCGATGCGGACATGGTGGTGCTGCTGATCGAGGCGCATCGCGGCCTTACCGAGGGCGTTGGCGCGATCCTCGGCGCGCTGGATGGGCAACTGCCGACCGGTCTGGCCGTGGCGCTTGCGATCAACAAGATTGACCGGGTGCAGGCCGCGACGCTGCTGGCGCTGTCGGCCGAAATGAACGCGGCACGAGACTTCGCGGCGACGTTCATGATCTCGGCGGAAAAGGGCTACGGCGTCGACGACCTGCGGCACTGGCTTGCCGAACAGGCGCCCCAAGGGCCTTGGCTCTACCCCGAGGATCAGATCGCGGACGCGCCGCTGCGCCAGATCGCGGCGGAAATGACCCGCGAGAAGTTAACGCTGCGGCTGCACCAGGAACTGCCATACGAGTTGACGGTGGAGACCGAAGGCTGGGAGGAGCGCCGGGACGGTTCGGTCAAGATCGACCAGATCGTCTATGTCGCGCGCGACGGCCACAAGGGCATCACGCTGGGGCCGAAGGGCGAGACGATCAAGGCGGTGGGCAAGGCCGCGCGCGAAGAGATCAAGGCCTTTCTCGGCCGCGAGGTGCATCTGTTCCTGACGGTGAAGGTCCGGCCGAACTGGCTCGAAGAGGCCGAGCGCTACGGCGAGATGGGGCTGGAGTTCCCCGAGGGCGCCTGAATGGAGCCGCGGCTGACGGCCGGATTCTGGGTGCAGGCGTATCTGACGCGGCTGCGGCTGGCGGAAATCCCGGCGTTCGTCACGGCGCGGGGGGACGGGACCGCCGGCGCGGTGATCGTCAAGGTCAACACGCTGGACGGGGCGGCGCGAGCGTGGCAGCGGTCGTTCGATCCCTCCGGCGCGCGGGTTTGGATGGTGCTAGCCGAAGGGCCGGAGGGTGATGTCGACGGGGCGCTGGCCCGGCAGCGGCGCTACGATCCGGACCTCTGGCTGATCGAGGTCGAGGACCGGGCGGGGCGATCGCTGCTCGACGAGCCGGGGTTGTCAGGGTAGCGTTCGACGCAGCGCTCGCCGGGGGCAGGGGCCAGTTCGGGACCCCCGGCCGGCAGAAAGGGTCTGTGTCTTGCACAAGCGCGGCGGATGTCGGGCAACTCTGTCGGGTGGGCGCGGCGGTCGTCGCCGCAGGGTTGGACGCGCTGGCACGCGCGGCGTCGTTTCGCTGGTGTGGGCCGGTCGGCGCGCGCCAACAGCTATCGGGTCGACAAACTTGCTTGAAGGTTTTGGGTGGAGCTGGCGCGGGCCGGCCACGACAGGGACGCCGCCAGCCCGGCGCGGGTGGGGTCTGGGGATGCGCGATGGACTGGCGCGACGAGGGCATTCTGATTTCCGCGCGGCGGCACGGCGAAAGCTCGGCCATCGTCGAGATTTTCACGGCCGAGCATGGCCGCTACGCGGGCTTGGTGCGGGGCGGAGCGTCGCGGCGGTGGACGCCGGTGCTGCAGCCCGGCGCGCGGTTGAGCGTGGAATGGTCGGCGCGGCTGGAGGCGCATATGGGGGCGTTCCGCGTCGATCCCATCGAGACGCCGCTGGCGGCGGTGATGGCGGACCGCGCCGCGCTCGCGGCGCTGGGCGGCGTCACGGCGCTGATCGCCGTGTCGCTGCCCGAACGCGCGTCGCATCCGGCGCTGTTCGCCGCAAGCCGCGATCTCTTGGCGCGGCTGGGGCGCGACGCGGACTGGCCGGCGCAGTATGCGCTGTGGGAGTTGCTGCTGCTGGGCGAACTGGGCTTCGGGCTCGACCTCGAGGTTTGCGCGGCGACGGGGACGCGCGCGGATCTGATCTGGGTGTCGCCGAGGTCGGGCCGGGCGGTCAGCCGTGCGGGCGGCGCTGCCTGGGCCGATCGGTTGATGCCGTTGCCGGCGTTCCTGCGTGCGGGGCGGCCCGTCGATGTCCCGCGCGACGCGCTGGGCGCCGCGCTGGCGCTGACCGGGCATTTCCTCGAAACCCGGCTCGCGCCGACGCTGCCTCGCGAGGCTTTGCCGCTGGCCCGGGGACGCGCGGCGGCGGCGATCCTGCGGCGATGAGCGGACCGGAGATAGAGCGGACCCGAATGCCGGAACGACGATGCGGATCAGCCCAAGACCGGAGCCGGGCTGGGATGTGCGCATGAGCCATGAACTGGCGCTGGTGCTTGGCGGCGCGCGATCCGGAAAGAGCCGGTACGCCGAAACGGCGATCACGTCGCTGCCGGGCCCGTGGACATACGTCGCGACGGCGCAGGCGCTCGACGCCGAAATGCGGGCGCGGATCGCCGAACATCGGGCGCGGCGGGCGGCGGGCTGGCGGACGGTCGAGGCCCCGCTCGATCTGGCAGGCGCGCTCGCGTCCACGCCGGCGGGCGTGCCGGTTCTGGTCGACTGCCTGACGTTGTGGCTCACCAACGTCCTCCTCGCGGGACGCGACGTCGACGCCGAGGGCGCGGCGCTGGCGGCGGGCCTCGACGCGCGGCGGGGGCCGGTCTGGCTAGTGTCGGGCGAGGTCGGCCTCGGGATCGTGCCCGAGAACGCGCTGGCGCGGCGGTTTCGCGATGCGGCGGGCGCGTTGAACCAGCGGAGGGCCGGGCGCGCCGACCGGGTGATCTTCGTCGCGGCGGGGCTGCCGCTGGTGCTCAAGGGCTGATCAGAAGCTGGCGGCGATGACGAGGCCCGCGACGACTGCGATCAGCAGCGCGTCGGCGACCCGGTAGAGCCGGAGCGCGCGCCGGATGTCGGCGGCGGTCAGTTCGCGCCGGCCGCCGCGGTTCATTTCGGCGTCCTGCACCAGCACGCCGTGATAGTGCCGTGGTCCGGCAAGGCCGATCCCGAGCGCGCCGGCCATCGCCGCCTCCGGCCAGCCGGCATTTGGCGATTTGTGGCGGGCCGCGTCGCGACAGATCGCGCGCCACGCGGCGGGAGCGGAGGCGCTGGGCGTGAGCGCTGCCGCCGCGACGATCAGCCCGGCGGAAAACCGCGATGCGGGCAGGTTCACCAGGTCGTCGAGGCGGGCGGCAGCGCGCCCGAACGCCTCGTGGCGCGGCGTGCGATGGCCGATCATGCTGTCGGCGGTGTTTATGGCCTTGTAGGCGACGGCGCCGGGAAGGCCGGCCAGCACGAGCCAGAAGGCCGGCGCGACTACGCCGTCGGAGAAATTCTCGGCGAGGCTCTCGACCGCCGCGCGGCAGACGCCGGCCGCGTCGAGCCGGTCTGGGTCGCGCCCGACGATCTGCGCCACCGCCTGCCGCCCGGCGGCGAGGCCGTCGCGCTCCAGGGCCAGCGCCACGTCCGCGACATGCGCCTCGAGGCTGCGTTGGGCGAGAAGGCTGCTCGCTATTATCGCCGCGAGCAGTAGCCCGGCGGGTCCGGACGCCGCGAGGAACTGAAGCGGCAGGCCCACGACGAGCGATGCGCCCAGCAGGACGGCGACCGCCGCGAGGCCCGCACGACGCCGCGCCGCAACCGAGCGCGCCGCATCGTTCCAGCGGCGGTCGAGCGCCGATATCAGCGCTCCGATCCAGGTGACGGGATGGCCGACGCGCGCGAACAGCGCCTGAGGATAGCCGAACGCGAGCTCGGCGAGCAGCGCGCCGAGCGCCAGCAGCGGCGTCATCGCGCGTCGGCCCAGAAGCCTTGCGGTCCGTGCGCGAGGAGGCGGTCCGCAAGGGCGACCGTGGCGTCGATGAACACCGGGCCGCCGAGCGCCTGCGCCGGGTCGCTGTCGGCATGCGAGGCGATCCAGGCGGTGAGGAGGAGCCGCCGGAGCATGACCATGACGGGCAGGATCGCCCTATCCTCGGGTGCGAACGGCAGGATTCGGGTGTAGCCTTCGGTCCAGGTCCGTGCAAGTTCGGGGAGGCGCGGGTCGTCTTCGAGGAAGCTGTCGGCCGCGGCGAAATCGTACATCCACCAGCCGAAGCCGCAATCGTCGAAGTCGATCGGCCAGATCCGGTCTGCGTCAACTAGTAGGTTCGCGAGCCGCAGGTCAGCGTGAATGAGGCCGAAGTGCGCCGGGCCGCATCCGTACTCGGCAAGGCGCAGCGTCAGGTCCGCGGCGAGGCGTTCGAGCGTGGCGCGTCCCGGCGCGTGAAGGCCCGGCGCCGCGCGCCAGTCGCCCCGATGCGGCATCGGACCGAGGATGGCGGCGGAGTCCAAGCGTTTGCGCGTGAAGCCCGGCGGCGGCGTCCAGCCGCGCGTGTGACGCTGGAGACACCCGGCGATCGCGCCGAGATCCGCGAAGATCGTGGTCAGGTCGTTCCCGGGGTCCGGTTCGCGACCGTTGATCGCGGTGAAGGCGACAAGCCGATGCTGGACGCCGTCGAGGCGCGCTGTCTGCAGCGCGTCCCCGTCGGCGCCGGCGATCGGCGTCACGGTGGGCGTGACCCGGGCCGCCGCCAACGCTTCGAGCCAGGCGGGTCCGGCGCGGATCTCCCGCTCGGTGTGGTAGCCGACGCGGTGCAGCCGCAGGACGAGCGCGTGGCCGGCGTGTTCGGCGCGAAAGGTGGCGTTCTCTGAGAAGTGGATCAGGCGCAGCGCCGGATCCTCGGGCAGACCCCAGCCTGGCAGGGCGGGGCGCAACGCGTCGGGCGTCATCGCGGCGACGTTCGTCGCAGCAGGTAGACGTCCATGATCCAGCCATGCCGCGCGCGGGCGGCGGCGCGCAGCGCGACGATCTCGGCTCCCGTCTCGGCCAGCGCGCCAGCGCGCAGGATCTGTTGCGGCATGCCGAGATAGGCGCCCCACCAGATCGTCAGGTCGTCGGGCGGAAGGCCCTGAAACGCGCAGGCGCCGTCGAGCATCACCGCGACGCTGTCCACCCCCGCCGGCCAGCCATCGGCGGCCAGCCGGCGCCCGGTCGTGACGAGGAACGGCGCGCCAAGCCTGTTGAGCGGGATCGCATGCGCAGCGGCGAGCAACTGGAGGCTGGTGATCCCCGGCACGACCGTCACGCTCAGGTCCATGCCGCCCGCCCGCAGCCGTCCGGCGATCCGCAGGCTGCTGTCATAAAGCGACGGATCGCCCCAGATCATCAGCGCCACCCGACCCCCGCCCGGCAGATGCCGCACTATCGCCTCCCGCCAGGCGCCGGCGACCGCGTCGTGCCAGTCGTTGACGCCGTCGAGATAGGCGCAAGCGTCGTCGGCGCGGTGGGGGAGATCGAATTCGACCACGCGGCCGTCGCCGGCGGCATCAGCGAGGATCTTGCGCCGAATGTCGGCGAGGTCGGCTTTTTCGGGGCCTTTCAACGGGATCAGGATCAGGTCGGCGTCGCGCAGTGCGCCGATGGCCCGAGGCGAAAGGAGACCGGGATCGCCTGCGCCGATCCCGACGAGCGTGAGCGCGAGCATCGAATGGAAATCCTCTCGTCCGGCGGCGGGCGCGTCCCGCGAAGCGAGGCGACTGGCGTCAGATGCCCTGCCCGCTCCAGAAGCGGCCGGCGAGGAACCCGAGCGTCGCCCAGCCGATAAGCCCGACGGCCAGCGCCCGCGCCGCGAACGTCGCCGCCAGTTCGGGCGGCGCGACGCCGATGAAGCCGTCGAGCGCGGGTGCGCCGATCAGGTGAGGCGATACAAGAAGCAAGATCGCCGCCCCATGAACGAGCCGGACCCGGCCGTATGCGATCAGCGCCAGGGCCGTCGCGGTCGCCGCCGCCGTGCCGAGCCACCATGCCTGGCGCAACCCGACGTCGGGCGCCAGCGTGCCGGGCAGCTCGGGCGCGAGGCCGATCGCGGGCAACAGCTGGACCGTCACAAAGCCAGCCAAGCCCCAGAACAGTCCGTCGCGCGCGCGCACCTCGTGGCCGAAATGCTCGGCGACGGCGAAGCCCGCGACCATGATCATGCCGTATCCGGCATAGACCAGCGCGGTGAAAAGTACGGTCAACGCGTTGCGGCCCAATGCGCCTTCGCCCGGCTGAACCGGCGCGGTCGCGGCGCCATGATCGTGGTCGTGTCCATCGGCCACGCCCGACCCATGATCATCCGTCCGCATGGCCGCAGCCGCATCTACACCGGCATAGTGCACGGCCTTACCGTTCTCGTAAGTCTCCCCCAGAAGCACGTATTTCTGGATAAAGGCGAAATGCAGCAAAGCCGCGAGCAGACCCGCCGCGAAGCCTGCGAACAACGCGCTGGTCAACATCCGATGGAACATCGTCCCTGCCTCAGGTCGGCGTCAGTGGCAGGGAAAGCCGGTGGCGTGACGCACGTCATGCGCTGCGGCGTGGAGGGTTTCGGACTGCGCGAAGCCCGAGAGGAAGATCACGCCGGCACCGATCAGGGCGACGATGAGGGGCTGAACAAGCGCTGCGCCGGAGCGCGTCGCGGCGGTCTGGGTCGATTTCGTCATGTCGTTCTCCTTGCCGTCACACCCGACGGCGTTGTCGGTTTCCGTTGCATGGCCGGTCTCCTGGCTCGCGGGTCTCAGCGCATCCTCCGCCTTCCCGGCCCGGTCGGGCCAGTGGCGACGTGGAGGGGCGCTCGCCGCATACAGTCGCGGGGGCGGTCGGGGTTCGCGGCGCAAGGCCGCTTCCCGTTCCCGTTTAAGTCCGTCCGTCCTGCGACGTCCGGACACCATACCGTTACCTTGTGATCCCCGCTGGGCTAGCTGGTCAAGGGCTTTGTCACCCCGGAATGCGGGCGATCGCCTTCTGCCGCAAAGCTCCGAGCGCGCGGGCGTCCGGGAAGTCGCCATCGGCCGAGGCCGCGTAGAGGCGAAGGAAGCTCAGCAGGTCCGGCAGATCGGCTGCAGTCAGTTCGCCGAACAGATAGGCGGTCTTGCCGGCGCACCAGACCGCCAGCGTCGATGGCCGCGCGCTGCCCGACATGCAGTCCGCAGAGCCGATCGCGATGCGCGGTCCGTCTGCGGGCAGGGCGGCCCGAAGCGTTTCCGCGAAATCCTCCGCCCCTAGCGGACAGGAGCGGCAAAGCGTCACCCGCATGCCAGCGGTCCGTAGACGATCAGCGCCGGAGCCCCCGAGCGGCCCGCCGCGAGCGCCGCCGCCAGCGCGCCCACGGTCGTCCGGATCAGGCGCTCGCCGGCGAGGCTCACGTCTTCGGCCAGCAGCGCCGGCGTGTCGGGCGACAGGCCTTCGGCCACCAGGCGCGCCGCGAGCGCGGGAAAGCTGCGCTTGGGCATGAACACCACCGTCGTCGCCGCCGGATCGGCGAGGGCCGCGAAGTTCAGGTCGTCGGGCAGCGCGCCGGCGGTGTCGTGGCCGGTGACGAACTGCAAACGGCGCGCGGTCAGCCGCCGGGTCAGCGGGATCGACGCGGCGGCGGCTGCTGCGGAAGCGGAGCTGACGCCCGGCACGATCTCGAACGCGATCCCCGCGGCCCGGAGCGCGACGATCTCCTCCTCCAGCCGACCGAAGATCGTCGGGTCGCCCGATTTCAGCCGCACGACCCGCGCCCCGGCGGCGGCGTAGTCGACTAGCAGGCGGCTGACGTGGGCCTGCTTCGGCGACGGCCGCCCGGCGCGCTTGCCGACCGCCACCAGATCGGCGCCCGGCCTCGCGTGGGCGAGGATCGGCCCCGACGACAGGTCGTCGTAGAGCACTGCGTCCGCCGTCTTGAGCCGCCCCACCGCCCGCACCGTCAGCAGTTCGGGATCGCCCGGGCCAGCGCCGACGAAGCTGACGAAGCCGCTCATTCGGCGGCCGCGATCAGATGAAGGAACGTCCCCGTCACGCCGTCCCGTCGCGAGCCCGTTTCCGCGACCACCGCGCCTTCCGCGTCGCGCACCTCGGCGAGCGGCGCGTCGGGCTGCGAAAGGATGGTCGAATAATGGAACTCGTGGCCACGAAGCCGCGCGCCCGCGTCATGTCCGGGCATGGGCGCGAGCAGCGTCGCGACGCGGTAGCCGAGATGCATCCGCCGGGTCTCGAAGCTCGTCTCGAGGCCCAGCAGGCCCGCCATGCGGTGGCGTGCGCCGTCCGCGTCGACCAGACCCGCGCCCATCGCCATGTACCCGCCGCATTCGCCGTGGACGGGCCGCGTTTGCGCGAACCGGGCGAGGCCGTCGCGAAAGCGCTCGGCCGCCGCGAGGGTGCCTGCGTGCAGCTCGGGATAGCCGCCGGGTAGCCACGCGAGATCGGCCGAAGCGTCCGGCGCCGCGTCCGCTAGCGGCGCGAAGGGCAGGATCTCGGCGCCGGCGGCGCGCCAGCCCGCGAGCACATGCGGATAGGCGAACGAGAACGCCGCGTCCTGCGCCAGTGCGATGCGCTGCGCCGGCGGGCGGGGCAGGGGGCCGGTGCGGGGCGCCGGTCCGCGGCGCGCCGCGGCGTGGAGGGCCGCGAGATCGACGTGGGCGCGCAGGAACGCAGCATAGGCCGCGATGGCGGCCTCCAGATCGGGGTGTTCGACGGCCTGCACCAGCCCCAGATGCCGCTCGGGCAGCGCAAGGTCGCCCCGCCGGGGCAGCGCGCCGAGCACCGGCACGCCCGCGCGCTCCATCCCGAGGCGCGCCAGCCGTTCGTGCCGCGCGCTCGCCACACGGTTGAGAATGACCCCGGCGAACGGCAGTTCGGGGCAATAGGCCGCGAAGCCCAGCGCCACTGCGGCCGCCGACTGCGCCTGGCCGCCGACGTCGAGCACCAGAACGACGGGCCAGCCGAACCGCGCCGCGATCTCGGCGGATGCGCCGGCGCCGCAGGCGCCGATCGTCGCGACGCCGTCGTAGAGACCCATCGAACCCTCGGCCAGCACGATGTCGGCCCCCGCCGCCTGGCCCGCGATGGCGTCGAGCAACGACGGCCCCATCGCCCAGGTGTCGAGATTGAACGAGGCACGGCCCGCTGCGGCGCGGTGAAACGCCGGATCGATGTAGTCCGGCCCGCTCTTGAACGGCTGGACCAAGGCGCCGTCCTCGCGAAGCGCGCGCAGCAGCCCGAGCATCACCGTCGTCTTGCCGCTGCCCGACGACGGCGCCGAGATCATCAGGCCGGGCGGCAAGTCAGTCATCGGAGGGCGCCACGCCAGATCGGAAGCGCCGGTCATAATCGGCGGCGTAAAGGCGGCTGTCGTCAAAGGCCGTCGCCGCCAGCGCCCAGCCGACAAGAATCAGCGCCGTCCGCTCGACCGGCTCGGCCGCCATTGTGGCCTTGATCGTGCCGAGTGTGGCGCGGATCACCCGCTCGTCGGGCCAGGTCGCGCGGTAGACCACCGCAACCGGGCAATCGGTGCCCAGCGCGGGGGTAAGGTCGGCGACGACCGCCCCGAGGTTCTGGATCGACAGATGGATGGCGAGCGTCGCCCCGGTCGCCGCGAATACGGACAGCCGCTCGCCCTCGGGCATGGCGGATGCGCGGCCCGGCGTGCGGGTCAGCACCACCGATTGCGCGACGCCGGGCAGCGTCAGTTCCACGCCCAGCGCCGCCGCCGCCGCTGCGAACGATGGCACGC
>JBBRUZ010000083.1:0-13114 GCA_038247355.1 Rhodobacterales bacterium
CGCGTTTTCAATCCCGCCACCGGCGAATACGTCCGCAATGCGGAAGTCCGCCTGCAGGGCTCCGCGCGCACCGCCTACTCCGAGGAGGGCGGGCGCTACGTGCTCGATAATGTGCCGGCCGGCCCCGCGACCCCTGTCGTGAATTATACCGGCTACCAGTCCACATCCGCGACGATCACCCGCGCGCAGCCGCCGCCTAACGCCGCCAGCGCGGTGACGAGGCCGATAGGACCTGCGCCTATCACGAGGCCGATGTCGCCCGGCTTGATCTGCGCCTTGGTCGCGCCGTGCACGCCGACCGCCAGCGGCTCGACCATCGCCGCGGCGGCGAAGGAGACATTGTCGGGCAGTTTGAACGTATAGTCCTCCGGATGAACCACCGACGGGCGCAACACGCCGTGGATCGGCGGCGTCGCCCAGAACCGCACCGCCGGGTCGACGTTGTAAAGGCCGAGGCGGCTCGCCCTGCTGTTCGGGTCGGGGATCCCCGGCTCCATGCAGACCCGGTCGCCGATCTTCAGCGTCTTCACGTCCGCCCCGGTCTCCGTCACCACTCCCGAGGCCTCATGCCCCAGGATCATCGGCGCATTCACCTGAAAGATGCCAATTGCCCCATGGGTGTAGTAATGCACGTCCGAGCCGCAGATCCCGACCGTGTGCAGCTTCACCCGCACATCGCGCGGGCCGAGCACCTCCTCGATCGGGAAGTCGCGCAACGACAGCCGGTGTTTTTCTTCCAGTACCAACGCTTCCACACGCCTGCTCCTTGACTGGGGAACTCACGCGTTCCCGGATTTTCCGGCGCGGTCAGCCGCGCC
The DNA here is from genome assembly GCA_038247355.1 of Rhodobacterales bacterium. Taxonomy (GTDB): domain Bacteria; phylum Pseudomonadota; class Alphaproteobacteria; order Rhodobacterales; family Rhodobacteraceae; genus Amaricoccus. The sequence goes on from JBBRUZ010000083.1 coordinate 819, forward strand.
TGACGATGTAGACCGCGAGGATCAGCGACAGAATCGTCGCCACGTAAAGCGGCAGATAGGCTTCGACGAAGCGCAGCCAGAACAGATGGATGGCGATGAACATCACCACGCCGATGAAGCCGCGATCAAAACCGTTGGTATGGATCGGCAGGAAGCCGCGCCGCTCCGGCTTGATCGACCGAGCTTCCTCGTCGTCGGCTTCGACAACGACCAGTTGTTTTATCGCGCTCACTCCTTGACCGCGCCAAAGGTCAGGCCCGACACGATATGCCGCTGTGCGACGCCGAGCACGATCAGCGCCGGGATCAGCGTCAGCATCGAGGTCGCCGCCATCAGCCCCCAGTTGGTGCCGGTGGCCGTCACATATTCCGACAGAACCGTGGTGATCGTGCGCGCCTCGATGCTGGTCAGCGTCGCGGCGAACAGGAACTCGTTCCAGGCGAAGACCCAGGTGAGGATCACCGTCACCGCGAGGCCAGGCTTGGCCAGCGGAAAGATCACCCGCGTCAGGATCTGGAATGTGCTGGCGCCATCCATCGCCGCCGCGTCGTCCAGTTCGATCGGGATCCCGTCGATGATCGAGCGCAAGGTCCAGATCGCGAACGGCAGGTTGAACACGCAATAGAGCAGGATCAGCCCGATGCGCGTGTCGAACATCCGCCACTCGCCGAGCGCGAACACCTGCGTATAGAGCAAAAACAGCGGCAGCAGGAACACCGCCGGGGGCGCCATCCGGTTGGTGATGGTCCAGAAGAAGATGTTCTCCTTGCCCACCAGCTTGTAGCGCGACAGCGCATAGGTCGCGAGAAAGGCCAGCGTCGTGACCAGCAGAGAATTCGCCGTTGCGATAACGATCGAATTCATCATGAACTTGCGGAACAGCGGATCGCCGAGCACCCGGACGTAGTTCTCGGAATAGAACGAGGTCATCCACATGCTCGGCACGCCGAACAGTTCCGCGCGGCTCTTGGCCGAGATGAGGAACATCCAGTAGATCGGAAACAGCGTGATCAGGCTGGCGATGATCCAGAAGCCGATGGTCAGCCCCGTGCGCTTCTTCCACATCAGTCCGGCCTCCGAAGGTCTCGCCGCGCGACCAGCCCCGAGTAGAGCAGCCAGCAGAGCACGATGGTGAGATAAAGCACGATCACCGACATCGCCGCGCCATAGCCATAGTCGGTCTTGGGAAAGACCACCCGCCAGATGTAGAGCCCGACATACCGCGTCGCCGCCCCGGGTCCGCCGCCTGTCAGCATCCAGACCTCGTCGACGGTCCGGAGCGCGTCCATCATCCGGATGAACAGGGTGGCGAGGATCGCGGGTTTCAGCAGCGGCAGCGTCACGTGCCAGAAAATCTGCCAGCGGTTCGCCCCGTCGATCTGCGCCTGCTCGAACGGCTCCTTCGGCAGCGAGGAGAGGGCCGCAAGCATGGTCAGCGTCACCAGCGGCGTCCAGTGCCAGATGTCCATGACCACGGTCGCGTAAAACGCCTGGTCGGCATAGCGCCCGATGTTCAGATCGAACCCGAACCAGTTGCGCAGAACATAGGGCACAGGCCCGAGCCCCGGCGTGATCATCAGCCGCCACGTCGCGCCGACCGCGATGGGCGCGATCACCAGCGGCAGGGTATGGATGGTGCGAAACAGCCCCTTGCCGGGAAAGTCGCGCATGAAGACCTGGGCCAGCAGGTAGCCCAGCACGAGTTGGCTCGTCACCGCGAAGACCGCGAACTGCACCGTCACCCACAGGGATTTCAGGAACTGAGGATCGAAAACCAGCCGCCGGAAGTTCTCGACGCCGATATAGCGCATCGTTGGATCGGCCGCGAAACTGTTCCACTGGGTAAAGGAGATGAACATCACATAGACGAACGGCAACACGCCGAACACGAAGAGGATCACCAGCGTCGGCGCCAGCAGCAGCCACCCCACGGTCGCGGATCGCATTGAAGGTCCTCCCCCTCGAGGCACGTCGGGCGCCGGTTTCGCCGGGGTGAATACGCTGTAACGGATGCCGCCGCGCCGGAGCGCGGCGGCCTGGACCCTTCGGACGGATCCGGTCGCTACTTGCGGTATCCGAGGTTCTTCATCTCGGCATCCGCCGCCGCGGCCGCCTGGTCGAGCGCCTCGTCGGGGGTCAGCTCGCCGGTCAGCGCCGAATAGATGAAGGGCGCAGCGGCTTCGCGGACGGCGCCGTGGAACGGAAAGGGCGGGGCGCCGCGGAACAGATAGCCCTGGTCCTTCATCAGCGTGTAATAGCCGCTGACCTTGGCGTCCTGCTCGATCACCTTCGGATCGTCATAAGTCGCGCTATGGGTGATCCGGGCACTGGCGACGGCCCAATCCGCCTGCACGTCTTCCTGTGCGATATACTGCAGGAACAACAGGGCCGCCTCCCGATGCTTCGACGAGGTCGGAATGCCGAAGGCGCCGCCATCGTAATAGCCGATATACCCTTCGCCGCTCTCGGCCGCCTCCATCACACCCTCCTCGACGGGAGGCAGCGCCACGCCGACCATGCCGACGACATTGGACTTCTCCGGGTCGGTCGCGATCCACGCCGCGTTCTCGCCATAGACGAACCCTTGCGCGGCGCGCCCGGCCGCGAAGCTCGCACCCACTTCATCCCACGTGCTCGAGGTCGCCTCGGGCGGCGCGTAGTTCAGGTTCTCGACCCACCAGGTCAGCGCCTCCTTCGCTTTGGGGCTGTTCATCTCGCCGCCATTCTCGACCGAAGCCGCGAAGGTCTCGAGATTGATCCCCCAGTTATAGATGCCGAAGGTCGGCGCGATGGTTTCGACGAACTCGTAGAACGACGCCGGGTGCCCGGTATTGCCCTGCACCGTGGTCCCCCACAGTTCCTCGCCCTTGTCGAGGCCGACTTGCGTGAAGAATTCCGCGATGTCGCGATACTGCTGGTGTGTCGTGGCGGGCTCGAGGTCATAGCCGTATTTCGCCTTGAACGCCTCCATGTTGGCGGGGTCCTCGAACAGATCGGTGCGATAGAGATAGACCTTGATGAAGGCCTCCATCGGCACGCCGAACAGGTCCTCGCCCTCGCCCTCGAAATTGTCGACGAAGGTGGTGAACTGCGCCGGATCGAAGGTCGGCGACTTCAGGCTCGGATCATCGGCCAGCGCCTTGGTGATATCGACCAGAAAGTCGCGCGCCAGATAGCTGTAGATGATGTCCTGCTCGATATACACGAAGTCATAGAGTCCGGTTTTGGCCTCCATGTCCTTGATCGCCTTGTCGTACATCTGGTCCCACGACGTCGCCTCGAACTCCACCGGCACGCCGGTCGCCGCCGTGAACTGCGGCGCCAGCACATCGCGTACATATTGCGACGGCGGCGAGCTTTCCGAGATCCCGCGGATCGTGACGCCTTCGAGCTTGGCGCCCGCGTCCGACCAGAAGTCCGCCTTCACCGGCATCGCCGTCGCCATCAGGCTCAGCGTCAGCGCCGATAGGCCCAGTCTCTGTTTCCTATTCATCAGCTTCCTCCCAAGGACCATTAGCGTGACTTTCGGCGCGCGGCCCGCAAGTCACCCGCTTTTTTCCGACACATTTTCCGCCACCAAAGGACCACCGGGCCGCGGCCGGGACTTCTTCCTCCATCCGTCGGAACTAGGCGCCGGTTCGCCCGGACCGCTCCGCAGGTCGTCCTCCGACAGTATTGAACGCGGCGATATCCCGCCACGCGTGCTTGGCGGGCGACCTATACTTTTCGGCCGCCACGCGTTCGGTCCCCGTGTCATAGGCCTGGATCTCGCGAAACGGGTCCGCCCGCGCTTCGGTCCCTATCCGGTGCGCGCTGCGCCGATACTCCGACGGCGTGCGGGCGCAAATCTTCAGGAATTGCCGGTTGAAGTTCGCGATATTATTGAAGCCCACCTCGAAGCAGATGTCGGTGATCGGCCGGCAGGTCTGGGTCAGCAGCGAACAGGCGGCATAAATCCGCGCCAGGATCACATACCGCGCGAAGGTATGCCCGGTATGGCGCTTGAAGAACCGCGAGAACGCCTGCGGCTCCATCCCGCACTGGCTCGCCACCAGCCCCAGATCGACCGCCTCGCCGTGATTCTCCAGCACGCAGCGCAGGGCTACGTCGAGCTCGGGCGGCAGCGGCATCCTCTCGCAACTCGGCGAAAGCCGCGACAGCGTCCGCCGCTCGGCGGGATTGCGGGCCAGCGTGGTCATCAGTTGCAGGAACAGCAGGATCCGCTCGGCCCCGTGCGCACCGCCCATTTGTGCGAGCAGGCGCTGCCCCGCCGCCGCCGTCGCCCCAAGGAACTCAACCCCGTGCGCCGCGTCCTGAAACAGCGGCCGCAGCGTCGCCAGCTCCGGACACAAGCCCGTCACACGCTCGGCCCATTCCGGGCTGAACTGGATCAGCATGTCGCGGTCGCGCACCACCCGGCCCGGTTCGATGTCGCTGATCCAGTTGTGCGGCACGTTCGGCCCGGTCAGGACCAGACAGCCGGCCTCGAATTCGCCGACGTAATCGCCGACCATCATCAGGCCGGAGGTCATGCGCGTCAGGTGCAGCTCGTACTCCGGGTGATAGTGCCATTTGGCGCCGAAAAACGGATAGTCATGCGTGTTCCAGCGGAACGATTCCGCCGGGGGACAGATGATCATCTCGAAATCGGGCACGATCTTCGCATCAGCCTTCACCGGCATGGTCCTCTCCCGGGGTCGAATGGCGGCTGTTTTCCCGCCTTTTGTCGGCGGCCCGGCTTTGCACCGGCACCGCCCCTGCGCCTAGACTGTCTGCGATGCGCGCTCTTGTCCACCGGCGGACGCGACGCCCGCGATGAAATCCACCGCCCGGCTCGCCAGCGCCATCACCGGCGCGTTGGTGTTGCCCGACGGAATGAACGGCATGGCCGCACAGTCGATGACCCTCAGCCCATCGATCCCACGCACCCGCAGCCGCGCGTCGAGAACCGCCATCGGATCCCCTTCCGGTCCCATCCGCGCCGATCCGACGGGGTGGTAATTCGTCTTCACCGTCTTGCCGCAATAGGCCGCGAGGCCGGCGTCATCGACGCCGCTCCCCGGCAGCAGCTCCGCCGCGATCTTGCCCGCCATCGGCTCGGTGGCGAGCAACTCCCGCGCGCGCCCGATCGAGGCGATCGTCAGCCGCAAATCCTCCGGATCGCCGAAGAAATTCGCGTCGACCAGCGGCGGCGCATCCGGGTCCGCCGAGCGCAGCCGCACACTTCCCCGCGCGCCGGGCCGCAACAGGCAGGAGGTCAGCGTCACGCCCCACGAGGGTTTCGCCTCCGACACGTCCCGGTCGAGATAGACGATCGGCGCGCAATAAAGCTGCACGGTCGGCCGCTCGCCGCCGTCCGGATCATAGAACAGACAGGATTCGATCCCCGTCGTGGTCACCGGCCCGGAGCCGAACAGCAGATACTGCAGTCCGTTGCGCAGCATGTTCCAGCCGCGATCCTGCCCGAAGTAACCGCTGCGCCCCCTGGTCGTCGCGATCACCGGGACCTCGTGATGGTCCTGCAACCCAGCGCCGACGCCCGGCAGGTCCAGGACGACCGGCAGGCCGTTCTGCCGCAGATGATCGGCGGGACCGAGGCCCGACAGCATCATCAGCTTCGCGCTGTTGAAGGTTCCCGCCGCGACCAGCACCTCACGCCCGGCCCGCGCCACCACCGTCGTCCCCCCCTGCCGGTATTCGACCCCGACCGCCCGGCCGTCCTCGACCAGCACCCGGTCGACGCGCGCCCCGGTCACAATGCGCAGCCGCGGGTCGTTCAGGATCTCGGCCAGAAACGCCGTCACTGCGTCGGACCGCTCCATTCGACCGCCGTTCCGCCTTCCCATGGTATGCTGCATCACGCCGACGCCACTCTGCCGCGCCCCGTTGAAATCGGGATTGAGCGCAAACCCCATGCCTTGCGCCGCCAGCATGAAATCTCGCGTCGTGTCGCAGAGCTCGCCGGGGTCGGACACCATCAGCCCGCCGTTGATCCCGTGATACGCGTCGTTGAACTTCGTGTTCCGCTCCAACCGGCGGAAATGCGGCAGCAGATCGGCATAGGACCAGCCGGCGTTGTTGCCGAGAAACCGGTCCCAGCCGTCATAATCCTCGCGCTGCCCGCGCATGTAGACCATCGCATTGACAGCACTGCCGCCGCCCAGGACCTTCGCCTGCGGAACGATGGGTGCGCGTCCGCCCAGCCGCGGCTGCGCCGCCGTCTTGTGCATCTCGAGGTAATCGTCCCGCGCCAGATACTTCATGTAGCCCGCCGGCATCCGCAAGATCCGCGATGTCTTCGCCGGACCGCGCTCCAGGATCAGCACCCGCGCGCCGACCTCCCGCACCAGCCGCATCGCCGCGACACAGGCGGCGCTTCCGCCGCCCGCGATCACATAGTCGAATTCCGCCATCACGCCGGCTCCTTTTGCTGACCGCCATTCAACATCTTGGCGGTTGACCCGCGAGCGTTTTCTTGTGAGCCCTGCACGACCCGCGATTTCCGGAGACGCCGCATGAATGACCGATGCCCGAGGGTCGGCTGTCAGACCTACACGTGGGAGATGCTCGGCAAAGGCTGGACCGGCACGAACGACGACATCCTCGACGCCATCTCGCAGGCCGGCTACGAAGGCGTCGAGATCACCGACCGGATGATCGGCGCCTACGCGGACCGGCCCGGCGATTTCGCCGACGCGCTCGCGGTCCGCGGCCTGACCCTCGTCTCCGTCGCCTTCGGCTCGGCCAGCGGCTTCACCCTGCACGAGGAGATCGAAGCCGACCTCGAATGCGCCCGGCGCTGGATCGCCTTCGCCGCCACCTTTCCGGGCGCCTGCGTGTCCATCGGCTCCGGAACCGAAGTCTCACCCGGCCCGCGCGGCCCTAAATTCGACATCGCCGCCGAAATCTGCAACCGCGCCGGCGAGCTCGGCCGCCAGGCCGGCGTCGCCGTCGCCGTGCATCCCAGCTCGCATCATGCCACGCTGCTTTTCGACCGCGCCGACTATGACCAGTTCTTCGCCCGACTCGACGCGTCTCTCGTCGCCTGGGTCCCGGACACCGGCCACCTCCTGCGCGGCCACCCGGACATGCTCGACACGCTGCGGACCTACCGCGACCGCGTCCTCTACCTCCACCTAAAGGACGCCGACGCTTCGGGCGACTGGGCCATGCTGGGCGAGGGCGTCTGCGACACCGCCGCCGTGCTCGCGATCGTCCGCGCCTCGCCAAGATTCAACGGGTGGCTGGTCCTCGAAGAGGAGTCTTCGCTTGCCGCCGCCGACCCGGGCCACGCCGTTCAGGCAAACCGCAAAACTCTGCGAGCCCTCGGCATCTGAAGCGATCAGCCCGGATCGCACCTCGAAAGAGCCGGTCAGCATCGAGGCTGCGGGAAAGTCGCGGTCGACCACCAGCCCGTTGCGATTCTCCATCAGGAGATGATCCGTGAAGCACTACCGGCTGATCTGCCATCGCCCACCGACCCGGTCGCCCGGCTCTGCCGCAAGCGGTGGAGGCTTGGGTCGCGTCGAAGCGCGTATCGCGCCGGAAGTCGCGTTCTGCTTTGCGTCCCGGCGCGGGCAGCTCGCCCGAGCCGTCCTTCGGCCGGAAGCCATCAATCAGGGCCAGGCGTCCCGTCGACCGTGAGGGAGACCTCCGCCATTTTCGCCAGCGCCTGCCGGGCGGCGTCCGCGTTGCCGGGCGCGCCATTGGCGATGGCGAGAAAGGACCAGCTCATTCCAGAGCCGTCGACGACCGCGCTTTCGGCGGCGGCCAGCCGCCAGTTCCGCCTGCACGGCGAGCAGGGCGACCGGGTTCAGCGCCCCGTCGGCGGTCTCGCTCCGGATCACCTCGCCCGTTTGCGCATTGGCGAGCTGCGCTCCGACTCGCACCGTAGCGTCATCCGATCGAACGCTGCGCTTGACCACACAGGAAACCCCGAGGCTGCGGCCGGGCGCAACCGGATCTGCCGCCGAACTCTGCCCGAAGCTCGCCGGCGCCGAATAGAGCCGCAGGCCGTCGAACCGCATCAGGTCCGAGATGAGGCGCGCGCCTCGGCCTCCTGGTCCTGCACGACGACGCCGAGCGCGAGTTCGCCTGCGGGCCGGCCAACGACCTGCCTGACGCAACCGTGGGCGCCTTCAGTCAGGCGCTCGAGGACGAGGCGGATGCCCGCGGCTGGACGGTCATCAGCATGCAGCGGGACTGGCGGACGATCTTTGGAACGGAGCGTTAGCCGCCCCGCGCTTCCGACCTCCCCGATGCGAAATGACGGGGCACCGCGGCGCACTTCTCAGCGGACACGACCGGACAAATCTCACGCCACTAAATCCATCCAAATTCAATAGGTTACGCGTGTCGCACTGTGCGACACTCCGTTACGCCGGAAAAAGCGTGATCGCCTCGGCGAACAGCCGCGCCTCGACATTCCCGCCCGACGCGACCGCGATCACGTCCCCCTCCGACAGCTCGCCGCCGTGGAACAGCGCCGCGGCCAGCGCCACCGCCCCGCCGGGCTCGAGCACGATCTGAAGATGCGCGAAGGCGAGCGACATCGCCCGGAGGGCCTCCTCGTCGCTGACCGCGAGGCCCACGCCCGCCAGCCCCTGCAGGATCGGAAACGTGATCTCACCCGGCCGCGGCGTCAGGATCGCATCGCAGATCGACCCCGTCGGCGCGGCGTTGGTCTCGCGCCCCCCCGAAGCCAGCGACCGCGCCATGTCGTCGAACCCCGCCGGCTCGACCGTACGCACGGCGAACCCCGGCGCCTCGGCCGAAAGCGCCAGTGCGATGCCGGACGCGAGCCCGCCCCCCCCGCAGCAGACCAGCACCTCCGCAGCGCGTATCCCCGCCTCGGCCGCGTCCGCCGCGATCTCGAGCCCCGTCGTGCCCTGCCCGGCGATGACGTCGGGATGATCGTAGGGCGGGATCACCGTCAGCCCGCGCGCCGCCGCGATCTCGGCACCCAGCACCGCGCGGTCCTGCGTCAGCCGGTCGTAGAGCACGACCTCCGCTCCCAGCGCCCGCGTGCCCTCGATCTTCACCCCCGGCGCGTCCCTCGGCATCAGGATCACCGCCGGCGCTCCATGCGCCGCCGCCGCCCAGGCCACGCCCTGCGCGTGATTGCCGGACGAGAACGCCAGCACCCCCCGCCGCAGCTCCGCGGCGTCGAGCGCCGACACCGCCGCCCAGGCCCCGCGCGCCTTGAACGAGCCGGTGACCTGCAGGCACTCCGCCTTCACCCAGACCCGCCGCCCGGCGCGTGCGTCGAGCGCCGCCGAGGACAGCAACGGCGTGCGCCGCACCCTTCCCCGCGCGCGCGCCGCCGCCGCTCGAATGCGGTAGATGTCCGTCACGCGCCCATCTCCCCGAGGAACCGGTCCACCGCCGCCAGCACCTCCGGCTCGTCGAGGAACGGCACGTGTCCGCGGTCGGCAACCTCGACATAGGTCATATCTGGTCGCCGTGCGCGCATCTCCGCAGCCGTTTCCGCGGTCAGCAGATCCGAGTTCGCTCCCCGCAACGTCAACACCGGCAAGCCGGCCAGCGCGTCGAACCACGGCCAAAGTTCGAACGCCGTGGACGTCGCCGCATGCTCGATCACCGCATCGCGAAGCCTCGCGTCATACCACAGCGCCAAGCCGTCCGGCGTCTCGCGCCACACCCGGCCCACATACACGCGCCACGCCGCCGCCGACACGCCCGGGAACTGTTCGGCCGCCGCCGCGGCCATCGCCTCCGCCGCAGCGTCGAGCGCAAGATACGCCGGCGTGACCCCGAGATAGGTCATGATCCGGTCGATGCCCACCGGCGACACCACCGGTCCGATATCGTTGAGCACCACCCCCGCCAGCCGCTCGCGCGCGAAGACCGCGAGCGCCATCGCGATTATCCCGCCCCGCGAAGTCCCGAACACCACCGCCCGTTCGATCCCGAGATGATCGAGCAGCTCGCGCGCGTCCCGCGCCTCGGTCAGGACGTTGTAGTTGAGAAACGCCGGATCATGCTGCGACCCGCCCCGCCCCCGCAGGTCGAGCCGGATCACCCGGACCCGCGATCCGAACGCCGCGACCACCGGATCGAAATCGAGCCCGTTGCGCGTCAGCCCCGGCAGACACAGCACCGCCAGCCCCGCCCCCTCGTCGCGATAGGCCAGCGACAGCCCGTCGGACGTCGTGAACCGCCGCATGCCCGGATCCGCCGCCACCGCCGGCACGGCCCGCAAGTCGGCCAGCACATGATCGGGCCGCCACGGCAGACGGTCGACCGGCTCGTCGGACCGATCGATCCAGACCGTGCGAAAGCCGTAGCCCGCGGCGCAACCGGCGTCCCAACCGTTCGCGGACACGAACAGAACCTCGTCCCGCGCGCACCCGAACCGCGCCCCCACCAGGTCATAGACCGCAGCGGCCGGCTTGAAGACGCCCACCTCCTCCACCGACAACACCGCGTCGAACGCCCCCGCGAGCCCCGCCGCCCGCAGCGCCGCCTCGAGCATCGCGGGCGAGCCGTTCGACAGGATCGCGAGCGGATGCCCGGCCGCCTTCAGCGCCGCCAGCATCTCCGCCGCTTCCGGATAGGCGTCGAGTTCGCCGTAGAGCGCCACCAGACGCGCCCGCAGACCGGCGTCGCCGCCCAAACCCGCGGCTTCCAGCGCCCAGTCGAGCGCTTCCCCCGTCACCGTCGCGAAATCGGCGTGGGCCCCGGTAATCGTCCGCAACCACGTGTATTGCAGCTGCTTCGCGCGCCAATCGCGCGACAGCGCCGGCCAAGCCTCCCCGAGCGCTGCGCCGCCGGGTTCTCCCGCCGCGCGCCGGGCCGCCGCGCCGACGTCAAAAAGCGTGCCATACGCATCGAACACGACCAGCATCGCCATCGCCATCCCTCCAGTTTCGCCGAACGGTCCCGCGTCGACCAGCTGGCCCCGGACTTCCCTTCGGCGCGCGGAACGCGCGACGGGGCGGGTGGGCGGGACCATGCCGGGATGGAGCGGGGGTCCGGCACGGACCTCCGCTCCATCCCGGCTACCTTCCTACAAGTTCTCCGGCTGCGCCATGCCCAAGGCGTGAAATCCGCCGTCCACGAAGATCACCTCGCCCGTCGTGCAGGCCCCGAGATCGGACAACAGATAGACCGCCGTGCCGCCGACCGCCTCCAGCGTCGCGTTCGCCCGGAGCGGCGCGTTCATCTCCGCCGCCCGATAGACCTTGCGCGCCCCCGCGATCGCGGCGCCGGCGAGTGTCCGCATCGGTCCCGGCGAGATCGCGTTGACCCGAACGCCCGCCGGGCCGAGGTCGTTCGCGAGGTACCGCACCGCGCTTTCCAGCGCCGCCTTGGCCACGCCCATGACGTTGTAGTGCGGCGTGACCCGCTGCGCACCGAGATAGGTCAGCGTCACGATCGACCCGCCATCGGTCATTAGCGGCGCCGCGCGCCGTGTCAGGTCCACCAGACTGAAACACGAGATATCCAGCGATTTCAGGAAATTCGCCCGGCTGGTGTCGACGAACCTTCCGTCCAGTTCCGCCTTTTCGGAGAACGCGATCGCGTGCACGAGGAAGTCGAGCCGGCCCCATTCGACCGCCAGCCGCTCGAAGATCGCGTCGAGCGAGCCCGGATCCTGAACGTCAGCCGGCATTACGATCGGAGAACCCAGAGTTTGGGCCAGCGGGATCACCCGTCGCCCGAACCCGTCGCCTTGATACGTGAACGCCATCTCGGCCCCCTGTGCGGCCAGCGCTTTCGCGATGCCCCAGGCGATGGAGTGATCGTTCGCGACACCCATCACGAGGCCGCGCTTGCCCGCCATCAGCCCCGCGTCAGCCATGATGGCGGCTGAGCGCCAGCGTCGCGTTCGTGCCCCCGAAGCCGAACGAATTCGAGATGACGGTGTCGAGCCCTGCGCCGTCGACGCGGGCGGTGGTGATCTCGCCGGGCTTCAGGGCCGGGTCGAGCTCGACCACGTTCGCCGACGCCGCAACGAAATCGTCGCGCAGCATCAACAGGCAATAGATCGCCTCCTGCACCCCCGTCGCGCCGAGGCTGTGTCCGGTCAGCGACTTCGTCGAGGAAATCCGCGGCATCGCGTCCCCGAACACCCGCCTGATCGCCTCGACCTCCGATATGTCGCCCACCGGCGTCGAGGTGCCGTGCGAATTGACGTAGCCGACGCTGCGGTTGCCGATGGTCGAAAGCGCCAGCCGCATCGCCCGCTCCCCGCCCTCGCCCGATGGGGCCACCATGTCGTAGCCGTCCGACGTCGCGCCGTAGCCTGTTACCTCGGCGTAAATCTTCGCGCC
>JBBRUZ010000084.1:0-12962 GCA_038247355.1 Rhodobacterales bacterium
GCAGACCGTCGTCGTGGACCGTCACGGGCTCGGCGGTCCTGCGCAGGCGGGGATCGGGATGGATCAGGATCGGACGCAGGCTCATTGCGCCGAGGTAGGCGAACCGCGGCGCCTTGACAAGACGGTATGCCCGACGAGCGGAGCGCGACGCCCGTCAACCAAAGGTCAACACGTTGTTTTCCCGAACATTCGAACGAGCGGCGCCGCTTCGTTCGGGACTTGCGCCGGCGCCGCCGTCGCCGCAGGATGGATTGCGTATCGCCGAGGGAGTTTCATGTTCGATTTCGACGAAGTCATCGACCGCCGCGGCACGCATTCGGTGAAATGGGACATGATGGAGACGTTGTTCGGCGTTTCGCCGCGTGACGGGCTTGCCATGTGGGTGGCCGACATGGATTTTCGCCCGCCCCCGGCGGTGACGTCGGCACTGCGGGCCGAAATCGCGCAGGGCGTTTCGGGATACTTCGGCGACGACCGGGCCTACAAGACCGCGATAACCGGCTGGATGCGCCGCCGGCATCGCTGGGAGGTCGATCCCGATGCGATCCTGACCACGCATGGCCTGGTGGCGGCGGTGGGCTTCTGCCTTCAGGCGTTCAGCGCGCCGGGCGACGGCGTGATCCTGTTCACGCCGGTCTATCACGCGTTCCACCGGATCGTGCGCGCGAACGGGCGGCGGATCGTCGAGAGCCCGCTCGTCGAGCACGAGGGGCGATACTTGATGGATCTCGACGCGCTGGCCGCGCGCCTGACGGGCGGTGAGCGGATCGTGATCTTCTGTTCGCCGCACAATCCCGGCGGGCGGGTCTGGAGCGTCGAGGAGCAGCGCGCACTCGCCGCGTTCTGCGAAGCGCACGACCTGATCCTGCTGAGCGACGAGATCCACCATGACCTGCTTCTGTACGGAACGCGCCATACCCCGATGACGCTCGCGGCGCCCGAGATCGCGAGCCGCCTCGTCATGCTGACCGCGACCACGAAGACGTTCAACATCGCCGGGGCGCTGACCGGAAACGCGATCGTGCCGGACCCGGGGTTGCGGGCGCGGCTGGCCGCCGTGCTGGTGGCGGCGGGCGGCGGGCCCAACCGGTTCGGAGTGCTGATGGCCACGGCCGCCTATGCGGAGGGCGACGACTGGCTCGATGAGCTGGTGGCCTATCTATCCGAGAACGCGCGTATTTTCGATCGGGGGGTGACGGCGATCCCCGGCCTGCGGTCGATGCCGCTGGAGGCCACGTATCTGTCGTGGGTCGATTTCGCCGGGACAGGAATGGAGGCTGCAGAGTTCACCGACCGGGTCGGACAGGGCGCGCGGATCGCCGCCTTCAAGGGCCCGGTGTTCGGGACGGGCGGCGAGAGCTTCATGCGGTTCAACATCGGCACCCGCCGCGCGGTCGTGCTTGAGGCGGTGGCGCGGCTCCAGCAGGCCTTCGCAGACCTGCAGTGACGCAACGACCGGCGGGGGCGGTAATGACGATGCGAACGCGCGGGACGCAAAAGACGAGCGGGTCCGCGGCGAGCGCGCGGACGGCGCCATCGGCGAAGGTGCGGAAACCGGGCCGATGATCGAGGCGTTACTTCGCCGCGTGGCCACGAGGTACGGTCTCGCGGTCGTGAAGCGGGGCGACGAGCCGCTGGTCTACATCCACGACTACGCCGGCGGATACGATGAATACCGCAGCGTCCAGACGGCGGCGAACAAGCGAAAGCTGTCGCATGTCTGGGCGGACGCCGTGACGCTCGGCGCGGTGGCGGCCGATCTCGGTCGCAGGTTCCCCGCAGGTGTGCGGAGCGGGATCTGCCACGGCGCGCGGAACGGCTTCGAGGTCGCCTGGTTTCGCGAAGCGCTGGACGCCGACGTGATCGGGACCGATATCTCCGAGACCGCGACGCAGTTCGCCGACATGGTCGTCTGGGATTTCCATGACGCGAACCCCGACTGGTCTGGCCGCTTCGATTTCGTCTACACCAATTCGCTCGATCAGGCTGTCGCGCCGCAGCGCGCACTTGCCGCCTGGGCGGCGCAACTCGTGCCGGCGGGACGAATATACATCGAGCATACGGCGAGCCATGGCGTCGACGGCGCCGGCGAAATGGACCCGTTCGGGGCCCATCCAATGGTCATGCCGTATCTGTTCTTCAAATGGGGTCGCGGGACTTATGCTCTCGACGACATTCTCGAAGTAGAGGCCAAGGCGAACAAGAAATTGCGGGCCTGGATCTTTGTGCTACGCTCCGAGCCTGCGGCGCAATCGGGGGGCGATTGACCGGAGTCGCGTTTCCGGCGTGCTTCATTTGACATGGTGCGGTGCAACATCGTATTGTGCGCGCGGCATACCGCCGGACGCATCCCGAGGACGACGCCATGAGCTTCACGATCCCGCCGCAGGCCCCCGCGCGCCCGAACCGATGCCAGCTGTTCGGACCGGGCTCGCGTCCCGAACTTTTCGAGAAGATGGCGGCGTCCGCCGCGGACGTGATCAACCTCGATCTCGAGGACAGCGTCGCGCCCGCCGACAAGCCTTCGGCGCGGGCGAACGTCATCCTGGCGATCAACGAGATCGACTGGGGAAACAAGACCCTGTCAGTCCGCATCAACGGGCTCGACTCCGGGTTCTGGTACCGCGACGTCGTCGACGTGCTCGAACAGACCCGCGATCGGCTCGACCTGATCATGATCCCGAAATGCGGTAACGCGAAGGACGTCTACGCGGTCGACGCACTGGTCAGTTCGATCGAAACCGCGACCGGGCGCAAACGACGCTTGGGCTTCGAAGCGCTGATCGAGACGGCGCAGGGGCTCGCGCATGTCGAGGAGATCGCGCGATCGTCGTCGCGGTTGCAGTCGATGAGCCTCGGCGCCGCTGATTTCGCCGCCTCGATGGGGATGCAGACCACAGGCATCGGCGGCACGCAGGAGAACTATTACATGCTGCCGCCGGTCGGGGCCGAGCCGCGGCGACCTACGTATCCCGACCCCTGGCACGCGGTGACCGTGGCGATCGTCGCTGCGTGCCGGACGCACGGGTTGTTGCCGGTGGACGGACCGTTCGGGGATTTCTCGGATGCGGAGGGCTTCGTGGCGCAGGCGCGACGGGCGGCGACGCTGGGGATGGTGGGCAAATGGGCGATCCATCCAAAGCAGGTCGGGATGGCGAACGAGGTTTTCACCCCATCGGCGACAGCCGTGACCGAGGCGCGCGAAATCCTCGCCGCCATGGCGAAGGCCGAAGCCGGGGGTCAGGGAGCGGCGGTCTACAAGGGCCGTCTGGTCGACATCGCGTCGGTCCGGCAGGCGCAGGTCATCGTCAGACAGGCGGAGATGATCGCGGGTTGAGGGCCGGATCACCGTCGGGGCTTGCGGCCGGGGGCGGATCTCAGGGGAAGCGCATCGGGTCGGGGCCGAGGCGCTGGCCACGGTCGAGCGCGGCGAGTGCGGTCATTTCGTCGGCCGACAGGGTGAAATCAAAGACGGCGAAGTTCTCCGCGAGGCGGGCTTCGTTGGTCGTCCGCGGAATGGTGGAGAGGCCGAGGTCGAGATGCCAACGCAGGATGACCTGCGCCGGGGTCTTGCCATGGCGTGCGGCGGAGGCAGCGACCGCCGGATCGGCGAAGGCGGTGGAGCGGCCGAGCGGCGTCCAGCTTTCAGTGGCGACGCCAAGGTCGGAATGGGCGGTGCGCGCGGCGGTCTGCTGGAGGTAGGGGTGGATCTCGATCTGGTCGATCGCCGGGACGACGCCGGTCTCGGCGATGATCCGCACGAGGTGGTCGGGGGTGAAGTTCGACACGCCGATCGAGCGCGCCCTGCCCTCGTCGCGCAGGCGTGTCAACGCGCGCCAGGTCTCGACGTAGTGGTCGATCTTCGGGCAGGGCCAGTGGATCAGATAGAGATCGACGGCGTCGAGCTTGAGGCGCGCCGCGCTGGCGTCAAAGCCGCGCAGCGCGGCGTCAAAGCCGTGGGCGTCGTTCCAGAGCTTGGTGGTGACGAAAATTTCGTTGCGCGGCAGGCCGGCGCGGCGCAGTCCCTCGCCGACTTCCGCTTCGTTGCCGTAGATCGCGGCGGCGTCGATCTTGCGGTAGCCGGCGTCGAGCGCCGCGGCGACGATGCGGGCGGTGTCAGTGCGCGGGATCTCCCAGACGCCGAGGCCGAGGCGCGGCATGCCCCGGCCGTCGTTGAGGGTGAGATGCGTCTCGTCCATGGTCGGTTCTCCTTGTCGACTGCGCGAGGCGGGCCGTGCCGTCGACCGGCGCTCGATGCGGACGCCCGGTCGCGGCAATCGCCCCGGGGCAGCATACATCAGGCGAGGGGGACGAAGATGTCGGTGATCAGATCGTCGGGCGGGGTGTCGGAGGGATCATTGCGGTAGATCTCGAAGCTCGGGGCCGAACTTGCGACGACCCCGGCGCCGGCGAGGCCCTCGGAGAAGAGCCAGACATACGCCGGTTGGAGCCCGGAATAAGGACCGGTCAGACGCAGGACCGCGTGGCGCCCGGGCGCGAGGCGGACGTCCTCGAGACCCGGTGGGCAATGCGCGGCGTCGCCGACGATGATCCCGGCATGAGAGCGCAGATCCGCCGGGGCGGTCACGTCCGGGTCGTCGCAGAAAATCCCGATCAGCTCGCGCCCCGCAGCGCGAAGCCCGTGTTCGGCGGTCAGGTCGGCGAGGCGGCCGAAGGCCGGGCCGATTTCGAAGTAGGGCCCGGCATGGGCGACGGCGAACACGCGCCGCTCCGGCTCCTCGGTCAGCTCCAGTCGATGCACCGGCGTCTCTCCCCCGTTCTGCGCACAATGCAATGTTGCAAAGGCGCCGACCGCGGACAATATACCACGCCAGTCCGGGAGGGACGCGAAATGCAGAACTATCTCGAATTCGAGAAGGGCCTCGCGGAGATCGAAGGCAAGGCCGAGGAGCTTCGCGCGCTGGCCCGCAAGACGCCGGAGATGGATGTCGCGCAGGAGGCCGCCGGGCTCGACGTCAAGGCCGCAGCGATGCTCGACGAACTGTACCGGACCCTCGATCCGTGGCGCAAGACGCAGGTGGCGCGGCATCCGGACCGGCCGCATTGCCGCGACTACATCGACGCGCTGTTCTCGGAATGGACCTCGCTGGCCGGCGACCGGAACTTCGCCGACGATCACGCCGTGATGGGCGGGCTCGCGCGATTCAACGACCGCAGCGTCGTCGTGATCGGGCATGAGAAGGGCCATGACACCAAGAGCCGGATCGCGCGGAACTTCGGGATGGCGCGACCCGAGGGCTACCGCAAGGCGATCCGGCTGATGGATCTCGCGGACCGGTTCGGGCTGCCCGTCGTGACGCTGATCGACACCCCCGGCGCCTATCCCGGCAAGGGCGCCGAGGAGCGGGGTCAGGCGGAAGCGATCGCGCGCTCGACGGAAAAATGCCTCGGCCTCGGCGTGCCGCTGGTGTCGGTCATCATCGGCGAGGGCGGTTCGGGGGGCGCGGTCGCGTGCGCCACAGGGGATCGCCTCGCGATGCTCGAGCATTCGATCTATTCGGTGATTTCACCCGAAGGCTGCGCATCGATCCTCTGGAAGGATGCCGAGAAGATGCGCGAAGCGGCGACGGCGCTCCGCCTGACCGCGCAGGATCTGCTCGGTCTCGGGGTGATCGACCGGATCGTGCCCGAGCCGCGCGGCGGCGCGCAGCGCGACCGTGACGAGACCGTCCGGCGGGTGGGAAGCGCCATCGCCGATCTCCTGGCCGAGGTGTCCGGGCGCAAACCCGAGGCGCTTCGGCGCGCGCGCAGGCGCAAGTATCTCGAGATGGGGTCGAAGTCACTGGTCGCCTGAGGCGACGGGCGCCGCGGGCGAGGCCCTTTCTGGCCCGGCCGCCCCTGTTGCGACCGCCTCGGGTCCGGGAAGCGCGCCCGCGAACCCCGCCTCGCGCATCAGCGCGTTCGAACGGCCTTCGACGACCCCCTCCAACCGGGCCATGAAATCGGCGATCGCGAGGCCCGGCGGGATCGGATCGAGGAACTCGAGGACCGCGCGGCCGGGCCGTCGGTACGGGCTGCGGCGCGCCCAGAACATCCCGACGTTGGTCGCCGCCGGAACGCAAACGTCGCCGAGCCGCCGGTAGAGGACGCCCGCGCCGATCTTGTAGGGCGGGGCCGCGCCGGGCACGACGCGGGTGCCCTGCGGATAGATCACGAGCTGGCGCGGCCCGGTTCCGGCCTTGCCGACGCGCGCCACCATGTCCCGCATCGCCGTCGATTTCGCGCGGCGATCCACCGGCGTCGAGCCGATCCGCATCGCGTAAAGGCCGAAGATCGGCGCCCATTTCAGCTGCTGCTTCATGATGAAGTTCGGTCGCGGCAGATGGGCGACGAGGATCAGGATATCGAGGAAGGACTGGTGCTTGGCCGCGATCAGCACCTCGCCGGTCGGGACGGGCCCGCGAACCTCGGTGGCGAGGCCGCAGATCGCGTGAAGCAGCCAGAGCGTCGACCGGCTGTAGATACGGCAGGCGCGGTGCGCGCCGGCGACCGACCAGATCGCCATCGGCGCCAACAGCACGCCCATGACCGCCATCAGCGCGTACATCGCGACGTCGAAGACGAGCGACCGAAGTCGGAGCAACGCGGTCAGCTCCAGCGGCGCAGGTGTCGCCCGGCGGCGAAGCGCGTCGCGAGCCACGCGACCGCGCCGCAAACTGGCGGGATCGCCAGCGGCGCGAGCCATTCAGGTCCGGCAAGCCCGATACCGACGAGAAAAAACCCGAGCTCGCTGGTCGCGGGCAACTGCGCGAGCAGGATCAGGCCGAGGCCCGTCCCCGCCGTGGCGCCCCAGACCGTCTGGATGGTGAACCGGCGCCTGAACGCGGCGCCGATGAAACTGTCACGCGCCCCGATCAACCGCAGCGTGCGGATCGCCGGGCCGTTGGCGGCGATCGCGGCGGTGGCGGCCAGCGATAGCACCGCGCCGAGCGCCAGCGCCATCAGGCCGAGGCAGGCGAAGGCGAAGCGCTGGAGCAGCACCGCCGAGGCGACAAGCGGGCGACGCCAGGCGGCATGGTCGTCGAACACCGCTCCGGGCGCGTCGGCGGCAAGGCGCAGGTCTAGGCTCGTTCGGTCGAGCCGGTCGCGATCGGCGAGAACCTCGATCATCAGCGGCATCGGCAGCGCGTCGAGCGCGAGATCGGAGCCGAACCACGGCTCCAGCAGCGCGCGCTGTTCCTCGACCTCGATGATGCGGACCGCGTGCACGCCGGGCGTCGTGCGCAGCACGTCGAGAGCGGCGAGGGCCTGCGCCTCGACCACGTCGTCGGCCGCCAGCACATGCAGCGTGGCCACGTCCGCGAGGCCGCCCGACCAGTCCTCCGCAAGGCGGCCCGCCGAGAGAGCAAGCGCGAGCGCGAGCGCGGCGAAGAACGCCAGCGTCGCCGCGACGAAACCGATGGCGAC
This sequence comes from Rhodobacterales bacterium, assembly GCA_038247355.1. GTDB lineage: Bacteria > Pseudomonadota > Alphaproteobacteria > Rhodobacterales > Rhodobacteraceae > Amaricoccus. The sequence continues at coordinate 7,429 of JBBRUZ010000084.1, forward strand.
CGCCGAGGCGACGCCGCGCGGAAAGATGCGGTCGGTGACGCCGGCGACGCGCCACGCGCGGATCACAGATCGGCCCCGGCGAGCTGGACCCGGCCCTGCGCGAGGCGCAGCACGCGGGTCGCGACCCGCGCCTTGGCGGCGCGAATGAGGTTCAGGTCGTGCGTCGCCACGACGACCGCCTTGCCCATGCGGTTGAGCTCCACCAGCAGCGTCAGGATGCGCAGCGCCATGTCCCAGTCGACGTTGCCGGTGGGCTCGTCCGCGAGGATCATTTCGGGGCTCAGAATGACCGCGCGCGCGAGCGCCGCGCGCTGGCGCTCTCCGCCCGACAGCTCGCGGGGACGGGCGTCGGTGCGGGCGGTCAGATCGACCCATTCGAGCAGGGCCTGGAGGTCCTCGGCGCGGGCGGCGGTCGCCAGTCCGCTGACATGCAACGGCAGCGCGATGTTCTCGACCAGCGCGAGGTGGTCGAGGAACTGGCAATCCTGGTCGACGACGCCGATCGTCTTTCGCAGGTCGGCGACCGCGTCGCGATCCCGCGCCCCGATGTCGCGGCCGTAGAAACGAACGGCGCCCGAGGTCGGCGCGAGATCGAGATAGCACAAGCGCAAGAAAGTGGTCTTGCCCGAGCCGGAGGGGCCGACCAGGAAATGGAACGAGCCCGGGGCGAGGGTCAGCGTCACGTCGCGCAGGACGGCCCGGGGGCCATAGCTGAAACTCGCCGCGTCGAACTCGATCACCTTGGCCTCCGGCGCCTTTGGCCGGGTTATACAACCCCGGCGTTCCGGCGCAACCGCCCCCCGCCCGAGGCTGGCCCGGACCCTCGTTCCTGGCGCGGAACGCCGGCGGCAGGGCCGCGGTCGGCGCGATGCGGCGCGGACGCAACGCCGTGACCGGCGCAACGTCGACGCGCCGCCTGCGGCCGGCCAGGAGCCGCGGTCGGGGCGACGGGCGCTGGAGCGATCGAGCGCTGCAAAGTCGCTCGACGGGGTCAGGGCAAAACTGATTTAGTGATCGCCGGGCTTGGCGCAGCGGGTTCAGCTGGAGAGGACAAGGGCGATGGGCATCGACAGCGAGAGCGACGTGCCGGCCAACCTGCAGATCGGGCCGACATCGCTCGGGATGGTGCGGATCTACGTCGAGACGGCGGACGGCGGCTTGCCGCTCGACTTCGAACCCGAAGAGGCCGAGGAGATCGCCGAGGAGTTGCGCGCCGCGGCGCGCAAGGCGCGGGGCGTCAAGAAGCCGCGCTGACGCGAGGCGCCGGGCCGGCTCAGCGCGGGCCCATGCGGATCGCGCCGTCGAGGCGGATCACCGTTCCGTTCAGCATCGGGTTTTCGGCGATCGCCAGCACGAGGCTCGCGAATTCCGCCGGATCGCCGAGCCGGGCCGGAAACGGGACCTGGGCGCCGAGGCTCGCCTGCGCCTCGGCGGTCAGGCCCTCGAGCATCGGGGTGCGAAACAGCCCGGGGGCGATGGCCATCACCCGCACGCCCGAGCGGGCGAGGTCGCGCGCCATCGGCAAGGTCATCGCGGCCACCGCGCCCTTGGAGGCGGCATAGGCGATCTGGCCGATCTGGCCCTAGTAGGCGGCGACCGACGCGGTCATGACGATCACGCCGCGCTCGCCGTCCGGCGTGAGCGGCTCCAGCGCCGCGATCGCGGCCGCGCCCTGCGTCGCGACGTTAAAGGTTCCGATCAGGTTCACGCCGATCACGCCGGCGAAGAGCGCGGGGTCGTGCGCGCGCCCTTCGCGGTCGACGCTGCGGGCGGCGGGGCGACGCCTGCGCAGGCGACGCCTGCGCAGGCGACGATCAGGCGGGCGGGACCCCAGGCTTCGGCCATGCGCGCCAGCGCCGACGCGACGGCGGCGGCGTCGGTCACGTCCGCGGCGAGCGCGAGACCGTGGATTTCGCCGGCGACGCGGGGCAGGCGGCGGCCGCGTCCCGGTCGAGCACGCCGACCCGTACGCCCCTGGCGGCGAGCGCGCGCGCGACGGCGGCGCCGAGGCCAGAGCCGCCGCCGGTGACCACCGCGGGCGTGTCAGGGCCGAGGCGCACCGGTCAGATCCGCTCGATCGCGATGGCGGTTCCCTCGCCGCCGCCGATACAGATCGCCGCGAGCCCCATGGCCCGGTCCGACCGTTCCAGCGCGTGGAGCAGCGTGACGATGACCCGCGCGCCCGACGCGCCGATCGGATGGCCGAGCGCGCAGGCGCCCCCCATGACGTTCATCCGATCATGGGGGACGCCGGTCAGCGCCATGAACGCCATCGGCACGACGGCAAAGGCCTCGTTGACCTCCCACAGATCGATGTCGCCGGCCCGCAAACCGAGGCGGGACATCAGTTTTTCCGCCGCGGGCGCCGGGGCGGTCGGAAAGCGTTCCGGCGCCTGGGCGTGGCTGGCGTGGCCGAGGATGCGGGCGCGCACCGGCAGGCCGGCCGCGCGGGCGTCGCTCGCACGCATCAGCACGAGCGCGGCGGCGCCGTCCGATATCGACGACGAATTGGCCGCCGTCACCGTGCCGCCCGCGCGGAACGCGGGCTTGAGCGTCGGGATCTTTTCGGGGCGGGCGATCAGCGGCGTTTCGTCCTCGATCACCACGACCTCGCCAACGCGGGTCGCGACCGTGACGGGCGTGAGCTCGGGCGCGAATGCGCCACAGACCTGCGCGTCGCGGGCGCGGGTCAGCGAGGCGAGCGCGTAGGCGTCCTGGGCCTCACGCGTGAACTGGAATTCCGTCGCGCAGTCCTCGGCAAAGGCGCCCATCAGCCGGCCCGGCGCATAGGCGTCCTCGAGACCGTCGAGAAACATGTGGTCCTGCGCGACCGCGTGACCAAGGCGCGCGCCCGCGCGCATCCTGGGCAGCAGATAGGGGGCGCAGCTCATGCTCTCCATGCCGCCCGCAACGACGACGCGCACGCTCCCCGCGAGCAGCGCGTCGTGGCCGAGCATCGCGGCCTTCATGCCCGAGCCGCACATCTTGTTGAGCGTCGTCGCGGGGACCTGCGGCGGCAGGCCCGCCCTGAACGCCGCCTGCCGGGCCGGCGCCTGCCCCTGGCCCGCGGCAAGCACGCAACCCATCAGCAGTTCGTCGACATCGGCGGGCGCGACGCCGGCCCGCCCGATCGCTGCGGCGATTGCGGCGCCGCCGAGATCGGCGGCTGTGACGCCCGCGAACGCTCCCTGAAAACCGCCGATCGGCGTGCGGGCGGCCCCTACGATGACGATGTCGTCGGCCATTGCGGCTCCCGTGAAGCGAACGCGCGCCTCAATGCAGCTAGCCCGGACCGCACGCGCGCGTCCATGCTAATCTGGGGTCCCGGAGGCCCCGCGCTCGCGGTAGGGCGTGGTCTGGTACAGCGCCCGGTAGCATTTGGAGAAATGCGACGGCGAGGCGAAGCCGCAGGCGAGGGCGACGTTGATGACGCTCATGTCGGTCTGGAGCAGCAGGTTGCGCGCTTTCTGCAGGCGCAACTCGACGTAATGGCGCTTGGGCGAGCGGTTCAGGTAGCGGCGGAACAGCCGTTCGAGCTGGCGCGTCGACAAGCCGACGTCCCGGGCGAGCACGCCGGGCGAGATCGGCTCCTCGATGTTGGTTTCCATCATCGCGATCACGGTCCCGAGCTTTGGATGCCGGACGCCGATGCGGGTCGGGATCGACAGCCGCTGTTCGTCGCGGTCCGAGCGCAGCGCGGTGTGGATCATCTGATCTGCGGCGAGGTTCGCGATTTCGGAGCCATGCTTGCCGGCGATCAGCTTCAGCATCAGGTCGGTCGACGCGGTGCCGCCGGCTGCGGTGTAGCGGTTGGCGTCGATCACGTAGACGGTATGGCTGAGTTCGATGTCGGGAAAATCCTCCTCGAAGCTGTTGCGGTTCTCCCAGTGAATGGTGCAGCGTCGGCCGTCGAGCAGCCCCGCGAGCGCGAGCGTCTGCGCGCCGGTGCAGACCGCGCCCATCGCGATCCCCCGGCGGCTCTCGCGGCGGAGCCAGGCGAGCACGGGCTTCGTGGTCGCCGCCTTCACGCCCGCGCCGCCGCAAACGATGATCGCGGCGTCCCGGCTCACTTCCCCGAGACCCGCATCCGGCGTGATACAGACCCCGTTCGAGCTCAGCACCGGGCCGCCCGTCTCCGACACGACGGTCCAGTCGTAGAGCTTGCGGCCCGCGATGCGATTGGCGAGGCGCAAGGGCTCGATGGCGCAGGCGAAGGCGATCAGCGTGAAATTCTCGAGCAGCAGGAAGACGAATTTCTCCGGCTGGGCGTCGGGGGGAACGGCCATCGCGACCAGCGCCTTTCAGGTCCTTGGATCGAACGATCTAGATTTGCTGGGCCGGCCGAGGTCAAGGCAAAATGCCGGGGCGCGGGCTCTGGAAGAACCCGGCGCGTTGGCCTATAGACGCCGCGGAGAGATGCGGAGGGTAAAACGCCATGGGCGCGGAATGGACCAAGACCGACTGGCGCGGCAAGCCGCGGGTGCAGATGCCCGACTATCCCGACGCGGCGGCGCTGAAGTCGGCCGAGGCGCGGCTCGCCTCCTATCCGCCGCTGGTGTTCGCCGGCGAGGCGCGCAAGCTGAAGCGGGCGCTGGCGGAGGTCGCGGACGGCCGGGCGTTCCTGCTCCAGGGCGGGGACTGCGCCGAGAGCTTCGCGGAGTTTACCGCCGACAACATCCGCGACACGTTCAAGGTGATGCTGCAGATGGCAGTCGTGCTGACCTTCGGCGCCAAGTGCCCGGTGGTCAAGATCGGCCGGATGGCCGGGCAGTTCGCCAAGCCGCGGTCAGCCGCGACCGAGGTCGTGGGCGGCGTCGAACTGCCATCCTACCGCGGCGACATCATCAACGACTTCGCCTTTGACGCCGCCGCGCGCAGGCCCGACCCCGAGCGGATGCTGCAAGCCTACACGCAGGCCGCGGCCTCGCTGAACCTTCTGCGCGCGTTCAGCCAGGGCGGCTTCGCCGACATCGCGCGCGTGCATTCGTGGACGCTCGACAGCACCGCGGGCCAGCTGGGCTACGAGCAGTATCACAAGCTCGCCAACCGGATTTCGGACGCGCTCGACTTCATGCAGGCCGCCGGCGTCAGCGGCGAGACGACGGACGCGCTGCACCGCGTCGACTTCTACACCTGCCACGAGGCGCTGCTGCTGGAATACGAGGAGGCGCTGTGCCGGATCGACTCGACGACCGGTCTGCCGGTCGCGGGCTCGGGTCACATGCTGTGGATCGGCGACCGCACGCGCCAGCCGGACGGTGCGCATGTCGAGTTCCTGCGCGGCGTCCAGAACCCCGTCGGCCTGAAATGCGGGCCGACGCTCACCGAAAGCGATCTGATCAAGCTGATCGACCGGCTCAATCCGCGCAACGAGCCAGGTCGCCTGACGCTGATCACCCGGTTCGGGGCGGGTGCGGTGGCCGAGCATCTGCCGCGACTGATCCGGGCGGTCGAGCGCGAGGGGCGGCGCGTGGTCTGGTGCTGCGATCCGATGCACGGCAACACGATCAAGTCCGAAAGCGGCTACAAGACCC
>JBBRUZ010000085.1:0-12935 GCA_038247355.1 Rhodobacterales bacterium
GATCAACCCGCGCATCGCCCGCGTCGGCAGCCAGATCGGAACAGTCATCTCGAACCCATCGCGCAGTTGCGGTTTGCGCGCATCAAAGGTCAAAAGCCCGAACAAATCGCTAACCCCGTACGGTCGACGCCGGTGGTTCGTTAACGTCGCGCGGACGCCGCGACAGCCCGGCTTCAATCGAAGAACTTGCCGGGCTGACGGAACCACTCGGCCAAGGTCAGGAAAATGACCGCCGCGACGCCAAGGAGCACATAGCGCAAGTCCCAGACAAGCGTCCCGCGGAGCGACAGGATCTCCGATCGCACGATCCAGACGGCGAGGCACGCCGCGAGCGTCAGGACGATCGACGCGACACGCGGCAGCGTCATCGCGCCGTCCTGATGGATGCAGCGTCGATAAGAAAGACGAGCAGAGCTCCACGCCGGTCGATCTCGCCCTCAATCTCGACCAGCGTCGCGATGTGGTCATAGATGCTGTCGGGAACAGGGCCGCCGGACGCGTCGCCGATCATCAGAAACTCCGAACCTTCGACCGCGCCGGTCGCAACGAAGACCGGCGGCACGCCGCCGACGAGGCAGAGACCGGCGCAGGCGCGATGCGCGAGGCCCTGTCCAGGCCGCATCGCGCCCGCGTAGCATTTCCCGTCGCAGATTTCTCCCGTCAGTTTCCAGCGCCCGAGGGGCGTCGCCTCCGGGCGTGTCGCGGCCCCCTCGGCCGGAACGAAACCGTTCGGCCCTCCGTCGACCTGGAGCATGTCGAGATCGCCGCGTTTGAGGACGACGCCCGTGGTCGTCACGAGCCGTCCGTTCATCGCATCCGCGCCGGCCTGGACGCCGGTCTTGCCGACGCCGGTCAGCATCAGCGTGTGCCCGGCGGGGAAACGATCGCTCGTGGTCACGTGAAGCATCGGATAGGGCGCCGCTTCGAGCACGCCGGTCACGCTCACCGTTCCCCAGTCGAACCGAAAGGCGCCGTCGCCGGGATCGTCTGCGGTCGCGGCGACCAGGTAGGCGACGCCGCCGAACAGCGCCAGCAGACCGACGGCGCAAGCCGCGAGGAAACCGCGCAGCCTTGGCGGCGCCGCCGCCCAGCCGATGAAAAACGGATCGCGCGCGTCCATCAGGCGGTCACCGGCAGCGCGAGCGGCGTCACGGCCGTGCCCGGCGGATTGGCCCGCCGGTCGAGCATCACCACCGCGCCGTCGAGGCGGAGGCGATAGGTCGGGATGCGTTCGGTGAAGGGCGCCGGCGCGCGTCCGTCCTCGGGGCGATACTGGAACCCATGCCAGGGGCACGTGATGCAGCCGTCGAGGATGCGCCCCTCGCCCAGCGGGCCGCTCTGATGGGCGCAGGCGTTCGACACCGCCGACAACGTCGCGCCGTTGCGAAAAACCGCCGCCGCCTCGTCGACGCTGAGGCGCACGATGATCGCCCGTCCATCCGGGATCGCGTCCCACCGCGCCACCGGCAGCCAGTCCGCCGGATCGGCGGCGACCGGCGCGCCCGCCCGCGCGGCCGCGAGGTGAAGACCCGCGACCGCGAGTGCCGCCCCGCCGAACACCAGCGCGAAGCCCGGATTGTCGACATCCTGAAAATATCCCAGCGCCACATGCGCGACGACCGCGCCATAGGCCGGATAGATCAGCAGATGCAGCGCCTTCCAGACCGGCGGCGACAGAAAGCCGAGCCAGAAATCGTGGCTGGTCGCGGCCAGCACGCCGAGCACGATCAACGCGAAGATCCCGAAGGTCTCGAACGGAAAGCCCAGCGCCCGCCCGAAGGAGGTATTGGCCGACAGCAGGGCCTGCAACGGCGGCGTCGGGCTGAACGCGTAGTACCAGTCGAGCACCGCGACGGCGTGGGTCAACGCCACCAGCGCCGCCAGCACGCCGAAGTGCCGGCGGTTGTAGAGCAGCGGCAGGAACCGCGCGTCGAGCCGCGCAAGCGGTCCGATGCAGAGGATCAGGCTCAGCATCAGGAAAGCGCAACTGCCGAAGGCGCGCATCCGCAGCACCGCGTCGTCCACCGGTCGGGTCGCCCCTGCCGCTGGCGCGCCGAGCTTCAGGAAGATCCAGGCGTAGCCGACGACGCAGGCGAGCAGCACGGCGTCATAGATCCATTTGTTGCGGTTCCACTGGACGGGGACGTACTTGACGCTCATCGCGCGATCTCCGGCGCCGCGAGCCGAACCGGCGCCCGCTCGAGCGGTCCGTTCTGGCGCACGAGCACGCCAAGGGTCAGAACCAGCGGCAGCGCCAGCGCCAGCGCGACCGCGATCCGGTCCTGCGCGCGCCGCGGCGGGCGATGCCGGGCGCCGCCGTCCTCGCCCCGCAGCACGACCCGCCAGCGCCACAGCACCAGCGGCCACAGCAGAACGACGCCCGGCGCGATCAGCGGGCGAAACGCGAAAGCGTCGCGCGCATTCGCCTCGATCCGCCCCACGCCCCAGCAGAGGAAGACCGCCGCGACGCCGCCGCCCGCGATCAGATAGACGCGCACCGCATCGATGATCACCGCCGCCATCGCTCAGTTTCCCCGCGGCGGCCGGTTGTGCGGCGGGCGGGCCACGTTCGCCCGGTTCACGCCCATAACCGCGCGCGGCTCAATGGTGGTCGCACCCTCTCGGGGCGCATTCCGGAACGCGTTGGCTTTCGGCGTCATAGGGGTCTCCAGCCTCGTTGCGCGCCACGTCTCGAGCATCGCCGGGCCGCACGCTCCTGTCCACCGTTTCGGATCGCGCCCGCTGGACATTACAGGGCCACGCGCATCGTCGTTCCGAGCGTCTACTCGCCGTCCCCGTTCGGACGCCCGCCGGACTGCGGCGGTCCGTCCGCGGCGCGCGGACCGTAGCCGCCGAACATGCCGCGAATATCGACGGTGGAGCGGGTGTTGATGTCATCGAAGTGCCGCGCGATCCAGGCGCCGGCCGCGTCGCGCCCGAGGTCGCGCAAGTGCTCGAGGAACGCCCATTCGGTGATGACCTTGGACGAGGCCCCGAGTTCCAGCATCCTGGCCTCGCCAGTCAGGATGTGGACATGGACCTTGCGGAAGTCGTTCGGGTCCACGCGCCCCTCGTCGATCAGGCGGTCGATGAACTCGATGGCGCGCAGTTCGCTCAGCAGCGAGCTGTTGAACGTGATCTCGTTCATCCGGTTCAGAATGTCGCGCGCCGCGCGCGGCGTGCCGGGCCGCGTCACCGGGTTGATCTGGACGACGACGATGTCGGCACAGGGACTGAAGTCGATGAACGGAAAAAGCACTGGGTTTCCCATGTAGCCGCCGTCCCAGTAGGGCGCGCCGTCGATCTCCACGGCATGGAACATGAACGGCAGGCACGCCGAGGCCATCACCGCGTCGAGCGTGATCTCCTCGCGCTGGAACACCCGGACCTGCCCCGTCTCGACATTGGTCGCCGAAACGAAGATCGGCATGTCGGCGCAGTCCTGGACTTTCGCGAAGTCGACGAAGCCCGCGACCAGATCCCGGAGGGGGTTCACGTTCATCGGATTGAGGTCATAGGGCGACGCGACCCGCGACAGCAGATCGAGCCAGACATAGGCGGGCGAGGCGTCCAGCGACCACGTGCCCAGCATCTTGTCGAACGCGGTCCGGGCGATCGGGCTCGACTGGCCGGATTTCGACACCGCGCGCCAGAACCGCTCCAGCTCCGCCCGCGCGCCGGGGCCGCCGCCGTCGTACATGCCCTGCGCCGCCACGACGGCGTTCAGCGCACCGGCGCTTGTGCCGGAAATGGCGTCGATCCAGATCCGTCCGTCCTCGAACATCCGGTCGAGAACACCCCAGGTGAACGCCCCGTGACTTCCGCCGCCCTGAAGGGCGAGGTTCACCGACTTCACGTGATCGGAGCTGCGGCCTTCGGTTTTCGACATCGATCAGCCCCTCGATTGTTGCAGCGACATGTCGGGCGCACGCACCAGCGGTGACGCCGATCAGCCACAGGCCCCCGTATGGCCGCACTGCGTGCAGAAATCACAGCCGCCGCGCCTGATCAGGTTCATGTGGCCGCATTCCGGGCAGCGCCGGCCGACCGTCGCGCGGGCGTCGCCGGGCGCGGGTGCGTCGCTCCACAGCACCGGCGCACCCGTCGCGGGGTAACCCTCAGCGTCCAGCACGCCGAGCATCGCGTAACGGTGGATCAACAGTCGTGCGACGTAGGCGATCGTCGAGGGCTGCACCGCCTGTTTCTCCGAGCCAGGGCGGCGCGCGAAGAAATCGCCCTGCGCCTCGGGCAGGTCCTTCAGCCCGCGCAGTTTCTTGCCGATCCAGGCCGGATCGATCACCCGCATGTCAAGGCTGAGCGATTTCGTCAGCCCGTTGAATTCGAGCGGATAGGCCCCGGACAGCCAGACGCTGAACGGGCGCTTCGTGCCGTCGGGCAGCACGCATTCCTTGACGAACATCGCGAAATCGTCGCCTGTCCCGGGATTGAGGATGTCCACCGTCCAGCTCAGCGTGCCGTCGACGCCCGATTTAGGCTCCTTGCGCGAAAACAGCGCATCGACCAGCGGCGTCTCCCCCTCCGGCCCGTCGAACACGCCGAGCGCTTCGCAGCGCCAGCGCACCACATGCGCGAAGGCGCTGACCGTCCCCGCCACCGGCGCCATGCGACCGTCGGGGGGCATCGCCACGGTGAAGGGCGCACCGGGCGTGCGACCGAGGCTGTCGAGCTTCATCGCCAACCAGGCGGCATCCTGGGCGCGCATGTCCATCGACAGGTTCTTCGCGAGCGCGCCCAGGCCGCGCGGCGTCTTTTCGCCGTTCACCCAGACCTCGAACGGCTGCGGCTTGCCGCGCTCCGAATTCGGCTCGACATGCCCGACGAACACCGCGAACCGGTTGTCCGGGGCCTCGACCATGTACGTCCACGACGGGCTTCCCGCCGTCAGCCTGGGCCGATGCGGCCAGCGCAGCGCCGCGAGCGCCACCTGCGGCGCATCCGATATGCGGATCCTCCGATCGGGCTCGGACTGGTCGAGATCCTGCGGCGCCTCGGTCTCCACCGACAGCACCGATCCGAGCACCGCGTTCGGCCGATAGGTCGTGATGCCCTTCAGACCGGCCCGCCACGCCTCGAGATACAGCCCCTCGAACGCCTCGAACGGATAGTCCGCCGCGACGTTTACAGTCTTCGAGATCGCCGCATCGATGTAGGGCTGGATCGCCGCCTGCATCGCCATGTGGTCGCGCGCCGAAATCTCGAGCGCGTTAACGAACGCCGGCGGCAGCGCAGCGACGTCGCCCCCGCGCGCGCGCCAAAGTCGCCAGGCGTGGTCCTCGACCCGGTACTCGCGCGTGGAATTGTCTGCCTCGCGCTTCTTGCGAGAGTAGGTCCACGAGAACGCCGGCTCGATGCCGTTCGAGGCGTTGTCGGCGAAGGCGAGGCTGATCGTGCCGGTCGGCGCGATGCTGAGCAGATGGCTGTTGCGCAGGCCGTGCGCGGCGATTTCGGTGCGCAAGCCCGCCGGCAATCGCCGCGCCATCCCCGAGTCGAGCAACGCCGCGTCGAACTTCGGGAACCGGCCCTTCTCGCGCGCCAGCGCGACCGAGGCGCCGTAGGCCGCGTCGCGCATCGCCTTCGCCACGTCCGCCGCCCAGTCCCGCCCCGCGGCGCTGTCGTAGCGCAGCCCCATCAGGATCAGCGCATCGCCGAGCCCGGTGAAGCCGAGCCCGATCCGCCGCTTCGCGGCAGCCTCCGCCGCCTGTTCGGGCAACGGCCAGACCGTCGCGGACAGCACGTTGTCGAGCATCCGCACCGCCGTCACCACCGTCTCGACGAACCCGGCCCGGTCGAACGCCGCCTCCGGCACAAAGGCGCCCGCGACGAACCGCGCGAGATTGATCGACCCGAGGCAGCAGCAGCCGTGATCCGGGATCGGGATTTCGCCGCAGGGATTGGTCGCCTCGATCCACTCGCAATAGTGCAGGTTGTTCTCGGCGTTGATCGTGTCGAGGAACAGAACCCCCGGCTCCGCCGCCTCGTAGGTGTTGCGCATGATCGTGCGCCAAAGCTCGCGCGCCTCGATCGTCGCATAGACCCAGCGGCCGTCGTCGCGGCGATGGGCGCCCGCGGCGATCTGCGCCGGACCCGGTTCGGCCTCGTGGACCAGCTCGAACGTTCCCTGCGCCTCGACGGCCCGCATCAGCGCGTCGGTCACGCCGACCGAGATGTTGAAATTGTTGAGTCGGCCGGCCTGTCGCTTGGCGCCGACGAACTCCATGACGTCGGGATGGTCGCAGCGGAGCACGCCCATTTGCGCCCCCCGCCGCGCACCTGCGGATTCGACCGTCGCGCAGGACTGGTCGAACACGTGCATGTAGCTGATCGGGCCCGACGCGGAACTGTCCGTTCCGCGCACCTTGGCCCCGCGCGGCCGGATCGCGGAGAAGTCATAGCCGACGCCGCCGCCCCGCCGCATCGTCTCGGCCGCCTCGCGGAGCGCGATATAGATCCCCGGCTTGCCGTCGACCGTGTCGGAAATCGAATCCCCCACCGGCTGCACGAAACAATTGATCAGCGTCACCGCGTCGATCCCCGCGCCCGCGGCCGAGTTTATCCGGCCGCCTGGAATGAAGCCGCGCTCGAGCGCCTCGAGAAATGGCGCCTCCCAGGCCGCCGGATCGGTTTCGACAGCCGCGAGCGCCCGGGCCACCCGAACGCGCACGGCGCGGGCCATCTCGGGGCCGTCGAGCTCGCGTTCGGCGCCTTTGGCGTATTTCTCCCGAAGCACGTCGAGGCTGACCTGCTGCCATCCCAGGGCGTCCACGGTCAGACGCGCCCGCAGGTCCGGCTTGTTCATCGGGGCGGCCTTCTGGTTGGTCAGGAGAGAGATGATAGTAGGGAGGCCGAACCGCGCGGTCAATGCGGCCGCGCCGTCAGAATTCGCGTGACGTCGGAACGGTTGCCGCTATCTTGTGGTATGAGCGAATCTCACCCGCTGCATCTGGGGCGTCATGGGCAAGGCGAAGCTTCATCTGATCAAGCTCTGCGTGGGCGCGGAGAGCGTCGAGGATCTCGCCCGGTGGCAGGACGCTGCGATCGCCGAGCGCCGGACGGACGGCCGCGAGCTGCTCGCCGTCCATGTGACTCGAATGTGGCCGAAGCGCGAGGCCGAGTTGATCGCCGGCGGGTCGCTGTACTGGGTGTTCAAGGGCTTCGTACTCGCGCGTCAGCGCATCGAGGCGCTGGCGCCGCGCGACGGCGCAGACGGGATCCGGCGCTGCGCGATCATGCTCGACCCGGCGATCGTTCGCACCGCCGCACAGCCGCGCCGCCCGTTCCAGGGGTGGCGCTATCTGCGCGAGGCGGATGCGCCGCGCGACCTGATCCGCGCCGCGGCGGAGCCTGATCTGCCGCCGGCCCTGATTGCGCGTCTCGACGCGATGGGAGTGCTTTGATGCGGCTGGCGGCTTGTGCGCTCCTCGCGGCCGCCGCGGTGGCGACGCCCGGCGCAGCCGAAAAGTTCGACTGGGATGCGCTCGGGGCGGAATTCTGTGCGCGCACGACCTCGGGCGATCTCGCCGGCCTGCGGCCGCTTCTGACGCCCGAGCTGATCGAGGACATCGAATTCGCGTACGGGATCGCGCAAACGCCGGTGCCGGTGACAGTGTTCCAGAGCTACACCAATCGCGTTGCGAACTGTGAAGCGTCCACACGCAATTCCGCTCTGATCGAAATCCGGCGCAGCGGGCCAGCCGGCGCGGCGCTGGCCTGGACCGAATACGTGGTCGTCGTCCCGCAGGCGGATGGCACGACGCGCATCGACGACGTGCTGTTCGCGACGCGGCGCAGCGACACCCTGCGCGCGCGGCTCAGGGAGATCGCGAACTGACCACGCCGAGACGCGCCAGCAGCGCCGCACACGCAGCCCTCGTCGCGGCGTCCCACGGCGCGCGACGGCTCGCGAAAAGGGTGGCCTCGCTGCGCAGGATCAGGCCGTCGTCGAGAACGCGAAGGTGGTTGTCGCGCAGCGTTGCGCCGGTGGTGGTGATGTCGGCCACCGCCTCGGCGGTCAGGTTCCTGACCGCGCCCTCGGTCGCGCCCTGGCTGTCGACGATCAGGTAGTCCGCCACGCCGTGGGCGCGGAAGAACTCGCGCACCAGCCGGTGGTACTTGGTCGCGACGCGCAGGCGATGTCGGTGGCGGACCCGGAACGCGGCGGCCGCGGCGTCGAGATCGCTCATGTCGCGCACGTCGACCCAGACGGCGGGAACGGCGACCACCAGATCGGCGCGACCGAACCCCATCGGCGACAGCTCCTCCAGCCGGTCGGACCAGCCGACGATGGTCTCGCGCACGAGATCCTGCCCGGTCACGCCCAGATGCAGACGCCCCGTCGCGAGATCGCGCGGTATCTCGGCGGCGGAAAGCAATACGAGATCCAACCCCGGCTCGCCCTCCACGCGACCGGCGTACTCCCGGTCGGGGCCGGAGCGCGTCAGCGTCACGCCGCGGGCCCCGAACCAGCCGATGGCGTCCTCCTGCAGCCGGCCCTTGGACGGCACGCCGAGCTTCAGCATCCGGCAATCCGGGAAAGCGACACCCTTGCGCGCGGTGGCGGCGCGCTGACGTGGGTCAGGAAACGGAGCTCCGCCAGTGTCCCTGCAACGCGTGGCGCGGCGCGGCGCCGCGGGGTCGGGTGTCCGGTCATAGGTCCTCCAGCAACGCGACCAGCGCCTCGGGCCGGACGATGCCGCCGACCGCCGGCACACCCCGCCCGCCGCCGAGCACCGCCGTCAGCGCGTCGTAGCGCCCGCCGCTGGCGATAAGGGGCAGATCGGGGCGACGGCGCGCCTCGGCGCCGAAGACGAAGCCGTCGTAGTATTCGAGCGTCGTGCGCCCGAAACTCGCCTCGAACCGGATCGCGCCAGGATCGACGCCACATGCCTCCAGCGCCGCGAGCCGAGATGCGAGGCGCGCGACCGCAGGCGCGAGCCCGGACACGTCGCGGGCGATGGCTTCGAGCCGCGCCAGCGCGTCGAAACTCCCCCCGGTCACCGCGAGAACCGCCTCCAGCCCGGCCACGTCGGCGGCGGCCAGCGGCGGCGTCTCGGCTTCGATCGCAAGCCGCTGCAACCGCGCGACGATCTCGTCTCGTTCGCGCAGCCCGACATGCGCGCCCGCCGAAGCGATCAACTCGTCGGCCCCGCCCGAACGCACCGCCGCCAGAACCTCGGCGCGGCTGGCGGTCAGCTCGCCGTGTTTGTCACCGAAGCGCTGCAGCAGCGCGTGAAACCGCGCGGGCCGCCAGACATGACGACGCAACGCGGCCTTGCGCGCCGGCGACGTCGCGAGCCCGTCGATTGCCGCGAGCACGAGCCCGATGTCGCCGGTGACGAAATCGACCGGCGCGTCGCCGAGCGCGCCGCGAACCCGCATCAAGGCTTCGGCGTCGGCCGCCGCCGGATCGTCGCCGCCGAAAATCTCGAGCCCCGCCTGCAGATACTCGCGCGCCCGCGCCGACCCGGCCTCCTGGCGCCGCCAGACCGGGCCAGAGTAGACGTAAGAGCCCGCCTCCAGCCCCCGCTCCATGTGAAGGCGCACGATCGGCACGGTGAAATCCGGCCGCAGCATCATTTCCGCCCCGTCGTCGCGGGTCACGAACGCCCGCGCCCGGATGTCCTCGCCATAGAGATCGAGCAGCACGTCGGCGGGCTGCAGGGCTGCAGGCTCGACCCGCGTCGCTCCGCCCGCGCCGAGCGCCGCCAGCAGCCGTGCGACCGCCGCGCCGAGCCGGTCGAGGCCCGCGCCGAGCCGGGCGCCGGGCAGATGCGGCCGGTCGCCGACCATCGCCCTAGCCCGCCGCCCGCGCCAGCATCGCGCGCACCTGCGCCACGAGATCGGCCCGTTGCGCCTCGACCTGCGCCGGCTGCGCCTTCCAGGCGTCGTGCGTCGCGATCTCGGCGGCGAGGCGCGCTCCGAGCGCGAGGTCCTTCAGTTGCACGACGCCCCGCGCCCGCTCGTCCTCGCCCTCGATCACCGCCACCGGGCTGTGCCGTTGATCAGCGTACTTGAGCTGCCGCCCCATCGCGCCGCCGCCGAGAAACACCTCCGCCCGGACGCCCGCGTTCCGCAACTCCGCCGCCATCGCCTGGTATCCGGCCATGCGCGTGCGGTCCATCACCGTCACCACCACCGGTCCCGCCTCCGCCGCCGGCCCGCCGGCCCGCGCCGCGAGCGCCGCCAGCAAGCGGTCCACGCCGATCGAAACTCCGGTCGCGGGCACGGCCTGCCCGGTGAAGCGCTTCACCAGATCGTCGTACCGCCCGCCACCGGCGACCGAGCCGAACTGCCGCCGCTGGCCCTTGTCGTCGAGGATCTCGAACGTCAGCTCGGCCTCATAGACCGGACCGGTGTAATAGCCGAGGCCCCGCACCACCGACGGGTCGATCACGACCCGATCGGCGCCATACCCCTGAGCGTCGAGAAGCTCGGCGATCTGCGCGAGTTCCTCGACTCCTTCTTTGCCAACCAACGAGTCACCCACGGCTTCCCGCAAGTTTGCAAGCGTTTCCACCTTGGTGTCGCCACGTGCGGTCAAGAACTTGAGAACGGCGTCAACCGACCAGGGGTACAAATTGAGGCCAGGAAAAAAGGCGCCGGATTCGTCACACCGCCCAGTTGTAAGAATCTGCCGCACTCCCTCCTCACCTATCCTGTCAAACTTGTCGATTGTACGTAAGATGTCCGGCCGTTGGTCCAGCGACAAAACCGCCTGGGTGTCCTGTTCCGCGAATACAGCTTCGATGGTTTCGCGCGGTGAATTGGCAGGGCCGCCACGTCCAAGTCGAGGATCGTAGATGGTCTCCAGCACCCCGTTCAGAACCTTGCGGTTGTTGATGCGCACCACATAGTCGCCCCGGGCGATGCCGGCGGCCTCGAGCGCATCGGCCAGCATCGCGCAGATCTCGGCGTCGGCGGCCACCGTGGCGGACCCGACAGTATCGGCGTCGCATTGAGTGAATTGGCGAAAGCGCCCCGGCCCCGGCTTTTCGTTGCGCCAGACCGGGCCGACCTGATAGCGGCGGTAGGGGGAGGGCAGGTCATTGCGGTGCTGGGCGTAGACCCGGGCGAGCGGCGCCGTGAGGTCGTAGCGAAGCGCGAGCCAGCCCTCGTCGGCGTCGGCCCAGGCGAATACGCCGTCATTGGGCCGGTCGACGTCGGGAAGGAACTTGCCCAGCGCCTCGACCGTCTCGACCGCGCTCGTCTCCAGCGGATCAAAGCCGTACCGATGGTAGACTTCGGTGATCCGCGCCAGCATTTCCGTACGGGCGCGCACTTCCGCGCCGAACGAGTCGCGAAACCCGCGGGGCGTCACGGCGCGCGGTCGGCGGGGTTTTGCGGATTTGTCCTGCGCCATCGGGCCTTCCCTTCGGGCGTCCTCCTAGCCCAAGCCCCCGTCACGGGCAAGCGCGCCACGTTGGCAGGGGCAAGCGGCGGCTTCGGCATCCACTTGGCGCGGGCGCGAGCTGTGCTACGTTTGCGACCATGGAAAGCATCGAGACGGACATTCTGATCGCGGGCGGCGGCATCGCCGGCCTGAGCGCGGCGGCGGGCTTCGCGGCGGCGGGATTCGACGTGATCTGCGTCGACCCCGTGCCGCCGGTGACCACGGCCGACAACGATGGCGCGGACTTGCGCAGCACGGCGCTGCTGCAGCCGTCGATCGTGTTTCTGGAGCGTGCGGGGCTCTGGTCGCGGCTCGCGCCGCACGCGGCGGCGCTGCGGGTGATGCGGATCGCGGACGCGGGCGGCGCACAGTGCGACATTCGCGAAACCGCGGATTTCGCGGCGTCCGAGGTGGAGGCCGACGCGTTTGGCTACAACCTGCCGAACTGGTTGCTTCGGCGCGAAATGGTCGCGCATCTGGAAGGGGCGTCGCACATGCGCCTGCGCGCGGGAATGCGCGTCGATGGCGTGACGGCGCGAACTTCGGGCGCGGTGGCGCGGCTCTCGGACGGCGGCCGCATTCGGGCGCGCCTCGTCGTGGCGGCGGACGGACGCGACAGCGTCGTGCGGGAGATCGCGGGGATCGGCGTGCGGCGATGGAGTTATGGCCAGAAGGCCCTCGCGTTCTCGGTCGAGCATCCGGTCCCGCACGACGACGTATCGACCGAGATCCACCGGACGGGGGGGCCGTTCACGCTGGTCCCGCTGCCCGACGCCGCGGGCGCGCATCGCTCCGCCGTGGTCTGGATGGAGACGGGGCCGCGCGCGCAGGCGCTTTACGACATGGAGCCGCCCGAATTCGAGCGCGCGCTGAATGCGAGGGCTTGCGGGGTTCTCGGGGAATTGCGGCTGGGTTCCGCGCGGCGATTGTGGCCGATCATCTGCCAGGTCGCGGACCGGCTCGACGGGCCTCGAACCGCGTTGGTGTCGGAAGCGGCGCATGTCCTGCCGCCGATCGGCGCGCAAGGGTTGAACATGAGCCTTCGAGACATCGAGGCCTTGCTCGATCTCTGCGTGGCGGCGCGCGAGGCGGGCGAAGACATCGGTTCTGCGGAACTGCTCGGGCGCTACAATCGAGCGCGGTACGGCGACATCCTGATCAGGATCGCGGGCGTCGATGCGCTGAACCGGGCGGCGATGGCGCAGTGGCGGCCGCTTCGCGACGCGCGACGCCTGGGGCTGACGGCGCTGCATGGGTTGGCGCCGGCGCGCCGAATGGCGATGCAGTTCGGTCTGGGAGTCCGTTAGAACCGACCATCGCGCTGCGCCTACCAGTCCGCCACGCCGTCGCGCCGGCACGAGATCATCTGCGCGACGATATGCATCCAGGCCATGTGGCTGTCCTCCACCAGACCGTAGTTCGAGACCGCCGCGTGCAGCACGATGTCGGCGGCTTCCTTGAGGCGACCACCCTCGAAACCGCAGAGCCCGATCACCGTCATGCCCGCGGCGTGCGCCGCGCTGACGGC
>JBBRUZ010000086.1:0-12907 GCA_038247355.1 Rhodobacterales bacterium
CGGCGGAGGCGATCCGGCGGATCGTGACGTCGTCCGGGGACTGCCGCATCGTTATCTGCGGCTCGCTCTACCTCGCCGGCCACATCCTGCGCGAAAACGGCTGACGCCGGGGGTTTTGCATGGCGCCGGGGCCCGGGCGCCACCGTTGCGCCTGGCGCAGCGGCTGCGGTACATCGGGCCGAGATCGGAATTCTTCGGACTTCGTGAACGTCGGTAGCCGGATGGCGGTACGTATCTGTCGGAAAAGTTCCCACTGTCGGCGTCGGACCGCATTAAGCCAGAATGATCCGATGCGCGTCCCTCACGAACGAACTAGTCTCGGGGCGCTCACCGGGGGTCAAGGACGTATCGAATGCGCATCAAGGTCATCAATCCCAACACCACCGCTTCGATGACGGCGAAGATCGGCGCCGCAGCGCGGGCGGTCGCGGCGCCCGGGACGGTGATCATCGCGACGAATCCGGCTTCGGGGCCGGCGTCGATCGAGGGGCACTACGACGAGGCGGTGGCCGCCGTGGCGCTGCTCGACGAGATCAGGTCGGGCGAGGTGGAGGGGGTGGACGGCTATGTGATCGCCTGTTTCGGCGACCCCGGCCTGCTCGCCGCGCGCGAGGCGGCGACCGGGCCGGTGCTCGGCATCGCCGAGGCGGCCATGCACGCCGCCTGCATGGTGGCGACCGGGTTCTCGGTGGTCACGACGCTGGGGCGCACGAGGATCATCGCGCGGCATCTGGCGCACGCCTACGGGATGGCCGGGCACTGCCGCGGGATCCGGGCCTGCGAGCTCGAGGTGCTGGCGCTCGATGACGAAGGCTCGGATGCGCGGACGATCATCACCAAAGAATGCCTGCGCGCGCGCGACGAGGCCGGGGCGGGGGCGATCGTGCTCGGCTGCGGCGGCATGGCCGATCTCGCCGCGCATATCCAGGCCGAGATCGGGGCTCCGGTCATCGACGGGGTGAGCGTGGCGGTAAAGTTCGTCGAGGCGCTGGTCGGGTGCGGGCTCGGCACTAGCAAGCACGGCGACCTCGCCTTTCCGCTTCCCAAGGTCTATGCGGGGGCGTTCGCCGGACTCGCGCCGACGCGCGTCTGAGGACGGGCGGCTGCCGTCCGCCTCGCCTCGGTCGGCGTGCGGATCGTCTGGGTTTCGCGTCCGTTCGGCGCCCGTCAGTTCCCGAGAATCCCCGGCAGCCGCAGCCCGTTCTCCCGCGCGCAGTCGAGCGCGACCTCATAACCGGCGTCGGCATGGCGCATCACCCCCGTCGCGGGGTCGTTCCACAGCACCCGCTCCAGCCGCTTCGCCGCTTCCGGCGTGCCGTCCGCGACGATCACCATGCCGGCGTGCTGGCTGAACCCCATGCCGACTCCGCCGCCGTGATGCAGGCTCACCCAGGTCGCCCCGCTGGCGCAATTGAGCAGCGCGTTCAGCAGCGGCCAGTCCGACACCGCGTCCGAGCCGTCCTGCATCGCCTCGGTCTCGCGGTTCGGGCTCGCCACCGATCCGGCGTCGAGATGGTCGCGTCCGATCACGATGGGCGCAGCCAGCTCGCCCGACGCCACCATCTCGTTGAACGCCAGCCCGAGCCGGTGCCTGTCGCCGAGCCCGACCCAGCAGATCCGTGCCGGAAGGCCCTGGAACGCGATCCGGTCGCGGGCCATGTCGAGCCACTGGTGCAGATGGGCGTCGTCCGGCATCAGTTCCTTGACCTTTGCGTCGGTCTTGAAGATGTCTTCGGGATCGCCCGACAACGCGCACCAGCGGAACGGACCGACGCCGCGGCAGAACAGCGGCCGGATGTAAGCGGGCACGAAGCCGGGAAAGGCGAAGGCGTCTTTCAGGCCCTCCTCCTTGGCCATCTGTCTTATGTTGTTGCCGTAATCGAGCACCGGCACCCCGGCCTTATGCCAGTCGACCATCGCCGCGACCTGCACCTTCATGCTGGAGCGCGCCGCGCGCTCGACGGCCTTGGGGTCGCTCGAAGCCTTCGACCGCCAGCTGCCGACGGTCCAGCCCAGCGGCAGATAGCCGTTGACCGGATCGTGCGCGCTCGTCTGGTCGGTGACGATGTCGGGCTTGACCCCGCGCGCGAGCAGCTCGGGGAACACCTCGGCGGCGTTGGCCAGCAGACCGACCGACTTCGCCTCGCCCGCCGCAGTCCAGTGTTCGATCAGGTCCAGCGCCTCGTCGATGCCCGTCGCCTTCTCGTCGAGGTACCCGGTGCGGATGCGCATGTCGATCCGGCTCTCGTCGCACTCGACCGCGAGGCAGCAGGCGCCGGCGAACACCGCCGCCAGCGGCTGCGCGCCGCCCATGCCGCCGAGGCCCGCGGTCAGGATCCAGCGGCCCTTCAGATCTCCGTCGTAGTGTTTGCGCCCCGCTTCGGCGAAGGTTTCATACGTGCCCTGCACGATGCCTTGCGTCCCGATATAGATCCAGGACCCGGCGGTCATCTGGCCGTACATCATCAACCCCGCCTTGTCGAGCGCGTTGAAATGGTCCCAGGTCGCCCAGTGCGGCACCAGATTGGAGTTCGCGATCAGAACGCGGGGCGCATCGGGATGGGTGCGAAACACCCCCACCGGCTTGCCCGACTGCACGAGCAGCGTCTCGTCGGCCTCCAGCGTCTTCAGGCTCGCCACGATCCGGTCGAAATCCTCCCACGTCCGCGCCGCCCGCCCGATCCCACCGTAGACGACCAGCTCGTGCGGCTTCTCGGCGACGTCGGGATGCAGGTTGTTCATCAGCATCCGCATCGGCGCCTCGGTCAGCCAGGACTTCGCCGTGATCTCGGGCCCCGTGGCGGGAAAAACGTCGCGGACGTTGTGGCGGGGGTCGGTCATCGGTCTCTCCTAGAGGGCGACAGAGAACGCGCGCTCGTGGAGCGGGTTCCAGCCGATCCTGTACGCCAGTTCCGCCGGATGGCCCACGTCCCAGATCGCGAGATCCGCCCGTAACCCCGGGGCGATCACGCCGCAGTCGGTCAGCCCCAGCGCGCGGGCCGCGTTGCGCGTCACCCCGGCAAGCGCCTCCTCCGGCGTCAGGCGGAACAGCGTGCAGGCCATGTTCATCGCCAGCAGCGGCGAGGTCATCGGCGAAGAGCCGGGATTGCAGTCCGTGGCCACCGCCATCGGCACCCCCGCCGCGCGCAGCGCCGCCACCGGGGGCGCCTGCGTCTCGCGCAACGTATAGAACGCGCCCGGCAGGATCACCGCCACCGTTCCCGACGCCGCCATCGCCGCAACCCCCGCGTCGTCGAGGTGCTCCAGATGATCGGCCGACAGCGCGCCGCGCGACGCCGCCAGCGCGGCGCCGCCGAGGTTCGACAACTGCTCGGCGTGGAGCTTGACCGGCAGCCCGAGCGCGCGCGCCCGATCGAACACGCGACCGATCTGCGCCAGGCTGAACGCGATCCCCTCGCAAAAGCCGTCCACCGCATCGACCAGCCCCGCCGCCGCGGCCGCCTCTAGCGCCGGCAGACAAACCGCGTCGAGATAGCCGTCCGCATCACCCGCGTACTCGGGCGGCACGGCGTGCGCCCCGAGGAACGTCGTGCGAACCCGCACCTGACGCGTCGCGGCGACCGCGCGCGCGACCCGAAGCATCCGCAATTCGGTCTCGATGTCGAGCCCGTAGCCCGACTTGATCTCGACCGCCGTCACGCCTTCCGCGATCAGCGCGTCGGCGCGCCCGAGGGCGCCCACCAGCAGCTCCGCCTCCGACGCCGCCCGCGTCGCGGTCACGGTTGCGACGATGCCGCCGCCCGACCGCGCGACCTCCTCGTAACTCGCGCCAAGCAGGCGCAACTCGAACTCGCGCGCCCGGTCGCCGCCGAACACCAGATGCGTATGGCAATCGATCAACCCGGGCGTCACCAGCCGACCGCCAAGATCGCGCCGCGCCAACCCGCCCGGCGCCTCCGCTCCCGGCCCGACCCAGACGACGCGGCCGCCGCGAACGACCAGCGCCCCTCGTTCGATCAATCCATAGGGCGCGCCACCCGCCGTCATCGTGGCGATGCGCGCTCCGGTGAGCAGTCCGTCGAACGCCATCGCCTCGCCTCGCACAGGGCTACTTTTTTGTATGGTGTTTTAGCGATTATGTCTATACATAATTCCGGACACCTACCCTGGACCCGCAATGACCGCGATTTTTGCCCGTCACGCGCTTCTGCCCGACGGCTGGGCCAGCGATGTGCGGATTGAGGTAGCGCCCGACGGCGCGATCGCAAGCGTGCGGCCCGGCGCGCCCGATCCCGGCGGCCCGCCGCGCATCCTGCTGCCCGCCGCGGCCAATCTCCACAGCCACGCCTTCCAGCGCGCGATGGCCGGAATGACCGAACACCGCGGCCCCGAGCGCGACAGCTTCTGGACGTGGCGCACGCTGATGTACCGCTTTCTCGACCATCTCACCCCCGAGGACGTCGAGGCTGTCGCTGCCCTCGCCTATCTCGAAATGCAGGAGGCGGGCTTCGCCGCCGTCGCCGAGTTCCACTATCTCCACCACCAGCCCGGCGGAGCGCCTTACGCCGACCCGGCCGAGCTTTCGACGCGGATCTTCGTCGCCGCGGCCGAGACCGGCATCGGCCTGACCCATCTGCCGGTGCTCTACAGTTACGGCGGCGCAGGCGGTGTGCCGCTCGCCGGCGGCCAGCTGCGTTTCGGCAACGACCTCGACGCGTTTCTGCGGCTGGCGGAGGCTGCGCGCGCCGCCGCACGCGCGCTGCCCGCGGACACCCGCCACGGCCTCGCACCGCATTCCCTGCGCGCCGTCAGCCCCGAACAGTTGCGCGCCCTCCCCGCCGACGGCCCCCTGCACATGCACATCGCCGAACAGCCGCAGGAGGTCGCCGACGTGCGATCCTGGCTGGGCGCCCGGCCCGTCGAATGGCTTCTCGGCAACCTCGACGTCGGCCCCGGCTGGTGTCTGATCCATGCGACACACATGACGCCGGCGGAAACCGAGGGGCTCGCGCGAAGCGGCGCGGTCGCCGGCTTCTGCCCGATCACCGAAGCCAACCTTGGCGACGGCGTCTTCGACGGCCCGGCGTTCCTCGCGGCGGGCGGGGTTTTCGGCATCGGCAGCGACAGCAACGTCCGGATCGCGCTGAACGAGGAACTGCGCCAACTCGAATACGCCCAGCGTCTGCGGAGCGGCGGCCGCAACGTCCTGTCGACCGAACCGGGCGCCACCGGCGCAAGCCTCTACGCCCGCGCGCTCTCGGGCGGCGCAGCGGCGCTCGACCGCCCCTCGGGCGCCATCCGCCCCGGTCTGCTTGCCGATCTCGTGGCGCTTGACGCGCACCATGTCGCGTTCGCCGGGCTTGTCCCCGACCAGTTCCTCGACGGCTGGATCTTCGCCGCCGGCGACGGCGTCGTGCGCGACCTGTGGTCCGCGGGCCGCCACTGCGTGCGCGATGGCCGGCACATCGCCCGCGACCGCATCGAGGCGCGTTATCGCGCTACGTTGCGCGCTCTGATCGACCGGATATGAGGGGGCCAGATGACCGGCTATCGCGACATCAAGGAGGCGGTGCTGCGACGCATCCACGCTGGCGAATGGCCGCCGGGCGCGCTGATCCCGTCCGAGGCCGACCTCGCGGCGGAGTACGGGACGGCGCGCGGCACCGCGAACCGCGCGATCCGCGAGCTGGCCGAAACCGGCCTCGTCGAGCGCCGTCGCCGCGCCGGCACCCGTGTCACCCACCGTGCCGGGCGCTCGGCGCTGGTCGCGATCCCCATCGTGCGCGCCGAAATCGAAGCGGCGGGTCGGCGCTACGGCTACGCGCTGCTCGACCGGCGCATCGAGCCCGGCGACCAGCGCCATATCGGCCGCCTCGACCCGCAAGCCGGCGCCCCGGTCCTCGCACTCACCTGCCTGCACCTCGCCGACGGCGAGCCGCACCAGCTCGAGGACCGCCTGATCGGCCTCGACGTCGTGCCGGACGCCCGCGACGTCGATTTCACCGCGACGAGCCCCAACGAATGGCTGGTGCGCGCAGTGCCGTATTCCCGCTCCGAGCATATCTTCAGCGCCGCCACCCCGACCGAAGACGACCGCAGCCGCTTGCGCCTTCGCCCGGACGAGCCGGTCTTCCTGATCGAGCGCCGCACGTGGCTCGGGGCGAAACCGGTCACCTGGGTCCGCCTCGCCCATCCCGGCGCGCGCTACCGGATGGCCTCGCGCGACCACGACGCCGCCTGATCAGAGTCTTGAGAGGTCGCGTGAACTATGCGCAAAACCGGTTTGCAATTTTCCGCATCACGCTTCAGCCCTCCGCCAGCGCCGTGAACACCGCCGCCACCGCCGCAGCCCCCGGGTCCGCCACCCCCGCGAGATCGCCCGCCCCCACGTAAGCCGACCGCCCGGCGCGCGCCCGCGTCATTCCGGCGGTCGCCTCCGCTCCGGCGCGCGCCGCCACGGCCGCCGCCGCCAGCCCGCCCGGCAGCGCCTCCAGCGCCGGGGCCAATGCGTCGATCAGCGTCCGATCGCCCGGCCCCGCCCCGCCGTAGAACCGGATCCGCGCCAGCCCCTCGGCGAACGCCGGACCCGGCCCCTCGGCCATCCGCTGTCCCGCCGCGGTGAAAAAGATCGACAGCAGAACGCCGCTCGACCCGCCCATCGACGCCGACAGCAGCTCGCCGATCGCGCGGCACGCGGCGCCGGCTTCGGCCAGCGGCAGGTCGGGCAACGCCGCCAGCACGCTGCGCGCCCCCGTCGCCACGGTCGAACCGGTGTCGCCGTCGCCGGTCCGCGCATCGAGCCGGTTCAACTCCGCCTCCATCGCCACCAGCCGCTTGCAGGCCGTCCGCAGCAGTCGCTCGAGGGTCGCATCGGCGCTCGCCACCGCATTGCGCGGCGCGAGACCGACCACGGGAACCCGCCCGACCGGCGCCGGCGCGCGCGCGCCGGTCCAGGCGACAGGTCCGGCCGGGCTCGCCAGCGCCGCGGCCCGCGCCGCGTCGAGCCGCAGCAGCGACAGCGAGAACCCGTTCATGTTCAGCGCCGTCATGAGCGGTCCCGGCCCGACGACCAGCGCCACCCGCGGCCCCAGCGCCGATCGCAGCACCTCGTGGGCGATCACCCCCATCTCCAGCGGCGGCACGGCCCCGAGGTTGTTGAGGATCAGCGCGTGGTCAGCCCCACCGGCCGGCATGCTCGCCACCAGCCGCTCGGCCATCAGCGTGACGATCGCGCCAATGGCCCGCAGCGTGATCCGCTCAACCCCCGGCTCACCATGGATCCCCAGGCCCAGCTCCGCCTCGTCGGCGCCCATCCGCGCTTCGGCGTCCTGTCCGGGAATGGCGCAGGACGACAGCGACACGCCGAGCGAGCAGATGTCATCCGCCGCCGCCCGCGCCGCCGCCGCGATCTCGGCCAGCGGCGCGCCCGCCTCCGCCATGTGCCCGGCGATCTTGTGGACAAACAGCGTCCCGGCCACGCCGCGCGGCTGCGCCAGCTCGGGCAACGCGATGTCGTCGGCCACGATCACCATCTCGACCGCGAGTCCTTCAGTTCGCGCCCGTTCGGCGGCCAGCCCGAAATTCAGCCGGTCCCCGGTGTAGTTCTTGACGATCAGCAGGCACCCCGCCGGCCCCGTCACGGCCCTGATCCCCGCCAGAACCGCCGCCACCGACGGCGACGCGAAAATCTCCCCCGAAACCGCCGCGGTCAGCATCCCCGCGCCGACAAACCCCGCGTGGCTCGGTTCGTGCCCGGCGCCGCCGCCCGACACCACCGCCACCCGGCTCCGGTCCCAGTCGGCGCGCAGCACGACCTTGATCTCGGGATAGCCGTCGAGCCGCGCCAGCGCACCCCCTGAACACGCGATCAGCCCGTCCAGCGCCTCGGTCACGATCGTGTCGCGCGCGTTGATGAAATGCTTGCTCATGCTCCCCCCTTCAGGCCAGCCGCCGCCCCGTGTCGTCAAAGAACAACGGCCGCGTCAGATCGATCTCGACCGAGTCCCCCGACCGCAGATCGACATACGGGTCCGCCAGCGCCACCAGTTTGTGCTCGCCCACGAGGATATGCAGGTGGTTCTGATCGCCCAGATGCTCGATCCAGTCGATCCGGCCGTTGCCGCGCTCGGCCCGGCGGATGCTCAGATGCTCGGTCCGCGCGCCGATCGTCCGCGCCGCCGTGGGCGCATCGCCGGGCAACAGCCCCGGCGGCAGCAGATTGATCGCCGGCGTCCCGAGCCTTGCGGCCACGTGCAGGTTCGCCGGGTCCTCGTAGATCGCGCGCGGCGACCCGATCTGCACCAGCCGCCCCGCCTCGAGGATGCCGATCCGGTCGGCCATCGTCATCGCCTCGGTCTGGTCGTGCGTCACATAGAGGATCGTCGCGCCCAGATCGCTCTGGATGTGCTTGAGCTCGACCCGCATCTCGGCCCGCAACTTCGCGTCCAGCGAGCTCAGCGGTTCGTCCATCAGATAGACGGTCGGCTGGCGCACCAGCGCGCGCCCGATGGCCACCCGCTGCATCTCGCCACCCGACAGCCGTGTCGCCCGGTTGTCGAGCTTGTGGTCGATCCGCACCATCCGCGCCACGTCCGCCACCCGCGCGTCGATGGCGGACGCGCTCAGGTTCCGCCCCGGCGCCTTGAGCGGAAACGCCAGGTTCTCGCGCACGCTCAGATGCGGATACAGCGAGTATTGCTGGAACACGAAGCTGACATCGCGCGCCGCCGGCGCCAGCCGCTCGACGCGAACGCCGCCGATGGTGATCTCTCCCGCATCCGCCCGCTCGATCCCCGCGATCAGCCGCAGCGTCGTGGTCTTGCCCGCGCCCGTCGGCCCGAGCAGCACGACGAATTCGCCATCGGCGATCGTCAGCGTCAGATCGCGCACCGCGGCGACGCCGCCGAAGCTCTTTGACAATCCGCGCAGGCCGACCTCAGCCACGGCCTTCCTCCCGGTAGAGGTCGCTGCGCAGCGCCCGCCCGCTCTGCGCATCGAACAGGCTCAGCCGCGGCGCATTCAGCGCCAATCCGACGCTTTCGCCGACCCGCACCGGCGCATCGGCCGCGACCCGCGCCTTCAGCACCCCTTCCGGCGTCTCCACCGTCACGATCTGCGTCGTGCCGAGATACTCGACCGCATAGACCCCGCCGCGCAGCGTCGCCGCATCGTCGAACCGGATGTGCTCGGGCCGCACGCCGAGCGCCAGCGGGCCCGGCCCCGCGTCCTCGTGCTGGCGCGGCACCGCGACCGCGCGCCCTTTCACGTCGACCGACCGGTCGCCGGCCATCACGGTTCCGTCGAAGCGGATGAAGTTCATCGGGGGCGCCCCGATGAAATCGGCCACGTACATGCTCGCGGGCCGCGCGTAGATCTCCTGCGGCGTTGCGAACTGCTCGATGACGCCGTGGTTCATCACCGCGATCTTGTCGGCCATCGCCATCGCTTCGAGCTGATCGTGGGTCACATAGACGGTCGTCGCGTGGATGCGGTTGTGCAGCTCGCGCAGCTCGCGCACCATCATCTCGCGAAACTCGGCGTCGAGCGTCCCCAGCGGTTCGTCCATCAAAAAGCACTTCGGCCGGCGCACGATCGCCCGTCCCAGCGCCACGCGCTGCCGGTCGCCGCCCGCCAGCCCCGACACCGGCCGGTCGAGCAGATGGTCGATCCGGAGCAGCCGCGCCGTCTCCTCGACGCGTCGCGTTATCTCGGCCCTCGGCTCGCCCTGCGCCACCAGCGGAAAGCCGATGTTGCGCCGGACGTTCATGTGCGGATAGAGCGCGAACAGCTGGAACACGAAGGCGATGTCGCGTGCGCTCGCCCGGCGCATCGTCACGTCCTCGCCGCCGAGCAAAATCCGTCCCGAGCTCGGCAGCTCCAGCCCCGCGATCATCCGCAGCGTCGTCGTCTTGCCGCAGCCGGACGGGCCGAGCATCACCAGGAACTCGCCATCCTCGACGGTGAAGCTCGACTCCCGCACCGCGACGAAATCGCCGAAGGTCTTGCGCAACGCTTCGACGCGGATCTCAGCCAACTTGCAGCTCTTGACCCGCGCGGATCAGATTGCCGTCCGCATCGACCAGCGCCAGCTCGCGCATCCCCCAGGGTTTGTCCTCCGCGCGGACCAGCCGCGGCACGCCGGCGTCCGGCAAGCCCAGCGCGCCCCATTCGGCATCGAGCGCGTCGACATCGGACGGTCGAAGATAGGCCCCCGCATCGTTCGCCAACGGATCGAGCGAACTGTTGAGCCAGAAATGCGCCTCCGCGCCCTCGCGCTTCATCAGCAGGTACTCGGCGTCCCTGTAGACGGTCGTGAAACCGAGCCGCAGCCAGAACGCCTCGGCGCCCTCGATGTCGCGCGACGGCAGGATTGGGGAGAGCTTCTCCAGCACCGGCTATTCCGGAAACTTCGAGACGACGATGAACATCACCGTCCCGGCGAGAATGGTCACGAACGAATACGAATAGAGCACCAACGCGAAGCCCTGGAACATCATCAGGAACCCGACCGCGATCAGCGCCACCGCCACCGCCTCCATCGGCCCTCGCCGCAGCGCCTTCGGCCAGCTCATTTGCGCACCGCCCCGAACGTGATCCCGCGCAGCAGGTGCCGGCGCAGCAGGATGGTGAACACCAGGATCGGCACGAGGAAGATCGTGGTGCCCGCCGCCACGGCCGGCCAGTCCATGCCGCCCTCGCCGATTATGGTGGGGATGAACGGCGGCGCCGTCTGGGCCGTTCCGGAGGTCAGCAGCACTGCGAACGCGTACTCGTTCCACGCGAAGATCAGGCAGAAGATCGCCGTCGCCGCGATCCCGGTCGTCGCCTGCGGCAGCACCACCCGCACGAACGCCTGCAGCCGCGAATAGCCGTCGATCATTGCGGCCTCCTCGTACTCGCGCGGGATCTCGTCGATGAAGCCCTTGAGCAACCAGACCGCGAGGCTGACGTTGACCGCGGTGTAGAGCAGGATCATGCCCAGCGCCGTGTCCGACAGCCCAAGCTCGCGGTACATAAGGTAGATCGGGATCGCGACGGCGATCGGCGGCATCATCCGCGTCGACAGGATGAAGAACAGCAGGTCGTCGGCCAGCGGCACCTTGAACCGCGAGAAGCCGTAGGCCGCCAGCGTCCCCAACCCGACCGCGAGGAACGTCGAGCCGAAGGCGATCACCACCGAGTTGCGGAACCGCGGCCAGTAGTTCGACGCGCCCGCGATCACCATGTTGCGCGACCGCGTGATCTCGTCGCAGATCCCCGCCGGCGGGCCGAGGGTTTCGATGAATTCCGCCGTCTGCCGCGTGCGCACGGTGAACAGGTTGCAATACCCCTCCAGCGTCGGGGTGAACACCAGCGCCGGCGGATACCTTATGCTGTCGGGCGGCGACTTGAAGCTCGTCATCACGATCCAGACCAACGGGAACATCGTGACCAGCGCATAGAGCACCACCACCACCCCGGCGATCCGCTTGACCGCCGGGCTCGGGGTGACCACCGAATACGCCTCGCCGCTCATCGGTTCTTCACCCGGTTCAACGCCTTGACGTAGATGTTGGCGAGGCCGAACACCGCGACGAACAGCACGATGGCGAAGGCCGAACTCAAGCCCGTGCGCCAGCTCTCGAACGCCTCGCGTTTCAGTGTGATAGACGCGACCTCAGTCACGCTGCCAGGCCCCCCGCCGGTCAAGAGGACAACCATGTCGAACATCTTGAAGTTCTCGATGCCGCGAAACAGCACGGCGAGCATGATGAACGGCAACGCCATCGGCACGGTGATCGACCAGAACTGACGCCAGGCGCTGGCGCGATCGACCTCGGCCGCCTCGTAGATGTAGTCGGGGATCGAGCGCAGCCCGGCGAGGCAGATCAGCATCACGTACGGCGTCCACATCCACGTGTCGACGATGATGATGGCCCAGGGCGCCGTCTGCACCGTGCTCAGCATGTCGATCTGCGCCGGTGGGATGCCGGTCAGGAACGACACGATATAGCTGAACGGCCCGGTCTGCGGCTGATAGATGAAGCGCCAGAAGTTGCCGACCACGGCGGGCGACAGCATCATCGGGATCAGGATGATCGTCGTCCAGAACGCGTGGCCGCGGAACTTGCGGTCGATCAGATACGCGAGCACGAAACCGATGATCGTCTGCAGAACGATCGTCCAGAACACGAAATGCGCGGTGATCTGGAACGACATCCAGATGTCCTCGTCGCCGAGGATGCGCACGTAGTTGCGCAGGCCCACCCACTCCACCTCGGCGTTCGGCCGGTTGGCGCGGAAGTTGGTGAAGCTGAGCCGCACCGCCCAGATCAGCGGAAAGATGTTGATCGCCAGCAGGAGGACGATCGTCGGCGAGATGAACAGCCACGCGATCGCCCGGTCCGACAGTCCGCGCACGCGACGCGCGAGCGGTGCGGGCGTCGCCCGCGCCACTCGCTCGATCATGGCCGGCGTGTCGGTCACGACGTTCTTCCGCAACGGGCGCGTGCGGCCCGGTCGCCCGGGCCGCTAAACGTCGTCACAGCTTGCCTTCGTCCTCGAACGTCGCCTGCCAGTCCGCCTTCAGCGCGTCGAGCGCCTCCTGCGCCGTGCCCTGGCCTGCGACGACGTAGTCGTGCAGTCGCCGCTGCATGTCCTGGAGCAGGATCGCATAGGCCGGTTCCTGCCAGAAATCCTTGACGTCCGACATCGCCGTCAGGAAATCCGCCGCGAACGGCTGGCTTGCCGCAAAGCCGGGGTCCTCGAGCACCGAGTTGTGCACCGCGTATCCGCCGAGCGACCACCATTTCTTCTGCACCTCGGGCGTGGCGAACCATTTGATGTATTCGAGCGCGCCGTCCATGTTGTCGGTGTTGGCGACCACCGAAATGCCCTGCCCGCCCAGCACGCTCGCCGCCTGGTTCTGGCCGGGATTGACGAAGAACCCGATCTTGTCGCCGCCGAC
>JBBRUZ010000087.1:0-12868 GCA_038247355.1 Rhodobacterales bacterium
GCTGCTTGCGGCGCTTCGCGCCCGGCAGCCGCGCCGCGTGGGGCCGCGGGTGCGCCGCGTCGCCTTCCGGTGCCCCGACCGCGGCCCGGTAGCCCGCGATCAGCGCGGCGCGAAGCTCGGCGTCGAAGACGGGGACGGGCGGCAGGACCTTCTCGGACGACGGCGGGAACAGCACGGCGCGATCGGGGAAGAATTCGGCGCGCAGCCGCTCGACTTCGGGCGCGGTCGCCGCGACGAACGCCGTCCGCGCCGCGGCGCTCTCCCAGAGGCCGAACGGGCCGGGACCGAGGCGCTCGGCGGTCAGGGCCGCCGCGTCGGGCGACGTCGCCCATCGCAGCAGCGGCTTGTTGTGCTGGTCGGGCTCGCCCGCGCGGCCGAGGAAGTGCTTGACCGCCGTCCCGACCGCGTCGAGGCTCGCGCGCACCGTTCCGACCGGCTCGAGGCCCGCCGCATTGACGCCGATCGCCTCGAAGAACCGCTGGCAGAACGGCGCGCCGGAGGGCAGGTCCTCGTAGACGAGACAGCGGACGCGGCCGAAGCGTTCCGCGAACAGCGCCGCGTTCTCGGCGTAGCGGAGCGCGCCGCCGAGGGCCTGGGCGCGAAATGCGGCGAACGAGGCCCATCGCAGCCGGGCGGTCTGCTTGACGTTCTCCTGGAACATCGAGCGCACGAAATCCTCGGGGCGGCGAAAGACCAGCACGACCTCGACGTCGAACGGCGCGAGCGCTGCGGCGACCCGGTCGAGATAGCGCGCCCGCCCCCCGCGCCGGCTGTTGTCGGCGGCGTCGCCCGCCAGCGCGTGGCGATAGAGCGGTTCGGAGCTGACGAACACCGACGCGTTCTGCGCCGTCGCGTCCTCGGCCCAGAGACCGGCGAGCCGGGCGGCGTCCGCGGCCGTCAGCACCTCGTCGTCGTCGGCGAGCGCATGTGCGAAGATGTGATGGGGGTAGAGCAGATAGCGACTGCGCTCGAACTGCCGCCCCAGCCCGGCGA
Organism: Rhodobacterales bacterium; assembly: GCA_038247355.1. GTDB lineage: Bacteria > Pseudomonadota > Alphaproteobacteria > Rhodobacterales > Rhodobacteraceae > Amaricoccus. Next base: position 994 of record JBBRUZ010000087.1, read on the forward strand.
GATCGGGGTAGATCACGCTGCGCCCGGCCAGCGCCTCGGCGTGCATGGCCGCAAACGCCTGGATCGCGGTCGTGCCCGTCTTGTGGGTTCCGGCGTGAAGGATCAGTTTCGGCGGCATGGCGCTCCGGGGCGATCTGGGGGCGATCTGCAGTGTGGTCAGGCGCCGGTCGGTGCCGGCATGGCGGACGATTGACCCGCGACGTCGTGCTTCATAGTGTTTTTGCCCCCCTTATCGGCTGTCCGTCCTGCGCCGGGCCGCGATATAGCATCTGCCATCCGGGGAAAAGGCCGACCGGGTCGGCCGCCCGCCCGGCGTCGGGGCGAGGCGAAACCGCCCCGGCGTCGGGGCGAGGCGAAACCGCGCGCGAAGGTCGCTTGCGCGACGGACGGCGCGACAGCCAGGCCGTTTCCATGCGCGGTGTCGGGGCTTTGCACCGGAGGCGGGCTCGCCGGGCCTTCACCGGGGGGCGCATCGCCGCCGTTTCGCGCATTCCGCTCGTGGCCGGGGCCTGTTAACGTGACGACAACCAATCGTCGAAAGGTTACGCGCGTGAGAAGGACGACCGACGCCGAAACGGGCCCGCGCTGGCCGGTCGTCCGGGCCGGCTTCTGACCGCATGGAGACGCTCTTTCATATCGGTACGCCGAAGACCGGCACCGACGCGATCCAGCACACGATGGCGGCCTCGGCGGCGTATCTGCGCGGCGCCGGCGTGCTTTATCCGCTCGCGACGGACTTTTCGATGCGTTGCCACCGGATTTTCGGCTGCCTGCTCCGCCCGGTCGATACACCGCCGCGACACAAGAAGTTTGGATCGACCGCCGCAGAGGCGCAGACGCTTTTCGCGGGCATCCTCGGCCATATCCGCGGCGAGATCGCAGCGCAGACGCCGGCGCTGCTGCTGCTGTCGTCCGAGACGATGTTCAGGCCGATCCCGGCCGGCGAAGCGCGGCGTTTCGTCGCGACGCTCAACGGACTGGGCGCGGCGCCGCGTTTTGTCGCCTACTTGCGCCGACCCTCGCTGCGTTATGTTTCGCGGGTGCAGCAGATGCTGAAATCGTCGTCGCAGATCGCGGCGCCGATCCCCCCGAAAAACAGCGCGGCGCTCGGCTCTTATGCGCAGCTGTTTGGCGGGGACCGGGTAAGCGCGCATCTTTTCGATCGCGCCGCGCTTCAGGACGGCGACGTCGTCGCCGACTTCACCCGGCGCCATCTTGCGCCATTTGGCGTTGACGCGGCGGGCTTGACGCCGGTCGGCGAGGTCAACGTCAGCATCAGCGCCGCGGCGATGAAGGTTCTCCAGGCCTACCGCGCGGCCTTCCATGCCGGGCGCGACGGCACGTTCTCTCGGGACGCCATCGCGCTGTGCGCGGCGCTCCGGGAGGCGGACGCCGTGGTCGGCGCGCCGCGCCCGCGGCTGCGACGCGACATTGCCGATGCGCTCGACTACGGGTCCGCCGATCCGCTGATCCTGCGCGACGACCACGGAATCGTGTTTCCCGATTTCGACTATCGTCGCCTCGAGCGCGGCCGCTTCGCGGCGCCCGCGCGCAGGCCGAGCCGCCTCGAGGACATCGTCGAAATCGAGCCGCAGATCGAAGGCGCGCTGCTGGCCCGTCTCGCGACCTCCGACTGGGCGCGCGCGCGGCCATTCCCGCTGGCTCGCGGAACGCGCGCGCACCGAAACAGCCTGACCGCCCGCAACGTCACCGTCGTCAGCGACATTTTCCCGTTGCGCGCACGGCGCTCCGACCCGCGGGGATCAGCGGTAAAAAAATACTTAAATTCTTGATCTGGATCATGGCGAATTTTACCGGAGGCTGTAACGACTGAAACAGTCGAGCTCCGATCGCAATGCAGTCGGCCCCGATGGTCTGGAAATGAAAGCCATGGCGGCGAGGGAGCATATCGCCTCGGCGGTGAGGAGGCCGGGGTGTGAATTCTGATCTTTCGATCGAATACTGACCCGCGACGCGGATATTCGGTCTGCGCCGTGGTCGGGCGGACGGTGTGGTCTGCGGGAGCGCGCTGCACGCATGTGACGAGCGGCGGGCAAAAATTGCGACAGAGCAAAAGGAGAAATCGAAGTGGCGGGACCTGATTTGCTTGCTATTCGCGCGAACCCGAAGTTCGTGCGACTGGTCGAGGAGCGCCGATCGTTCGGGGTCCGGCTGACCGTCATCATGCTGGCCATCTACTTCGGGTTCGTGCTGATTGTCGCGTTCGCTCCGGGGATCTTCGCGATCCGGCTCGGCGCGGGCGTGATGACGCTCGGAATCCCCGTCGGTCTCGCCGTCATCATCTCCGCGTTCGCGTTGACCGGGGTGTACGTGCGCCGGGCGAACGCCGAGTTCGACAGCCTCACCCGCGATATCGTGAAGGAATCCGTCTGATGCGCTCGTTCCGTCCGCTCCTCGCGCTGCTGCTGCTCGCCCCCCTTTCGGTCGCGGCCGCCGAAATCGCCGTCGAAGGCGAGCGCCAGCCGCTGAACATACCTGCCATCATGATGTTCCTCGCCTTCGTCGCGATGACCCTCGGCATCACCTACTGGGCGGCCCGCCAAACCAAATCGGCCGCGCAGTTCTATACCGCGGGGGGCGGCATCACCGGATTCCAGAACGGCCTCGCCATCGCCGGCGACTACATGTCTGCGGCGTCCTTTCTCGGCATTTCCGGCCTCGTCTACCTTTCGGGGTTCGACGGGCTGATCTATTCGATCGGGTTCCTCGTTGGCTGGCCGGTCATCCTGTTCCTGATCGCGGAACCGTTGCGCAACCTCGGAAAGTTCACCTTCGCCGACGTGGCGTCGTTCCGCCTCGCGCAGACCGAGATCCGGATCTTCGCCGCCTCGGGCTCGCTCGCGACGGTCTCGTTCTACCTGATCGCCCAGATGGTCGGCGCCGGCAAGCTGATCGAGCTGCTGTTCGGCCTGCCCTACGCGTGGGCGGTGGTGATCGTCGGCGTGCTGATGATCGTCTATGTCACGTTCGGCGGCATGATCGCTACGACCTGGGTCCAGATCATCAAGGCGGTCCTGCTGCTGTCCGGCGCGACGTTCATGGCCGGCGCGGTGCTGTGGCGCTATGGCTTTTCGCCAGAGGCGCTGTTCGCGGACGCCGTCAGGGTCCACGAGGCGGGACAGGCGATCATGGCGCCGGGCGGCTTGATCACCGACCCGGTCTCGGCGATCTCGCTCGGCATCGCGCTGATGTTCGGCACCGCCGGGCTGCCGCACATCCTGATGCGGTTCTTCACCGTTTCGGACGCCAAGGAAGCGCGCAAGTCGGTATTCTACGCCACCGGCTTCATCGGGTACTTCTACATCCTGACCTTCGTGATCGGCTTCGGCGCGATCGTGCTGGTCATGAACAACCCCCAATACTTCGACGCGAGCGGGCTGATCGGCGGGACCAACATGGCCGCGATCCATCTGTCGGACGCGGTCGGAGGCCCGTACTTCCTCGGCTTCATCTCGGCCGTGGCCTTCGCCACCATCCTCGCGGTGGTGTCGGGGCTGACGCTGGCCGGCGCCTCGGCGATCAGCCACGACCTCTACGCCTCGGTGATCAAGGGCGGCAAGGCCAACGAGCAGGACGAGATCCGCGTGTCGAAAATCTCCGTCGTCGCGCTCGGCCTCGTCGCGATGGGTCTCGGCATCCTGTTCGAGCAGCAGAACATCGCGTTCATGGTCGGCCTCGCCTTCGCCATCGCTGCTTCGGCGAACTTTCCGATCATCTTCCTGTCGATCTTCTGGTCGAAGCTGACGACGCGCGGCGCGCTCTATGGTGGGGTCATCGGCCTCGTCTCGGCGCTGACGCTGGTGATCCTCGGGCCGTCGGTCTGGGTCAAGGTGATCGGGTTCGCCGAGCCGATCTTCCCCTACGACTATCCGGCGCTGTTCTCGGTGACGGCGGCCTTCGTCGCGACCTGGTTCTTCTCGGTGACCGATCATTCGGCGCGCGAAAAGATCGACCGCGCCGGCTTCGAGGCGCAGTTCATCCGCGCGCAGACCGGCATCGGCGCGACCACCGCCGCAGCGCACTGAAACGGGAACGGGGGCTCTGCGGAGCCCCCGACACCGATGCAGGAGCTCGACGACGTTCCCCCCTTCGACCGTCTGACCCCCGAGGAGGCGCGCCTGTTCGCGGCGAGCCTTGACATCGAGTTCTTCCCCGCAGGCGCCGCCATCATCGCGCCGGGCGCCACGGTCGAGGCGCTGTTCGTCGTGATCAAGGGCGCGGTCGAGGAGCGGGCGGGCGACGCGCTCGTGGCGATCCACGGACCGCGCGACGCCTTCGACAGCCGCGCCCTGGTGGAGGGATCGACCGACCACGGCTTCATCGCGCGCGAGGAAACGCTGTGCCACCGCGCGCCGCGCGAGGACACGCTGCGCCTCGCGCGGCGAAACCCCCGCTTCGCCGGGTACTTCTACCTCGATCTGAGCCGCAAGCTCGCCGCGCTGGCGGAGGACGAGGACGACCAGCGCGCCGGGGCGCTGACCCGCGCGCGGGTGCGCGACGCCCATCTCGCGCCGGCCGTGTTCATCGACGGCGCCGACACGATCGAGCACGCCGGCCACACGATGCGCGCGAACGACACCAACGCGCTGTTCGTGCGCGATCGCGGTCCGGACGGCGCCGAGCGGGTCGGCATCGTCACGGGCATGAACCTCAGCAAGGCCTGCGTGCTGCGCCGGATGCCGATCTCGGCGCCGGTCCGCGATTGCGCGCATTGGGACATCGTGACGATCGCGCCCGACGCGTTCATCTTCGACGCGATGGTTCAGATGACCCGGCACAACAAGCGGCGGCTGGCGGTCGTGGAGCATGGGGTGTTTGTCGGGCTGATCGACGAGATCGACCTGCTCGGCCTGTTGTCGAGCAACTCGATGGTGGTGGCGGGGCGCATCGCGCGCGCGTCGGGGATCGACGATCTGCGGGCGGCGAGCGCCGAGATCGCGACGTCGGTCCGGCGGCTCAGGCGTCAGGGAATGGCGGCCGGCACGATCGCCGAGATCGCGTCCGACCTCAATCGCCGGCTGTTCGCGCAGCTGTTCGGGGAGGTCGCCCCGGCGTCGATCCGCGCGGAGGGCTGCCTGATCGTCATGGGCAGCGAGGGTCGCGGCGAGCAGACCGTCCGCACCGATCAGGACAACGGGCTGATCCTCGCCGGTCCGGTCGATGCGGCGGAGCTCGCGGCGTTTCGGACGGAGTTTTCCGGGGCGCTCGAATCGTTCGGCTTTCCGCGGTGTCCGGGAGCGGTGATGGTGTCCAATCCGGCGTGGTCGCGCACGTTGAGCGACTTTCGCGCCGCGATCCGCGCCGACGTCGCCACGCCGGACGCGGGCGCGCACATCCGGATCGCGATCCTGGTCGATGCCGTGGCGGTGGCGGGCCGGACCGAGCTGATGGGCCTGCTTCGCGACGAGTTGTTCGATGCGGTCGCCGGAAACGACGTTTTCCTCGGGCATTTCTCGCGTGCGATCGATGCGTTCGCGACGCCGCTCGGCCTGTTCCAGGCGCTAAAGGCGAGCGACGGGCCGGGCCGTGATCAGGTCGATCTGAAGAAGGGCGGCATCTTTCCGATCGTTCACGGTGTGCGCAGCCTCGCGCTGCGGCATCGGATCGCCGCCACGGGCACGCTCGCGCGGATCGCGGCGCTGGGCGAGGCCGGCGTGCTGAACGACCGGTTCGCCGAGGATCTGGCGAGCGCGTTCCGGGTGCTGATGGACCTCAGTCTCGACACGCAACTGCGGGCGCAGATCGACGGCGGTTCGGGGGCGTTGCTGCGCCCGGGCGATCTGACCACGCTGCAGCGCAACGTTCTGCGTGACGTCTTCGTCGCGGTCAACCGGCTTCGCGAGGTCGTGAGGCACAGCCTGCGGCGCGGCGGGTTCTGACGCCGTGACGGGCCTTGGCCGGATGATCCAGCGCTGGCGGCTGAGCGATCCGCGCTGGAGGCGTCTGCTCGAGCCCGACGCGAGCGGCGAGCTGATCGCGCTCGACTGCGAGACGACCGGGCTCGACCCGCGCCGCGACGAGATCCTTTCGATCGCCGCGATCCCGATCCTCGGCCGGCGCATCCTGTGCGCGCGGCGCCTCGTGCTCACCGTTCGTCCGGAGCGCGCGCCCGCCGCAAGTTCCGTGCTCGTGCATCGGCTGCGGCCGATGGACGTCGCCGCCGGCGAGCCGATGGCCGAAGCGCTGCCGAAGCTTCTCGACTTCATCGGGTCCCGCCCGCTGGTCGGCTATTTCATCGCGTTCGACGTGCGGATCCTCAGCCGATACTGCCGGGAGACGATCGGCATCGGCCTGCCCAACCGGATGATCGAGGTCTCGGCGCTGTACCACAGGCATCGACACGCCCAGGCGCACTGGACCGGAAAGCCGCTCGACCTGCGCTTCGAGACCATCCGCCGGGATCTCGGCCTGCCCGCGCTGCCGCAGCACGACGCCTATTTCGATGCGCTGTCTGCGGCGATGATGCAGGTGACGCTGGCGGACCGGATGAGCGGACACGCCGCCCGCGACTGAGGGCGCGAAACGGGTGATCATCGGCGCCGGACCCGACCATGCGGCGCTCGAGGCGGCGTCGGACGCGTGCCTGGTTTCCGACGCCGCACGTCTTACCCGCGAGCCGATTGCGGGTCCAGGAAATCCTTTCGTCGGACATGTCGGTGCGGCGGCTCCCGATGGAGCCCGACGTCGAGGGTTTGATCGGCGACGGTCGCTACGAGCGCGGCGACGCCGAGTCGGACAAGGCGATCAAGATTTGGACTTTTCTCGGTTCGATCGGTTGGCTACAGATACGAGAATTCGGCCGGCGCGCCCGATCGGCCAAGGGGAGTGAAGGTTCAATGCGTATCGTGGCATTGTCCGGAGCAGCGTTGCTGACGCTTGCGCTCGCCGGCATGGCGGCGTCGCCGGCGAACGCGCAAGACGAGGAGGCAGTGTTCAGTGAGGACGAAATCGCCGATCTCGTCGCGCCGATCGCATTGTATCCTGATTCGCTGCTCGCCCAGGTGCTCGTCGCCGCGACGTACCCGCTGGAGGTCATAAAGGCGGATCGATTCATCGACGATACTGCGGATCTGTCCGATCCGGACCGCGCCGACGCGGCCGAGGCGGAGGGCTGGGACCCGAGCGTCGTGGTGCTGGCCGCCGGCTTTCCCACTGTCGTGCAGCGGATGGCCGACGAGATCGACTGGACCGAGGATCTGGGCGACGCGATGACGTTGCAGACCGAGGACGTGCTCGACGCGGTGCAGTTGATGCGCGCGCGGGCCTCGGCGGCCGGGACGCTCGCCTCGAACGAGGCGCAGGTGGTCGAGTTCCGGGACGACGCCATCAGCATCGCGCCCGCCGATCCTCAGATCATCTATGTGCCGACCTATGACACGCAGACCGTCTATGCGGCCCAGCCCACCTATGCGACCGCACCCGCCACGCCGGTCTACACGTCGGTCGAAGACCGGTACCCGACATCCAACCTGCTGACGACCGGCGCGGTCGCCTTCGGCACAGCCATGCTGGTGGACGAGATTTTTGACGACGATGACAACAATAACGGACGAAATTACAACGACTATTGGCGGCCGGACGATCGTAACTTTGACTGGGACGAAGGCGACTTCAACCGCCGTCCAAACATCAACGTGGACGGCGACGTCAATGTCAACGTCAAGGGAGACAGCGTCGACATCCGGCGCAGGCGCGAAGCCGCTCGCGACCGGCTTGACGCCGACGACAAGTGGAAGTCCTCGGACGAGCGCAAGAAGGAGGCCCGCGACCGCCTCGCGGAGCGCAAGGATCGGGAGAAGCCGGGCGCCCGGCCGGAGAAGAACAAGGCCCAGAAGGACAGCAAGGACAGGGAACAACTCCAGGCCAGGCTGAAGGATCACCAGGATCGTCCGGACGCCGGTGCGGCGCGCGACAAGCTGAAGGATCGCCCCGCTCGCGATGAGAGCGCAGCGCGCGACAAGCTGAAGGACTCCACGGACAAGCGCAAACCGCGTGACCCGAGCAAGCCCCAGCTCGGCGACAAGCCGGACGGCGCGCGCAATCCGCAGAACCTCGCCAGGCCGGCCAACCGCGACAAGACCGAGCTCGCCGACAACGTGGCGAAACGCGACAGGGCCAAGGACATCGAATCGGCGCTCAAGCCGCAGAAGAAGACGCCGGCGCAACTTGACCGGGCGAAAGATCGCGCCTCGGTCAGCACGAAGGATCGGGTCAAGCGCCCGGACCAGCCGACGCTGGCCGCCGCCAAGCACAAGCCCGCGACGGCCAAGCCGGAAGCGAAGAAGCCGACCGCCAAGCCCTCCGCCTTCAAGCCGGCGCAAAAGAGCGCCGCGAAGGAGCGCAAGGCAAGCGACCGCGGATCGGCCAGCGTCTCGAGGGAGCGCGCCAAGCCCAAGCCGGTCTTGCACTCGAACCGCGCCGCCAGCATGCGCCGCTGCCGGCTGACTGCTGCGGCGACCGCGGAAGCCATCGCGCTGTCCTCCGAGACCCTGTCAATGTAACCCCGGCGTCGGGGCATCTGCCTGCGCGGCGGGAGGGGGGCGATTTGACGGAGCGGGTTCTGGTCATCGGCGCCGGCATTGTAGGCGTCTGCGCGGGCCTTTCGCTGATCGGGGCCGGCTACGAGGTCCTGCTGGTCGGCCGCGAGTTGCCCGGCGGCGGCGCGTCGCGGTGGAACGCGGGCGTGCTCTCGACATCGTCGATCGCACCCCTGAATGGGCCGGGTATCGCGCGCCGCGCGCCGGCGCTTCTGCTCGGACGAAGCCCCGGGTTCCGGCTCGCCCCAAGCGCCGCGCTGCGCGCGACGATCTGGGGACCGCGGTTCGTCCATGCGAGCCGACCGCGGACCTACGCGGCGACGGTGGCGGCACTTGATGGTCTGATCAGGCTTTCGATCGGGGAGCACCGGCGGATGCTGCGGGAGGCCGGCGCCTCCGCCCTGCTGTCCGACGCGGGCTGGCTCGTCCTTTATGAAACCGAGGCGGAGTTTGCCGCCGCAGCCGCCTTGCGCGCGACCCTCGCGCAGCACGGCGTCGCTTTCGAGGTGCGGGACGCCGATGGGCTGGCGGAGCTGGAGCCGCATCTCGACCGCCGGTTCGCGCGGGCGGTGTGGATGACGGGGAGTGCGGCGGCGGCGGAGCCCGGGGCGGTGCTTGCGGCGTATCTCGAGCGCTTCCGCGGGCTCGGCGGGGTGACCGAGCGGGTGGAGGTGGAGCGGATCGACGGCGGGGCGCGGCCGCTCGTGGCGTTCGCGGACGGCCGCGGGGTGACGGCGGATCACGTCGTGATTGCGGCGGGGGCCTGGTCGGCGCGGTTGCTGGCAACGCTCGGACTGCGACTGCCGATGATGTCGGAGCGGGGCTATGTGCGGCGGTTCGCGCTGGCGGAGGGGGCGGCGCTGAACCGGCCGGTCCATGACGTGGCGGGGGGGCTGGTGTTGTCGCCGCGCCCCGATGGGGTGCAGCTCTCGACCGGGACGGAGCTGACTCTGCCCGGGCTGCCCGGGCTCGACGCCCAGCGGGAGGCGGCTGCGCGGCGGGCAGCTGAGGTGCTGCCGCTGGGGTCGGCGCTGGCGGGGTCCGATGCGGAAGGCGACCGGCCGACGCTGCCGGACAGCCGGCCGGCGATCGGGCGGCTGAACCGAGGCGCTTCGATCTGGCTGTGCTGCGGTCACCAGCATATCGGGTTCTCGACCTCGGCCGGGAGTGCTGCGCTGCTGGCCGCGCTGATGCAGGGGAGGGCGCCGCCGATCGATCCCGCGCCGTTCAGCCCGGCGCGGTTCGGGCTGTGAGTGGGCTGCATTCGGCGCGAGTATTCGGTCATCTTGTTGGTTTTCTAGGGACTGGATCGCTCGGTGACGTTGGTCCTGTCAGCTGGCGCGGATCAGGCCGCCGTCGAGGCGCATGACCTGGCCGGTGACGTAGGAGGCGCGGTCGGAGAGCAGGAAGGCCACGGCCTCGGCCATTTCCTCGACGCGGGCGTAGCGGCCGATCGGCAGTTTCGCGCGGCGCTCGGGTTTTTCGGGCAGGCTGTCGACGAAGCCGGGGACGACGGTGTTGACACGGAGGCCGCCGGCGCTTTCCTGGTCGGAGAGCATCCGCGCGAAGGCCAGCAGCCCGGCGCGGACGACCGAGGACGTGGCGAACTCGAGCGAGGGCTCCAGCGCGGCGAAGGAGGAAAGGATCACGATGGAGCCCGAGCGTTGCGCGCGCATCGTGGGGGCGACGCCGCGGATCAGGCGCAGCGCGCTGAGGAACATCATGTCGTAGGCGGCGATCCAGTCGGCTTCGGACAGGTCCAGGAGCGCGCCCTTCGGCGGGTGGCCGGCGTTGACGACGAGGCCGTCGACGCGGCCCCAGCGCTCGAGCGCGCCCGCGACCAGCCGCTCGACATCGGCCGGCACGGTCAGCGAGCCGGTCACGCCCCAGCCGCCAAGCTCGGCGGCGAGCCGCTCGGCGCCGCCCGAGGGCGAGAGCGTCGCCACCTTCCAGCCTTCGGCGGCGAGCTTTCGCGCGCAGCCTGCGCCGATGCCCTTGCCCGCCGCCGTCACGATCGCAACCTTGTCCATCCCGGTCTCCCCTATTCCCCGACCGCTTCCCCCGGCGGCGCCGTCGCGAAGTCGGCCACGCCCTTCACGAGCAGAAGGCTGGCTGCGGCGACGCAAAGCGCGAGCATCGCCGGTCGCATCCAGCCCCGGTCCGTGTGCCGGGCCAGCAGCGGCGACAACAGGTAGCCGACAAGCATCGCGGGCAGCAACGTCAGGCTGAAGACGAGATCGGCGCGGCCGAGTTCGCCGAAGACGGCGAGCGACAGGATCGAAATCAGCCCGCCGACCGCGAAGAAGGCCGAGAGCCGCGCGCGCACCTCGGCGCCCGGTGCATGTTGGTAGACGAGCGCGAGGGGCGGCGTGCCGACCGAGGTGATCGTGCCCATCAGGCCGGAGGCCGAACCGGCGAGGAAGAGGTTGCGCCGGGTGGGGACGATGCGCAGGCCGGAGAGGCTGAGCGCCACGGCGAGCAGGATCAGCCCGGCGAAAACGAGCAGGAACAGCCGCGGCGACAGCAGGCTCGCGACGAGCCCGCCGATGACGCTGAAGATGATGCGGCCGAGCATCGCGTAGCCGAGGCTGCCTCCGCTCCAGCCGATCGGCTCGCGCAGCGCCACGACGGCGGCGGTGAGCGAGCCGAGGATCATCACCGTGCCGGGCACGAGTGCGGGGTCGATGACGGCGAGGATCGGGGCGGCGACCACGCCGAAGCCGACGCCGAGCGCCGACTGGGCGACCGCGGCTGCGACGATCACGACGAAGGCAAAGGCGTAGATCGACCAATCGAGCGGGACGAGCGCGGCGAGATGACCGGGGTCAGCGGGCACGGCGCGCTCTGCGTCTGGCGCGGCCTGCGGCGTCTGGAGAAGGACGGGAGACAGTCATCGACAAGATGGGTAGCGCGCGCGACAGCGGCTGTCGAGTGGAGGCGTGGCGGATCGGAGCCTGGCGCCGCCGGCGCCGCGATCCCCAGGAGTCGTCCCCTGACGGATCTTGCAGCACCCGCATTCCCAGAGTATCAATCTTGATCAAGCGGTTTTCGGTGTCCGTTTTCGGGTAATGTCTCAGTTTGAAATCTGGCGGGATTGACGCGGTTATCGCGCGAGGCGCGGCACTCCTATATGCTTAGCGTGAAGCATTAGGTTAGGAAGCACCATGCCTAAGAGTCCGAGCGAAAAGAAGTTGAATGGCACCAGTATGTTGTGATTCACCATCTTTGTCGGGAAGATGGAGGGATTGCATGCCTTGGACTGAACCTGCTCGGGTGGCGCATAATCGGGATGCGTTGCGGTATCCGAGCGATCTGAC
>JBBRUZ010000088.1:0-12695 GCA_038247355.1 Rhodobacterales bacterium
CGGCACCTCCGCGAGGATCTCGATGTCGACGCCGAGCTTGGCGCGTCGCCGGTCACCAGCGGCGGGAAGAGGAGCGGCACGCACGCCCGCAGTACGCCAGCCGACCGAACCTCGCGAAGCGCGCCGTCGGGGGGCGTCAGGTATACCGCAACCAGCAAGCCGATCACGATGGCGAGCCCGCTCAGATCGCGCGCAAGCCTGCCGAGAAGTGCAGGCCATCTGTAATCGCGCAGGGCGATCAGGAAGCGAATCCCGCCCGACGCCAGCACCAGCAGCGGACCAAGGTGCAAGGCGAACTGGTTGTAGTCGTTCAGAGACCCGCGCAACGCGTCCACTTAAAGGTCGTCCAGCTCCTGTTGCACGCTCTGGTTGGGGATGACGACCGGCGCCGGGTCGGCCAGTAACGCGCCGGCGATGACGTCGGCGATCTCCTGCTCGAGCGGCGAAGACGGGTCGCAAGGATCGACGCAGTAGGTCAGCATCGCATCATCGACGCGGGCGCCGAAGCGCTGAGCGCCCCGTTAGCGTGACAGTGAACCGCGCATTCTCGTCGTTGGCGTGATCGGCGGTGAGCGCGGCCAGATCGATTGAGGAATAGCCGCCGAGCGGCTGGATCCCTAAAACGATTTGCGTGCGCCGGAGCAAACGTGACTACGGCGTCCGCGAGGCTGTCGCTAGCGACGATAAATGTTGACTTCCAGGGTTGGCGCTCGCACCGAAGTTCGTGCATTTTGGGTCTGGACGACAGATGACGTGCGGATGGCTGACGGGTTCGGGCAATTGCGGGGAGTGTTTCAGGTTGGGCGAGCACACGACATTCGTCTATTCTTTCCTGGGTCGGGGAGAGCCCTGGCCCGGCGGAGACGAACCATCGCCCGCGCCCGCCTGACCATCGACCTCGGAGCCGTCGTCGCGAACTGGCGGGAGCTCGACGCGGCGAGCGGGCCGGAGGTCGAGACCGCGGCGGTGCTGAAGGCCGACGGCTACGGGCTCGGGGCCGGGCCGGTGGGCCGAGCGCTGGCAGGTGCTGGGGCGCAGAGTTTCTTTGTCGCGCTGGCGGAGGAAGGGGCCGCGCTGCGCGACACCCTCGGACCGGGGCCAGCCATTTTTGTCTTTGCCGGACTGATGGCGGGGGACGCAAAACTATGCCAGCGATTCCAGCTGACGCCGTGTCTCAATAGCGTGGCGCAAATGAATGATTTCATACACCAATGCGACGGCCTTCCTTGTGCCGTGCAGGTGGACAGCGGAATGCACCGACTCGGGCTGGAGCCCGCGGAGCTTGGCTCGGTGGCGCATCTGATGCCGCGCCTCGCGCCTCGGCTGGTGATCAGCCACCTCGCCTGCGCCGACGAGCCGGGTCACCCGCAGAACGAGCGCCAGCGCGCGGCTTTCGTGGCGCTGGCGGCGCGGGTTCCCGGCGCGCGGCGCAGCCTCGGGGCGACGGGCGGCGTCCTGTTGGGGCCGGCGTTCCACTTCGACATGACGCGGCCCGGCGTGGGGCTCTACGGCGGTCTCCCCTTTGCGGGCGCAAGGCCCGTGGTGACGCTGTCGCTACCGGTGGTGCAGGTGCGCGAAGTGGCGCCCGGAGAGGCGGTCGGCTACGGCGCGGCCTGGGTGGCGGCGGGGCCTAGCCGGATCGCGACGGTGGCGGCGGGATACGCCGACGGGCTGCTCCGGGCGCTTGGCGGCCATGGAATGAAGCTTTGGGCGGGAAACGCGGCCTGCCCGGTCGTTGGTCGGGTGTCGATGGATCTGATCACCGTGGATGTGACCGGCCTGCGCGAGGTTCCCGACGCGCTGGAGGTGCTGAACGGTGTGCAGGGCGTCGACGCCCTCGCGGCTGCGGCGGGCACCATCGGCTATGAAATCCTCACCGGTCTTGGCGCGCGGTACGAACGGGTCTATCTGGGGAACCCGCAGCAATCCGGATCCAGCGCATGATCGTGATCGACGTCGTCTCTGGCTTTTTCGCCTCGATCGGGCGGTCGGTTCTCGGTCTGCTGGCGGCGACGGGGCGCCTCGCGATTTTCGCCGGGTTAATCGTGTCGCATCTGGTCCGGCCGCCGTTTTACTTCGGCGAGCTGGGGCGGCAACTGATGCGGATCGGCTATTTCTCGCTGCCGGTTGTGGGGTTGACGACGCTGTTCACCGGGGCGGCGCTGGCGTTGCAGATATATGCGGGCGGCGCGCGGTTCAGCGCGGAGACGGTGGTGCCGTCGATCGTCGCCATCGGGATCGTGCGCGAGCTCGGACCGGTGCTGGGCGGGCTGATGGTGGCGGGCCGGGTGTCCTCCTCGATCGCCGCCGAGATCGGGACGATGCGGGTGACCGAGCAGATCGACGCGCTGAGCACGCTGTCGACCGATCCGATCAAGTATCTGGTGCTGCCGCGCGTGCTGGCGGCGACACTGGCGCTGCCGGTGCTGGTTCTGATCGGCGACGTCATCGGAGTGATGGGCGGCTATCTGGTCGGGACCGCGCGCCTGGGGTTCAATCCGGCGAACTACATCCGCAACACGCTCGATTTTCTGGAGGTGGGAGACGTGACCTCGGGGTTGTGGAAGGCCGCGACCTTCGGGTTCATCATCGGGCTGATGGGGTGTTTTCACGGCTACAATTCGGGGCGCGGCGCGCAGGGCGTCGGTCAGGCGACGACGAACGCGGTGGTTACGGCGAGCGTGCTGATTCTGGCGGCGAACTATGTGCTGACCGAGGCGTTCTTCTGATGGCGGAGACGCCTCGCATCGAATTGCTCGACTTGCACAAGGCCTTCGGAGAGAACCGGGTTCTGGCCGGGGTCAACCTGAAGGTCATGCCGGGCGAGAGCGTGGTCATCATCGGCGGATCGGGCACGGGCAAGTCGGTGACGCTCAAGTGTATCCTGGGGCTCCTGCTTCATGACCGGGGCGAGATCCGCATCGACGGGGCGCCGGTGGAGCGCATCGACCGGCGGGCTTTCCTGCGCAACTTCGGGATGCTGTTCCAGGGCGGTGCGCTGTTTGACAGCCTGCCGGTCTGGCGAAACGTGAGTTTCCGGCTGCTCCAGGCGCGCAAGCCCTTGAGCCGGACGCAGGCGCATTCGCTGGCGGTGGCGAAACTCGGGCGTGTCGGGCTCGGGCCGGAGGTCGCCGATCGCTATCCCGCCGAGCTGTCTGGCGGGATGCAGAAGCGGGTGGGGCTGGCGCGGGCCATCGCGACCGATCCGGCGCTGATCTTCTTCGATGAGCCGACGGCAGGGCTCGACCCGATCATGGCGGGGGTGATCAACGACCTGATCCGCGAGCTGGTCGAGGAGATGGGAGCGACCGCGGTGACGATCACGCATGACATGACGACGGTGCGGACGGTTGCCGACCATGTGGCGATGCTGCACGGCGGCGTGGTGCGCTGGGCCGGGCCGGTTGAGGATATGGACGGCTGCGGCGATCCTTACGTCGATCAGTTCATCCACGGGCGGGCGGCTGGGCCGATCGCGGCGATAAGGTGAGCCGCAAGGGGGCGGCCTACGTCTGCAACGAATGCGGGGCCGTGCATTCGAAATGGGCGGGGCGATGCGAAGCCTGCGGAGCATGGAACTCGATCGTCGAGGATGCGGGGTTGGCGGCGGGGCCTGCGGGCAAGAGCCTGGGGAGGGCGCGGGGGCGCTCGGTTGCGTTGAGCGATCTCGGCGCGAGCGATCCGGAGCAGCCGCGTCGGGTGAGCGGGATCGTGGAACTTGACCGGGTGCTGGGAGGCGGGCTGGTGCCGGCCTCGGCGATCCTTGTGGGGGGCGATCCGGGGATCGGGAAATCGACGCTGATGTTGCAGGCGGCGGCGGCCTATGCGCGGGCGGGCGCCGAAGTGATCTATGTCTCGGGCGAGGAGGCGGCGGCGCAGATCCGGATGCGGGCGGGGCGGCTGGGGCTCGGCGATGCGCCGCTGCGGCTGGCGGCGGAGACCAACCTGCGCGACATCCTGACGACGCTGGAAGCGGAACGACCGGCGCTGGCGGTGATCGACTCGGTCCAGACGATGTGGGTCGATCACGTCGAAAGCGCGCCGGGCTCGGTGGCGCAGGTGCGAGCGGCGGCGCATGAACTGGTCACCTTCGCCAAGCGGCGGGGAGTGGCGGTGATCCTGGTCGGGCATGTGACCAAGGACGGCCAGATCGCCGGGCCAAGGGTGGTCGAGCACATGGTCGATACGGTGCTCTATTTCGAGGGCGAGCGGGGGCACCAGTTCCGCATCCTGCGCAGCGTGAAGAACCGGTTCGGGCCGGCGGACGAGATCGGGGTGTTCGAGATGACCGGCGCGGGGCTGGCGGAGGTGTCCAATCCGTCGGCGCTGTTCCTGTCCGAGCGCGAGGGGGCGGTGACGGGGTCGGCGGTGTTCGCGGGGGTCGAAGGGACGCGGCCCTTGCTCGTCGAGGTGCAGGCGCTGGTGGCGCCGTCGCCGTTGGCGAGCCCGCGCCGATCGGTGCTGGGGTGGGATGCCGGGCGGCTCGCGATGATCCTCGCGGTGCTGGAGGCGCGCTGCGGGGTGGGGTTCGGGGGGCTGGATGTCTACCTCAACGTCGCCGGGGGGTTGCGGATTACCGAGCCCGCCGCGGATCTGGCGGTGGCCGCGGCGTTGATGTCGGCGCGGCAGGACGTGGCGCTGGCGGCGGATGCGGTGATCTTTGGGGAGATTTCGCTGTCCGGCGCGCTTCGCCCCATCGCGCAGGCGGATGCGCGGCTGCGCGAGGCGGCGAAGCTCGGGTTCCAGGCCGCCTATGCGCCCGCGGGAATGAAGATGCTCGGGGCGGCGCCGCTGGAGATCAGGCCGGTTGCGGATTTGGCGTCGTTCATAGAGAACACGTTCGGCGCGATCGATGCATAGGATGCGGCGAGGATGGACCAATTCAACATTGTGGACGGCGTCTCGCTGGCGCTGATCGCGATCTCCGCGGTGCTCGCCTATGCGCGGGGGCTCGTGCGCGAGGCGTTGTCGATCATCGGGTGGATCGTCGCCGCCTTCGCGGCCTTCGCCTTCGCGCCGGCGGTGGAGCCGCTGATGCGCGAGATTCCGGTGTTGCGCGACGTGATCGGGACGAGTTGCGAACTGGGCGTGCTGACCGGGTTCGTGGCGGTGTTCGCGGTGGCGCTGGTGATCGTGTCGATCTTCACGCCGCTGCTGTCCGGGGCGGTGCAGGATTCGGCGATTGGGCCGGTGGATCAGGGGTTGGGGCTGGTGTTCGGCGCGGCGCGGGGGGTTCTGCTGATTGCCATAGCGCTCGTCGTCTATGATCGCGTACTCGGCGGCGCCGGCGGCGTGGCGCAGATCGACGCCTCGCGCACGCGCGCATTGTTCGCGGGGGTCGAGGCGCAGCTGGCCGCGGCGCTGCCGGCCGATGCGCCGCAATGGATCGCGGGGCAGTACGAGCGGCTGGTGGGCTCCTGCGCGCCGGCGACGACGACGGGTCCGGACGCGGGTCTGGGTGACATTATCGGCGCTCGGGACTATATGTCGCTTTGACGCTCGGGGCGCGGAGACAGGAAGCCTTGTTCAGCCATCCCTTCGATGACGACAAGCTGCACGAGGAATGCGGAATTTTTGGCGTCGGCGGCGCGCAGGACGCGGCGAATTTCGTCGCGCTGGGGCTGCACGCGCTGCAGCATCGTGGCCAGGAGGCGGGGGGGATCGTCTCCTATGCGCCACAGGTCGGGTTCAGCCAGGTGCGGCGCTTTGGCTATGTGCGGGACAATTTCACCAAGGCGTCGCTGATGGAAACCCTGCCCGGGCAGCTCGCCATCGGGCATGTGCGCTATTCCACCGCCGGCGCGAAGGGTCCGACGGCGATCCGCGACGTGCAGCCGCTGTTCGCCGAATTCTCGATGGGCGGGGCGGCGATCGCACACAACGGCAACCTGACCAATGCGCTGAGCCTGCGCGAGGAGCTGATCGAGCGCGGGTCGATCTTCCAGTCCGGCTCCGATACCGAGTGCATCATCCATCTGATGGCCCGCTCGATCCAGAAAACCATTCCGGAGCGGATGAAGGACGCGCTGCGGCGGGTCGAGGGCGCGTTCTCGATCGTGGCGATGACGCGCACGAAACTGATCGGCGTGCGAGACGCGCTGGGGGTGCGGCCGCTGATGCTCGGCCGCGTTGGCGACGGCTGGGTTCTCTCGTCGGAGACCTGCGCGCTCGACATAATCGGGGCGGATTACGTCCGCGACGTGGCGCCGGGCGAAATGGTGATCTGCGAGAACGGAAGCGTCGAGAGCTTTTTCCCGTTTCATCCGGTCCAGCCGCGGTTTTGCGTGTTCGAGCACGTCTATTTCAGCCGGCCGGACAGCGTGATCGGCGGGCGTTCGGTTTATGAGACCCGGCGCGCGATCGGGGTGGAACTGGCGAAAGAGGCGCCGGTCGACGCCGATCTCGTCTGTCCGGTTCCCGACAGCGGCACGCCGGCGGCCATCGGATACTCGCAACAATCGGGCATACCCTATGCGATGGGGATCATCCGCAACCAGTACATGGGCCGGACGTTCATCGAGCCGACCGAGCAGATCCGCAATATGGGCGTTCGCTTGAAGCTCAACGTCAACCGCGCGGTGATCGCCGGCAAGCGGGTCGTGCTGGTCGACGATTCGGTGGTGCGCGGCACGACGAGCATGAAGATCCGCGAGATGGTGATGGATGCGGGCGCGGCGGAGGTGCATTTCCGGATCGCTTCGCCGCCGACGATGTGGCCGTGTTTCTATGGCGTGGACACGCCCGAGCGCGAGAAGCTGATCGCCGCGCGGATGACCGAGGACGAGATCTGCCGGTATCTCGGGGTCGACAGTCTGCGCTTCGTGTCGCTCGACGGGCTCTATCGCGCCTGCGGGGTGCCGGGCGGCCGGGACGCGGCGCAGCCGCAGTTCTGCGACGCGTGTTTTTCGGGCGACTATCCGGTGCGGCCGAGCGACATGATCGAGAAGGGGTTCGAGACCCGCGTGCCGGCGTGAGCGTCGGAGCAGGGACGGTCGCGCTCGTCACGGGCGCGAGTCGCGGCTTCGGTTACGCGATGGCCGTGGCGCTGGGGGGCGCCGGCGCGCATGTCATCGGCATGGCGCGCACGGTTGGCGGGCTCGAGGAGATGGCGGATGCGGTCGAGGCGCTCGGCGGGCCGACGCCGACGCTTGCGCCGCTGTCGATTACCGACGAGGGCGGGTTGCAGCGGCTATGCCTCGCCGTGCATCAGCGCTGGGGGCGGCTCGATCTGGTGATCCACGCCGCCGCCCATGCTCCGCCGCTGGCGCCGGCGGAGCATATCGCGGCGCAGGACTTCGAGACGAGCGTCGAGGTGAACCTGAAGGGTACCCAGCGGTTGATCGCGATGGTCCAGCCGTTGCTGAAGGCCGCGCCGAAAGGGCGGTTCGTGCAGATCGCCGACGACCGGGCCGGTCAGCGCTTCTTCGGAAGCTACAGCGCGACCAAGGGCGCCGCCGACGCGCTGGCGCGGTCCTGGGCGGCGGAGGCGGAGCGGATCGGGCCGCTGGTGACGCTGTTCAGGCCCGCCCCGATGCCAACGGCGCTTCGGGCGCGGTTCTATCCGGCGGAGGACCGGACGCGGCTGAGCCCCTGCTCCGAGGAGGCGCGGCGGCTATTGGCGGAGTTGGCGGGTTGATGCGCGTCCGGGGGCGTCCGGACCCCGAGACGACAACCGCAGTCGCGGCTGTGACAAGATCGCCTCGGCCTTCGCGTCTTTCGCTGACGTGCGAGCAAAAACCGGTGTCCCCGGTCGCCTGACATGCACTAAGACGAGCCAAACCGGGTCAAGGAGCGGCGGATGATCGGACGGCTGAACCACGTGGCCATCGCGGTGCCAGATCTACCGGCGGCGGTGGCGCAGTATCGCGATACGCTGGGGGCGCGCGTTGGCGCACCGCAGGACGAGCCGGCGCATGGAGTGACGGTGGTGTTCATCGACCTGCCGAACACCAAGATCGAATTGCTGCATCCGTTGGGGGAGGGCTCGCCGATCGCCGCGTTCCTGGCGAAAAACCCCGCGGGCGGCATCCATCACGTCTGCTACGAGGTCGAGGACATCCTCGCCGCGCGCGACAAGCTGCGCGCGCAGGGTGCGCGGGTGCTCGGCAGCGGCGAGCCCGCGATCGGGGCGCACGGCAAGCGGGTGTTGTTCCTCCATCCCAAGGACTTCACCGGCACGCTTGTCGAACTGGAAGAAGCGTGAGCGACCGGCTGAAGCCGCTGCTTGCGCGGGCGGTCGAGGGGCCGCTCGGGCGCGAACAGGCGGAAACGGCCTTTACCGCGATCATGGAGGGCGACGCGACCCCGGCCCAGATCGGCGGGTTCCTGATGACGCTGCGCACACGCGGCGAGAGCGTCGAGGAATACGCCGCCGCCGCGAGCGTGATGCGGGCGAAGTGCCTGCGGGTTCATGCGCCAGAGGGGGCAATGGACATCGTCGGCACTGGCGGCGACGGCAAAGGCACGCTCAACATCTCGACGGCGGCGGCCTTCGTCGTGGCGGGCGCCGGCGTGGTGGTGGCCAAGCACGGCAACCGCAACCTCAGCTCGAAGTCGGGCGCGGCGGATGCGCTGACCGAGCTCGGCGTAAACGTGATGGTGGGGCCGGAGGTCGTGGAGCGAGCGCTGCGCGAGGTCGGGATCGGCTTCATGATGGCGCCGCTGCATCATCCGGCGATCCGGCACGTGATGCCGGCGCGCGCCGAGCTCGGGACGCGGACGATATTCAACATCCTCGGGCCGCTGACCAATCCGGCGGGCGTGCGCCGGCAATTGACCGGCGCATTTTCGCGCGAGGTGATCCGGCCGATGGCCGTGACCCTCGGCGCGCTCGGTTCGGACCGCGCATGGCTGGTGCATGGCGCGGACGGCGCGGACGAGGTGTCGATCGCCGGGGAGACTTACGTTGCGGAATTGCGCGACGGGAAGGTCACCGAGTTCGTGATCCATCCCGAGGTGGCCGGACTGCCGGTGCATCCGTTCGAGGCGATCCTCGGCGGCGCGCCAGCCGAGAACGCCTCAGCGCTGCGCGCGCTGCTCGCGGGGGCGGAGTCGGCTTATCGCGACGCCGTGCTGATCAATGCCGCGGCGGCGCTGGTGATCGCGGAACGGGCGGCGGACCTGACCGCAGGGGTTGCACTGGCGCGTGAAAGCATCGACAGCGGAGCGGCGCGGAGCAAGGCCGAGAGTCTGGCGCGCGTCACGCAGGCGGGACCGTAAGCCATGAGCATTCTCGAAGTCATCCGGGCCTACAAGGTCGAGGAGGTCGCGGCGGGCAAAGCCGCGCGAACGCAGGCCGAAGTCGAGGCGGCGGCGCGCAGCGCAGGTCCGACGCGCGGTTTCGCGGCGTCGCTGCGCCGCGCTTCGGCGGCGGGCGGCTATGCGCTTATCGCCGAGATCAAGCGGGCCAGTCCTTCGAAGGGTCTGATCCGGGAGGATTTCGATCCAGCGTCGCTGGCGCTCGCGTATGCCGCGGGCGGCGCCGCCTGCCTCAGCGTGCTGACGGATGGTCCCAGTTTTCAAGGAGCGCCCGAGGATCTCGGGGCGGCGCGCGTGGCCGTGGATCTGCCGGTTCTGCGCAAGGATTTCATCGTCGATCCGTGGCAGGTCGCGGAGTCGCGCGCGCTCGGGGCCGATTGTATCCTGATCATCTTGGCGATGCTTGGCGACGCCGAGGCCGCCGAGATCGAGGCCGCCGCGACCGCCTGGGGCCTTGACGTGCTGATCGAGGTGCATAACGCCGAAGAGCTGGAGCGCGCCAAGCTGCTGCGCTCGACGCTGCTGGGCATCAACAACCGCGATCTGACCACGTTCGAGGTGAACCTGAAGACGACGCGGAGCCTCGCGCGGGGCGTGCCTCAGGATCGGGTGATCGTCGCGGAGTCGGGGCTTTCGACGCGCCAGGATCTCGCGGAACTCGCGCGCTACGGTGTGCGCTGCTTCCTGGTCGGCGAGACGCTGATGCGCGCCGAGAACGTCGAGGGGGCGACGCGCGAGCTTCTGCGCAGTCCGTGGACGCCGGAGGCTGGCTGATGGCGGAGCTGACGCACTTCGACGCGGCGGGTGCTGCGCGGATGGTCGATGTCGGCGGCAAGCCGCTGACCGCGAGGGTCGCGGTGGCGCGCGGTGCAGTGCGCATGGCGCCGGCGACGCTGGCTCTAGCGCGCAGCGGAACGGCGGCCAAGGGCGACGTGCTGGGCGTCGCGCGCATCGCCGGCATCATGGCGGCCAAGCGCACCGCGGATTTGATCCCGCTGTGCCATCCGCTGTCGCTGACTAGCGTCACGGTCGATTTCTCCGAGGACGCGGCGGCTTGCCGGATGCTGATCGAGGCGCGGGTGGCGACCACGGGTCCGACCGGCGTCGAGATGGAGGCGCTGACTGCGGTCTCGGTGGCGGCGCTTACCATCTACGACATGCTCAAGGCGGTGGATCGCGGGATGGCGATCGAGGACATCCGCGTGGCGTTGAAGGACGGAGGCAAGTCCGGGCGGTTCGCGACGCCATGATCGGATGCTGAGCGTCGTCGAGGCGCATGCCCGGCTGATGGCGCTGTTCGCGCCTCTGCCCGTCGAAACGATCCCGCTCGCGTCGGCGGGCGGGCGGGTTCTGGCGCGCGATGTGGTCGCCACGCGCGACCAGCCGCCGTTCGCGGCCTCCGCCATGGACGGCTACGCGGTACGGGCGCACGACGCGAGCGCCGGCGCGGGGCTGCGGGTGATTGGCGCATCCCAGGCGGGCGCACGGTTCGCGGGCGCAGTCGGTCCGGGCGAAGCGGTGCGGATCTTTACTGGTGCGCCGATGCCCGAGGGCGCCGACGCAGTGGCGCTTCAGGAGGACGTTGATCGCACCGGCGATGCGATCACGTTGCGGCTAGGGGCCGCATCCGGCGAGAATGTCAGGCCGGCGGCCGGGGATTTCGCCGCAGGCGACCGGGTGACGGGGCCGCGGCGGTTATCGCCGGCGGACGTCGCGTTGATTGCCGCGATGAACGCGAGCGAGATCGACGTCACGCGCCGGCCGGTGGTGGCGCTGATCCCGACAGGCGACGAACTCGGCCCGCCGGGCGCAGCACTCGGCCCCGACCAGATCGTCGCGTCCAACAGCTTCGGTCTGAAGGCGATGCTCGAGCGCGTCGGCGCCGAGGTGCGCTTGTTGCCGATCGCGCGCGATACGCCCGAACATCTCGTCGCCGTGCTCGATCTTGCCGGCGGCGCCGACCTGATCGTGACGCTCGGGGGCGCCTCGGTCGGGGATTTCGACCTGGTGCAGCGGACCGCCATCGCTCGAGGCCTCGCGCTCGATTTCTACAAGGTCGCGATCCGACCGGGAAAGCCGCTGCTCGCCGGCAGGTTCGGCGCGCAGATACTGATCGGGCTGCCCGGCAACCCGGTGTCCGCGATGGTCTGCGGCCGCTTGTTCGTGCAGTCGGCCGTCGAGAAGATGCTCGGGCTCATCGGCGCGCTGCCCGACCGGGCGCCGGCGCGTCTGACGGGGCCCGTCGAGGCGAACGGCCCGCGCACACACTACGTGCGCGCACGGATCGAGCCGGGAGCGAACGGTTGGCGCTGCACGCCGTTCGCTCGCCAGGATAGCTCGCTGCTGACGGTTCTCGCGGCGGCGAACGGGCTCATGGTGCGCGCCCCAGACGATCCGCCGCGCTTTGCGGGAGATCTGGTTGAGTTTGTCTGGACGTGGTAAACTGCCAGTTGTGCATCGTAATAGATTATTGACACAAACCGGGAACGTTACTAGAACGGTTTCCGGGATATGTCGGAGGACCCCGGGATGCTGACACGAAAACAATACGATCTCCTGCACTTCATTCACAGCCGTTTGCAGAAGGACGGGGTGCCTCCCTCGTTCGAAGAAATGAAAGACGCGCTGGATCTCCGCTCCAAATCGGGGATTCATCGCCTGATCACAGCACTGGAAGAGCGGGGTTTCATCCGGCGCCTCGCGCATCGCGCCCGCGCGATCGAGATTATCAAACTGCCCGACAGCCTCGAGGCCGGCGTCGGGTTCCAGCCCGCGGTGATCGCCGGCGGTCGGCCGGAGCGTCCAGTTGCCGCGATCGCGGTCGAGGCGGGCTCGATCGAGGTCGAGGTGATGGGCCGCATCGCCGCCGGCACGCCGATCGAGGCGATCCAGCACGCCTCGCACAGCATCGCCGTTCCCACCTCGATGCTCGGGACGCGGGGCCGGCACTATGCTCTGGAGGTCAAGGGCGACTCGATGATCGGGGCCGGGATCAACGGCGGCGATATCGTCGTCATTCAGGAACAATCGGCCGCGGACAACGGCGACATCGTCGTGGCGCTGATCGAGGGCGAGGAGGCGACGCTTAAGACATTCCGCCGACGCGGCGCGACGATCGCGCTCGAAGCCGCCAACCCCGCCTATGAGACGCGGCTTTACCAGGACCATCAGGTTCGGGTGCAAGGCAAGCTCGTCGGTCTGATCCGCACTTATTGAGCCGCCGCGGCGAGCGCCCGCCTTGATCGCACATCCGTCCGGCGCGGATAGCAGGGGGAATGTCCCGCCCGTTGTTGAAAAGTGCTCTGGGCGGCACTGCGCCGTTGATGGTTATGCGGCGTCGACGATGGCGTCAACGCGGTTGTCGACGCAGGCTGGCGCACGGTGCATTTCGAGGGCGGCCTTCAGGATGGGCAGCTGCTTGTAGGCCTTGAGGCGCC
>JBBRUZ010000089.1:0-12610 GCA_038247355.1 Rhodobacterales bacterium
AGGGCAGGCAGGTGACGGGGAGGGCCTCCTCGACCGCGGTGCGCCGCCAGCGGGCGCGACCGTCGATGCCCTGAAAGCTGAAGTAACCGCCGCACATCAGGAGGCCGCCGCCATTCGCGGTCCAGTCGCGAATGAGCTTGAGGCGGTTCGGGACGGTTTTCGACTGGAGCCAGACCTGCGGGGGCAGGAGAAGGGTGTTGGCGCCGATGTCGGACAGGATGACGGCGTCGTACGCTGCGAGGCCGTCCATCGTGAACGGAAATCCTTCGGCGGCCTCGTGGGCGGGCATGTAGGTGAGCGCGAAATCGGAGCCTGCGAGGGCCTTCACCAGCGGTTCGGCGCCGCGGTGGAATGTTACCGAGCCGAACTGGTCGAAACCTTTGTAGTGGGTGGCGGAGCTGATCCAGCTTTCGCCGACGAGCAGGACGTTCTTCATGGGTTACCTCGGATCAAAGAAGACGAGCGCGGGATTGTCGGTGACGAGCGCCTGTGCGGCGGCTGGGTCGAGGCCGTGGCGGATCAGGCGCGGCAGGAAGTGTCGGGTGACGAAGGCGTAGCCGTTGCCCCCGTGCCGGG
Source organism: Rhodobacterales bacterium (assembly GCA_038247355.1). Lineage (GTDB taxonomy): Bacteria > Pseudomonadota > Alphaproteobacteria > Rhodobacterales > Rhodobacteraceae > Amaricoccus. The sequence continues at coordinate 577 of JBBRUZ010000089.1, forward strand.
TGAGCATCATCTTCACAAACACGTCGTGGCTGAGCAGGACCCGGTCGGCGTAGCCGGCGTCGATCAGGCGAAGGACGCCGCGCGCGGCTTCATCGTCAGACGGGCATTGCACCTGCTGGTCGGCATAGAAATAATCCATGCCGATCATGTCGTATTCAACGAATGCGCCGCGCGCGGCGAGCGTCGACTGATACTCAAAATCGTCATGGCTCGGATTCATGTGGCATAGCACGGTGTGGCGGAGGTCGCCGCCCTCGGCCTCGACGATGTCGAGGACCTCGTGGCCGAAGCGGAACCAGCCGGGCAGATGCACCATGAGCGGCAACCCCGTGCGGAATTGCGCGCACGCGGCCGCCCGCAGGGATTTACGCTCGTCAGGTGCGAAGTCGGACGAGACGCCGATTTCGCCGATGAGGCCGATGCGCACGCCGTCGAAACCCTCCGTCGCCTCCGCCACGATCTGGTTGGCGATTTCCTCGACCGAAAGCGTCGCGACCTCGGGCGGATGCGAACTTTGCAGGTAGTAGCCCGAACCCATGACGATGTGCAGACCGGCAGCGCGGGCGATGCGCTGCAGAGCGGCGGGGTTGCGGCCGATGCCGCGGCAGGTGGGGTCGACGACGCTGCTGCCGCCATGGAGGGCGAAGATCTGCAGTTCGGCGATAGCGGCGGATTCGTCGTCGAGCGCCAGGTTGGCGCGGTTCACGAACGGGTCCTGGCGGAGTTCCCACAGGATGTCCGGCGTCAGGGGGGCTTCGGCGAGGTGGGCGCGGTCGGGGCCGGGCGGGTTCCACCAGCAGGAGCAGTCGTTCAGGATGTGCTCGTGCATGAGCGTCACGCCGAGATCCGCGATCGCGATGTCGCCGAGCACGGTCATGACGCGGCCCGAGCTGGTATGCGCAAGCGAACGTTCGGTCATGATTTGCGTCTGCGCAGGGTGAGCCGCGCGGAGAAGATGCGCGTGTTGAGCCAGATGGCGATGAGGATGATCGCGCCGGTGACGATCTGGGTGAAGAAGGGCGAGATGTGCATCAGGATAAGGCCGTTGCCGATGACGGCGATTGTTAGGGCGCCCAGCGTCGTGCCGAGGATCGTGCCGCGCCCGCCCATCAGCGAGGTGCCGCCAAGAACGACGGCGGCGATGACCTGAAGCTCGAACCCGACGGCCGCGTTCGAGGAGCCGGAGCCCAGGCGGGCGGCGATCATCAGGCCCGCCAGCGCCGAGGCGGCGCCGCAGATGCCGTAGACCGACGCGACGGTCCAGCGGGCGGGCATGCCGACGCGGCGGGCGGCCTCGGCGTTGGAGCCGACGGCGATGACCTGGCGACCGTATTTGGTGGTGTTGAAGGTGACCGCGCCGATCGCGATCACGGCGACGGCGATCAGGGCGGGAATGGGGACGCCGAGTGCGGAGCCGCGGCCAAGCGCGAAGAAGCCGGGAATGGGCGGTACGGGTATCGAGTAGCCTTCGGTCATCCAGAGCGCGACGCCGCGCAGGATGGAGAGGCCCGCGAGCGTCACGATGAAGGCGGGGATGCCCTGATAGGCGATGAACCAGCCCTGCGCGAGGCCGATCACAGCGCCGAAGGCCAGCATGAGGACGACCGCCGGTATCCACGGATAGCCTGCGGCGAGGATCATCGCGGCGAGCGCGTTCACGAGGGCGACCTGGCTGCCGACCGAGAGGTCGATGCCGGCGGTGACAATGACGAAGGTCATGGCGACGGCGACGACGAGGATCGGGGCGGCCTGGCGGAGGATGTTGAGCAGGTTGACGGGCGTGAGGAACGTGGCGCTGCCGACCGCGAAGAAGACGATGCAGGCGAGAAAGAAGGCGAGGATGGACAGGACCTGCGCGTTCTCCGCGATCAGGTCGCCTAGGGCGCTGCCCTGGCCGCGCTCGGTATACATCAGTGCGTCCCCTGGCCGACGATCAGGCTGACGAGATCGGTGAGGTCGGTGTCGTGGATGGCACGTTCGGCGACCTTGGTTCCTTCGTACATCACGGCGATGCGGTCGCAGACGCGGAACAGATCCTGGAGCCGATGCGTGATGAGCACGACCGAGACGCCGCGCGCCTTGACCCGGTTCATCAGGGCAAGCACGGCCTCGACCTCGGCCACGGCGAGCGCGGAGGTGGGTTCGTCCATGATCAGCACGCGGGGCTGGAAGGCGGCCGCGCGGGCGATAGCGATGGCCTGACGCTGGCCGCCCGAAAGCATCTCGACCTTGGCCGTGAGGCGGGGAATGCGGATTTCGAGCGCCTCGAGCATCCGGCGGCCTTCGGCCTGCATGCGGCTCCGGTCGAGAAAGGGGCCGCGGGTGGGTTCGCGCCCGAGAAACAGGTTGCCCGCGACGTCGATGTGGTCGCACAGGCTCAGGTCCTGAAACACCATCTCGATGCCGGCGGCGCGGGCGTCGGCGGGGCCGGTGAGCCGCAAGGGCGCGCCGTCCATCTCGATGGACCCCGCATCGGGCAGGTAGACGCCGGAAAGGACCTTGGTCAGGGTCGATTTTCCGGCGGCGTTGTCGCCGACGAGGCCGAGGCATTCTCCCGGCCAGAGGTCCAGATCGACGCCGCGCAGCGCCTCGACCGAGCCGAAGCTCTTGGCGATGCCGGTCAGGCGGATGCGCGGAATCCGGGCGGCTTGCGCCCCCCGGGGTTCAGCCTGCGGCGTCACTGGAACATGGGCCGGAACTGGTCGACGTTCTCCTTGGTGACGATGGTGATCGGGACGCTGATGACCTTTTCGACTGTGCCGCCGTCGGCGATGGTCACGAGCGCCTCGATGGCCGCAGCGCCCATGCCGGCCGGGTCCTGCTGGACGACCGCCTTGACGTAGCCTGCGTCGATTCCGGCCACGGCCTGGGCGGTCAGATCCCAGCCGAAGACGCCGACCTTGTCCTGCATCCCCTGGCTTTCGACCGCGGCGATGGCGCCGAGCAGCGCGGGTTCGCCGGTGGCGTAGATCGCCGTCATGTCGGGATTTGCGGTGATGAGGTTCTCGCCGGCCGTGAGCGCGAGATCCTGCACGTTCTGGCCGTCGACGACGCCCGCCATCTCGACGCCGGCCTTGCCGGCCAGCGATTCCGTGAAGCCGTCCTGGCGCACGTTCTGGATGAAGGAGTTGAGGGCGCCGACGACCCCGAGCTTGGCGCCCGCATCGCCGACGTAATCGGCGAAGAAAGCGCCAATCTGCGCGCCCGCATCGGCGTTGTCGACGCCGATCTGCGCGCGCTGCGGGCCCTCGGGCAGGATCGCGTCCACCGCGACGACCGGGATGCCGGCTTCCTCGGCCTGGATGACGGCGGGCATGACGCCGTTCACGTCGATGGCGACCACCACGATGCCGTCGACGCCTTCGGCGATGTAGGTCTCGATCGCGCTGTTCTGGGCGGCGGGGTCGTTGTTGGCGTTGAATATCAGCAATTCGGCGCCGGCCGCGTCGGCGGCGGCCTGCGCCCCTAGGTTCATCTGGTTGAAGAACAGGGCCTGCTGGTTGATCTGGACCAACGCGAAGGTCTTGGCGTCCTGCCCGAAGGCGGGTGCGCCGAGCGCGATCAACGCGCCCCCGGCGAGCACGAGGGAGAGGCGGCGGTTCAGGCTCATCTGCGGCGTTCCTTTTGTCGGAGGCATGGTTTCGAGTTATGCGCCGGGAGCGGCGCGACTTGCCCGCTGGCGTGCCGTGGCTGTTCGTGAGACGTCCGAGAAGCGCTGCGCGCGCCTTGCGGGCCCCGGGCCGCAGTCTGCGCGAGACATGGCCTCAACCACAAGATCACAATCGGCGCGCGGCGAATTGAGGCCGCACGCAAGCCGGAAGCGGTCTTGCTCCCTTGCGCGCGCAGCCGTCATGGCGTCTGTCCCGATCCAATCAGCACGGCGCAAGGCGCACGGTCTCTGCTCGATTGGCCCCGAGCTTGTGGCAAACATGCTGCGTGCAGAGATCCCATCCTCCGGAGGTCGCGCCCGATGCCGCGAGGACGAGATCGGGAAGCGGGGCCAGCACGGGCGTCCAGCGCCACCAGCCGTCGCGCAGGACCGCCCCTTCGCCAGGGTCCATTCCAGCCCCCGAGCCGCGCACACGCGCCTCCACGATCTCGAGCCCCTGGGGCGTGATGCGCCAATCCTCTTCCCAGCGTGTGTGTTCGATCGAATGGGTCCAGCCCAGCGTAAAGGCCCCCACCGCCAGCCGGATTGCCGACGCCCCGACGACGACGCAGAGGATCATCGTTCTGATCCCGCAGGGAGCTGGCGCAACCTCCAGTGCGCACCGATGAGAAGGGTTGCGAGCACAAATCCGGCTGCGTCGGACCACGGAGCAGCCAGCGCCAGCAGCACCGCGGACGCCGCGGCGACGACGCGCGCAGGCGCCCCCAGCGGCGCGAGGAGGTAGCCGACCACCGCCGCACCCCAGAGGCCGATGGCGAGGCTGGCCTTGACGACGATATAGGCGACTTCGACCGGATAGCCGAACCGCTCGGCGATCGCGCCGCCGTCCTGGAGCATCAGGGCGGGGGTATAGACCGCCATGAACGGCACGACGAACCCGGCCACCGCAAGCTTGGTGGACTGCATGGCGATCTTCATGCCCGAGACTTTGGCCATGGGCGCAGCGGCGAACGCGGCAAGCGCAACGGGCGGCGTCAGATCCGCCATGATCCCGAAATAGAACACGAACATGTGGCTGACGATCAGGGGGACGTCGAGCGCCAGCAGGGCCGGACCCGCAAGCGAGGACGTGATGATATAGTTCGGGATGGTCGGGATCCCCATCCCGAGCACGAGGCAGACGAGCATGGTCAGCACCAGCGACAGGAACAGATTATCCTGTCCGATGGCGATGATCGCGCCGATGAACGTCGAGGCGATACCCGTGAGCGTGAGCGATCCGATCACCACGCCGACGACGGCGCACGCGATGCCCACCGGGAGCGCGTTCTTCGCCCCCTCCGCGAGCGCCTCGACGCAGAGCCGCAGCGTCGCGCGCCCGCCGCGCAGCACGCCGCAGATCGCCACGAGCGTCCCGATCACAAGCACCAGCACGGTGACGCCAAACTTCAGAAACGCCGCAGCGGCGAGGCCCACGGCGATCCAGAAGGCCACGCGAAACGCCATTGGCCCGATCAGCGCCGCGATGGGCATCCCGAGGATCAGGACCACTGTCAGCGCGAGCCCCATCGTGCCTGCGAAGATCGGGGTGTAGCCGGCGAAGAGCAGATAGACGAGCATCGCGAGCGGCAGCACGAGCGGCCAGTGCTTGCGCACAGCGGCCCAGGGGTTCGGCAGCTCCGCCCGGTTCATGCCGCCGAGACCGAACTTGCCGGATTCGAGATGGACCATCCAGAAGCACGCGCCGAAATAGAGCGCCGCCGGGATCAGCGCCGCCGTCACGATCTGCGCATAGGGCACGTCGATGGTCTCGGCCATGATGAACGCGACCGCGCCCATCACGGGGGGCATGATCTGGCCGCCCATCGACGATGTGGCCTCGACGCCGCCGGCGAAGGCGGGCCGAAAGCCGAAGCGTTTCATCAACGGAATGGTGAACTGGCCGCTCGCGACGACATTGGCGACGCCCGAGCCGGAGATCGTGCCCATCAGCGCGGAAGAGAGCACGCAGACCTGCGCCGGTCCGCCGCGCCAGGAGCCGACCATCCCGAGGGCGAAGTCGTTGAAGAGCGCGATCATGCCCGCCTTTTCGAGGAAGGCCGCAAAGACGACGAAGATGAAGATATAGGCTGCCGACACATAGACCGGCGTGCCGTAGATGCCTTCTGTGCCGAACGCGAAATGCTCGACGATCTGCGCAAAGTCGTAGCCGCGATGCACGAGCGGCGGCGGGAGGTGCTGGCCGAACAGGCAATAGGCGAGAAAGACGCCCGATATGACGGTCAGCGGCAGGCCCATCAGGCGCCGCGCCGCGTCGAAGACCAGCACGATCAGCCCTACTCCCACCACGATGTCAAGCGGTGTGAGGAAGCCCGAACGGCGGATCAGGTCGGTGTAGAAGACCCAGTTGTAGAGACCCGTCAGAAACCCCAGTCCGCCGAGCGCCCAGAACCACGCGCGTGCGGCGGGAGTCCTCGCGCGCAGCGTCGCGAGGAGGCCGTAGCCGAGCAGTAGCAGGAACCCCACATGCATCGCCCGCACGACCTGGCTCGGCAGGGCGCCGTAGGCGGCCGTCCAGAGCTGGAAGGCCGCGAAGGCGACCGCGATGCCGAAGGCTGCGCGCCCACCCGCGCCGGTTCCGAAGCCCGGCGGCAGGCCCTCGACGGGCGGCTCCGCCATGGGGGTCATTCTCGCGCCTGCGGCCCGCAGGGTCATTCCCGCGACTTCGGCTTGGGCCTTGTCAGCACGCGGCGGCTGGATCGGCGTAGTAGCGTGCGGCGCCTGGATGCAGAGCGAGCGGCATGCCGTCCTGCGCCTTTGCCGGGTCGATGCCGCGTGCCGCCGCGTGAGCGGCGGTCATTCGATCGAGATTGGCGAAGAGAAGCTGCGTCATCTTGCAGGCGTTGCTCTCGGAGACGTCGGCGCTGGAGATGAGAAAGTTGCCTACCACCGCGGTCGGCACGTCCTCGGTCTGGCCGTCGTAAGTCCCTGCGGGAATGACGGCTGCGAGAAAGGGCGCGCCGATCGCGTCGACGACGTCGTTGGGCACCGCGACCACCACGATGGGCGTCGTGGCGGCGAGGTCGCGGATCGAGGCGACGCCGAGCCCGGCGGATTGCAGCGTGGCGTCGAGCTGGCGGTTCTTCATCAGTTCGACCGATTCTGCGAAGGGCAGGTACTCCACCCGTCCGAGGTCCTCATAGGAGAGGCCCGCCGCGGCAAAGATCGCACGGGCGTTCAGTTCTGTCCCCGAGGCCGGCGCGCCGACCGACAGGCTCCGGCCCGCCAGATCGGCGAGCGTACGGATGCCGGACTCCTCGGTCGCGACGATCTGGATGAAGTTCGGATATATCGCGGCGATCCCGCGCAGCTTGTCGAGCGGCGCCGGGAAGCCCGCTTCGGCGTCCCCCTCGACGGCAAGCTGCACGCTGTCGCCGAGTGCGAAGGCGATCTCCCCGCCGCCGCTCTGGAGAAGATTGAGGTTCTCGACGGATGCCTTGGTCGCCTGGACCTGGGTGCGCGCGCCCTCGATGCCTTCGGCGTAGATTTCGGACAGCGCGACGCCGAGCGGGTAATACACGCCCGAGGTGCCGCCCGTCAGGACATTGATGAAGTCCTGGGACTGGCCCGGACCGGCGCCCAGCGTCAGTGCGGCGAGCGCGCCTGCGAGCATGTTTCCCTTGAGCTGCATATGAGCCGCCTCCCCTTGATGGTCTCGCCCGTAATCCGCATCCGGGCAGTGAAGTCGGGATCGATCTTACGGGCACATCGCGAGATGCCAACCCTGAACGTTTGCGAAGGATAAGTTCTGCGCGCGGGGTCTATCGGACGCGGAGATGATATTTGCGCAGGCCCTTTTGGAGATGCCCGAAGTTCTCGAGGTTCATCCGGTCGCAGGCCTCCAGCGTCGGGCGGCGGGTGCGGTGGTGCGGATCGAACGCGAGATCGTCATATCGGAAATCGGATTTGCGCTCGAGCGGGCCGGCGTGCCTGCCGATCGTCGCAAAGGCGCTGCCGCGCTGGTTGCGCGCCTCGCGCCGCTCACGGTCGAGAACGTCGGCGACGACCTGGTGATCACGACGGCCGGACCCCGTGCGGCACGCGACGCGGATACCGCCGTCGCGGCCTGGTTGGCGACCGGCGCCGGCAAGGGCACTACCGCGCCCCGCCACGAAGCCCGCGCCCTTGACGGCGGCGCTGCGGGGCCTGCACCAGACTACATGTTCGCCTGAGAGAGGGCGACCCGTCTCACTGTTTGCAGGTTCGAGAGTTGCGCCGGATACCCTGGCGCAGAGCCTCCGGCATAGAAGCGTGATCTGGTCCGTGCCCGTCTGGCCGCCGTGCGCAGCCTGCGGCAGGCCCGACAGCAACTCTCCGGTTTTCTGCTGCGTCATGGCCGCCCTATAGCCGCCCGGCCTGGACGCTGATGCATCGTCGATGGCTGGCCAGCGCTTGGTTGACCGCGCAGATCGAGACCATGCTTGCGGACTGGGCGCTGGCGCTGGTCGTTCATGCACTGCAGTCACTTCGCGGAACGGCCTTGGTGAGTCCTGGTGTGATACCCGACCGACGGCTCGCGCTCCAGCACCAGCACGCGCGCATCCGACGCGATCCGGGCGGCGGCGCCGATTCCAGCGATGCCGCCACCGATTGCGATGACTTCCCAGGTCAGCTCGCGGCTGTCCCGTGCGCGGCCGCGAAGCCGCCGAGAAACGTCGCGAGATTGGCGCCCAGATCCGGGCAGAGATAGCCGCCCTCCTGAACGATCGTCGTGGGCAGGCGAAGGCCCGCGACCTCGCGTGCGATGCGGTCGAACCCGGGCGTGCTGACCGCAAGGCCAGCGAAGGGGTCGCCCTCGAACGCATCGAGCCCCAGCGCCACGACCAGCATATCGGGCGCGAAGTCGGCGATGCGGGCCAGGCCGGGCGTGAGCGCCGAGAGGAAGCCGTCGTCGCCGGTCCTGCGCGGGATCGGCAGGTTGAGGTTGGCGCCGAGGCCGGCGCCGGCGCTGCGCTCGTGGGCATGGCCCCAGAAGAACGGATAGAACCGCGCAGGGTCGGCGTGGATCGAGACCGTCAGCACGTCGCCGCGGGCATAGAAGACGCCCTGCGTGCCATTGCCGTGGTGCAGGTCCACGTCGAGCACCGCGACGCGGCGACCCGCGGCGCAGGCGCGCTGCGCGGCGATGGCGCTGTTGTTGAGAAAGCAGAAGCCGCCCGCCAGATCGGCGAAGGCGTGATGTCCCGGCGGACGGCACAAGGCGTAAGCCGAAGCGGACCCCGCCAGCACAGCGTCGGCCGCGGCGATGGCTGATTGCGCGCTGGCCAGCGCTGAAGTCCAGGTGTCCTGCGAGATCGGGCAGGAGGTGTCCGTCATGTGGAAGCCTGCCTGACCGGCGGCCGAGCGCGGGTAGCTCGCGGTTCGACGGTCGGGATGGATGTTCGGGATCACCTCCGCCGACGTATCCGGAATTCGCCGCCAGCGCGTATATATGTTGCGCAGAAAGCCGAGATACTCCGCGGTGTGGACCGCGGCGACGGGGCCCAGCCCGGCGTCGGCAGGAGCGGTGACGTCCAGACCCAGCCGCGTCGCGCCGCCGAGCAGCGCATCCACTCGGGCGGGCAGTTCGGGGTTGGGTCGCGGCGCGCCAGAGGACAGGAAGTGCCGCGGGTCGTGCAGCCTCTGGTCGGGATGGAAAAATACCTTCATGCTTGGTCCTCAAGGGCGTCGAGGGCGGTTCCGTCCAGCAGCAGCGGCGCGTACGCCGCCATCGGTCGAAAGCCCATGCGATTGTAGAAGTTGCGCGCCGCGTCGTTCGATCGGTCCACCATGAGCAACAGATGGTCGGCGCCCCAACCCGCCGCCTGTGCGCGAAACGCCGCGAGAAGCCGCCGACCGAGCCCCTGACCGCGCAGGTTCGGCGCGAGATAGAAATCCTGAACATAGACGCCCGGCCGGCCGCGCTGGGTGGAGAAGGTCGGGAAGAACACCGCCACCCCGACGATCCGGCCCGCCGCCTCGGCCAGGATCGATTGAAACAGACGGTCCGGCCCGAATCCGTGACGCATATAGTCCGCAGCGGTAGCCGGATGCGCGGCGCCATCCTGTTCGGACAACGCTGCGAGCAACCGCAGGATCGCGCTGGCGTCGTCCTCTCGCGCCGAGCGGATCTCGACGGCGCTCATGACGCGACCTGGCCGGCGCCCTTCAGCGCCAGCATTTTGCGCGTCTGCGCGGGCGTGGCGACCGGGCGGCCGAAGCTTGCGACGAGCGCACGGACCAGGCTGACCTGCTCGGCGTTCGATTCCGCGAGCCTACCCTTCGAGATGTAGAGGTTGTCCTCGAGCCCCACCCGAACATGGCCGCCGAGGCTGGCCGACAGCGCCGCCATCGGCATCTGCGCCCGGCCCGCGCCGAGCACGGAAAACAGGTAGTCGTCACCGAAAAGCCGGTCGGCCTTGGCCTTGAGATAGACCAGCGCGTCGGGCTCGGGCGCCATGCCGCCGAGAACGCCGAATACGAACTGAATGAAGATCGGGGCCTCGACCAGGCCTCGGTCGACGAAATGGCGCAGCATGTCGAGATGTCCGATGTCATAGCACTCGAACTCGAAGCGCGCGCCGTGCTCGCGGCCCATGACCTGCAGCACACGGGCGATGTCACGCGGCGTGTTCTTGAAGATCAGGTCATCGCTTTCTTCGAGGAACGGGCGCTCCCAGGCGTGCTTCCAGTCGGTGATGCGCGCGGCAATCGGGTAGAGCGCGAAGTTCATGGAGCCCATGTTGAGCGAACACATCTCGGGCGCGAACCGCATCGGCGCGGCGAGGCGATCGTCGAGGCTCATGGTGGCCGACCCGCCGGTGGTCATGTTGATCACCGCGTCGCAGCCTGCGCGGATCTGCGTCATGAAGGCTAACCAATGTGCGGGATCTGCCGAGGGTCGGCCGGATGCCGGGTCGCGGGCGTGCAGATGCAGGATCGACGCCCCCGCCACCGCCGCGCCGAGCGCCTGCGCGGCGATGGCGTCCGGCGTCACCGGCAGGTGGGGCGACATGCTGGGGGTGTGGATCGAGCCGGTGACGGCGCAGGAGACGATTAACGGGGTCATGTGGCGCAGCGACCGACAGGTCCAGCTCGACCGCCAGCGCGTCGAGCGCCTCGGTCAGCAGGCCGACGATCTCGTCGACCTGGACGGGCGTGGTGATCATCGGCGGGCAGACCATGATGTGGTCGCCAGCATGGCCGCCCCGGCTCCGGCGGGAATAGACGATCAGGCCGCGGGAGTAGGCCGCTTTGACGAGCTTCTCGTGCGCCTTCAGCTCCGGCGGCAGCGGCGCCATGGTTCTGCGGTCCGCAACGAGTTCCACCGCGAGCAAGAGGCCCATGCCGCGCACGTCGCCGATGAACGGGTAGCGGTCCATCAGACCGGTGAGGCGGGATTTCAGAAGATCGCCGACCGCGGCCGCGTTGGCCATCATGTCCTGGCGCTCGATCTCGTCGATCACCGCGAGGCCGGCTGCGCAGGCGAGCGGGTTCCCCGCGTAGGTGAAGCCGTGGGCGAAGCCGCCGGCGTCGAGCACCGCCTCGACGATCCGGTCGTGGGCGACCATGGCGCCGAGTGGCGCGTAGCCTGCGCCGAAGCCCTTGGAGACGGCGAGGATGTCGGGCGGCGCCGGCCAGTGGTCGCCGCCGAAGAACCGACCCGTCCGGCCGCCGCCGGTCATCACCTCGTCGTGGATCAGCAGGACGCCATAGTCGTCGCAGATCGCGCGGATCGCCGCCATGTAGCCCGCGGGAGGCGGCAGCGCGCCGGTCGATGCGCCGCCGATGGGCTCGACGATGAACGCGAGCACGCTCTCGGGACCTTCCGCCTCGACACGGGCGCGCAGCATCTCGGCGTAGTGGCGCCCGGTGTCAGGATCAGCGGCGTCGAGGCCGTCGAGATAGGCGGTCGGCGCGGGAACCTTGGGCATCGCGCGCATCATCGGCTCGAACGGCGCGGTCAGCGGATCGTAGCCGGTCACCGCCAGCGCGCCGAGCGTGCAGCCGTGGTAGGACGGAAAACGCGAGATCACCTTCCAGCGATGCGCCTGCCCGATGGCGAGCACATATTGCCGCGCGATCTTGAGCGCGCTCTCGACCGCTTCCGAGCCGCCGGAGACGAAGAAGACCTGCTCCATTCCTGGCGGGCACAGCGCCGCCGTGCGCGCGGCGAGGGCCTCGGCCGCTTCGGTCTCGAAATGCAGCCTATAGCCGAACGTCGAGCGGTCCATCTGGGCGCGCATCGCGGCGAGGACGACCGGGTTGGAGTGGCCGATGTTGCAGACCATCGCCCCGCTCGAGCCGTCGATATAGCGCCGGCCGTCGACGTCCCACATATGGATCCCGTCGGCGCGGTCCAGCAGGGGTCGGCGGTGCCGGGTC
>JBBRUZ010000090.1:0-12548 GCA_038247355.1 Rhodobacterales bacterium
CGACGCGCACAATCCAGAGGGTTTTTTCCAAATTAACGTTTTTACCCATCCAAACGGTGGCTTCTGTAGCAACAACGATCCGCCTAACACTAAGAGTGTTCTGACCGCGTCGGATGTCAGTGCTCCGGGAGTATTTTTTTTACATCCTGCAGCTAGTGTTTTGTCCGAGGTGGCGCACAGCAGGTTACGCCGGGTGGCGTCGAGCAGGACGGTATTGGTCCAGTTCGTGCGGATCACGATCCGGTCCATGTCCGAGACGATCAGGAGCGGCGGGTTCTCCAGCGCCGTGGCGTAGCGCAGGAGTTGCGCGTTGGCAGCGTCGAGGTCGCGGTGCTTGCCCTTGTATTCCCAGGCGAAGGCGTGCTTGCGCCAGACGTCGGCCCAGCCCTGGCCGCCGGTGGATTTGGCGGCGCCCTTCTCGAAGGTGAACCATTCGCCGCGCGGGTCGGCGGAGACCGGGTCCGGGCGGTCGAGCAGGCGGCAGAGATCGTTGAAGTGCGACTGCGACGCCGAGCGTTCCTTGAGCTCGGCGGCGCGCCATTTGGCGATGAAGCGGGCTGGGGTCATGTCATGCCCCGTCTCCACGCCCACCGTTGGCCGCTGGCCGCGGCGCGCAGAGGCCTGCTCGGGGAACGTGCGCCGGCATGCTGGACCTTCCCCGTTTCAATGGCCGGCCATGCCGCGTCTTTCTCCGTTGCGCGGCATCGGCTACAGGGGGCGGAGACTAAGCGCGGCGTCGCCGCCGGACAAGGTGGACGAGGCCCAGATGACCGCTCCCTTCGCGACGCTGCCCGAACAGAGCCGCGGGCGCCGCTTTCCGGAGAAGGAGTCCGCCCATCGCTCGTGCTATCAGCGCGACCGCGACCGGATCATCCATTCCAACGCGTTCCGGCGGCTCAAGCACAAGACGCAGGTGTTTGTCGAGCACGAGGGCGACTATTACCGCACGCGGCTGACCCATTCGATCGAGGTGGCGCAGGTGGCGCGGACGCTCGCCCGGGTGCTCGGGCTGAACGAGGAACTGGCCGAGGCGGTGGCGCTGGCGCACGATCTCGGGCATCCGCCGTTCGGGCACACCGGCGAGGACGCGCTGCAGGCGCTGATGGCGCCGTGGGGCGGGTTCGACCACAACGCGCAGGCGCTGACGATCGTGACGCGGCTGGAGGCGCATTACGCCGAGTTCGACGGGCTGAACCTGACCTGGGAGACGCTGGAGGGCCTAGCCAAGCACAACGGGCCGGTCACGGGCGCCGTCCACTACGCGCTGGCGGAATACACGGTCCTGCACGATCTGGAGCTCGACACGCACGCCAGCGCCGAAGCGCAGGTCGCGGCGATCTCCGACGACATCGCCTACAACAACCACGATCTCGCCGACGGGCTGCGGGCGGGGTTGTTCACGCTCGACGATCTGCGCGAGCTGCCGCTGATCGGGTCGTGCATCGCGGTGGTCGATGCGCGCTGGCCGGGGCTGGCGCCGGGGCGGCGCGAGCACGAGGCGCTGCGGCGGTTCTTCGGGCTGCTCGTCGAGGACGTGCTGGCGACGAGCCGGGCGCTTATCGCTGCGGCGGGCCCGGGGTCGGCGGAGGCGATCCGGCGGCTCGACGCTCCGGTCATCCGGTTCTCGGCGGGGACGTATCAGGAGCTGAAGCTGATCCGCACGTTCCTCTATCACCGGATGTACCGGCACTGGACCGTGCAGCGGATGCGGCGCAAGGCCAAGTTCGTCGTGCGCGACCTGTTCGAGACGTTCCTCGATGCGCCCGAACTGATGCCGCAGGACTGGAACCGCTGCCTCGGGCTCGAAGGCGCCGCGCGCGCGCGGGTGGTCGGCGACTACATCGCCGGCATGACCGACCGGTTCGCGTTGCAGGAGCATCGCAAGCTGACCGACCCGCTGGTCAAGGGCTGAGCGGCGCGCGTCACGGGGTCGGGGTGGGGCGCACCGCGTCGATCGCCGCCCCGCGTTCACGTCGCGGCGACCGGTTTGGAGCGCATCCGTCCCACCGTCTCGGGCTGGGCGCGCCGGCAGACCATTGGCGGCAGTCCGCGCAGGATCAGCTCGATGTCGGCGACCGCCTGCTCGCCGATCTCATGAAGCGCGTCGGGCAGCGCGCCGGCGCGATGCGCCGACAAGAGCATGCCGTCGAGCCCGCGCACCGGATCGTCGGGCGGCACCGGCTCCTCCGGAAAGACGTCGGTGCCGGCGCGAAAGCGGCCGGCGCGCACGAGGTCGATCAGCGCGGGGAAATCGACGACGGCCGCGCGGCTCATCAGCACGAACACCGATCCGGAGCGGATCATGCCGAGCCTCGTGCGGGCGAGAAAGCCTGTGTTCTCTGCGGTGACGCCGGCAAAGACGGCGATCACCCGGGCAGTTGCAAGCAGGTGGTCGAGCGCGACCGGGCGGCAGCCGGCCTTTTCCAGCACAAAGTCGGGAACCCAGGGGTCGTGGACGATCACCTCGCAGCGAAAAGGCGCCAGCAGCGCGTGGAACGCCCGGCCGAGATCGCCGTAGCCGATGATCCCCACCGTCGAGCCGGCGAAGCGGAACGCGCCCGCGTTGCCCTCCAGCCCGTAGGCCTCGCGCCCGGTGCGCATCGCGCGGTCGGCGGCGCCGATGCCGCGGGCGAGGTCGATTGCGATCGCGAGCGCGGTCTCGGCGACCACTTCGGCGAAGGCGCCGCCGGGGGTGAGGACATGGATCCCGCGCGCGAAACACGCCGCGTAATCGACGTTTTCGAGGAAATTCGTCTCGACGTTCATTACCGCGCGCAGGTGCGGCGCGCGGGCGAGGCGGTCGGCGTCGAGCGCGGTCTGGCCCATGACGATCGCCGCCCGCGGCAGATGTTGATCGACCACCGCGTCCGGCATCGGGCCGTCCTCGTGGATGACCAGATCGGCCACGGCCTCGAGACGGGCGCGGGTCCGGGGCCGCAGGATCGCGTCCAGCGTCCGCGGCGCCGGATCGACGAGGATCAACGGTCGGGTCATTCGATCGGGGCTCCCTCGGGTGGCCTTTTTGGGCGAAACATGACGGGACGCGGCGGTCCTGTAAAGCAGTGGGGCGCGGGCGAAGGTGGCGGGACTTCGCTGCGGCCCCGACCTTCACCGAGTCTTGTTGACTTCTCCGAACGGAACGCGGTCTAGAGTTGCGCGTTCACAGGGCGCAAGCGCCCTTCCAATGGACAGACTCCGGGCACAGGCGCCCTTTAAATGGACAAAATGAAAATGAATACGACATACATCCGGAACGGCGCGCTGGCAGCCGTCGCGTCGATCGCGCTGATGGGCTGCAATCCCCCCAACAGCGGCAACGTGGTCAACGCGCGACAGGCGCAGTCGGCGCAGACCGTCAGTTTCGGCACGATCGTCGGCGCGAACCCGGTGTCGGTGCAGGGCGGCAACCAGACGGCGGAAGTCGTCGGCACGCTGGCGGGCGGTCTGCTCGGCGGGCTCGCCGGCAATTCGGTCGGCGGCGGCCGCGGTCGCGTGATAACGACCGGCGTCGGCGCCACGGCCGGAGCGGCCGCCGGCAACCGGATCGCAGGGGCGGCGACCACGGTGCAATCGACCGAATGGCTGGTCCAGCTCGAAAGCGGCCGGACGATCTCGGTGATCCAGGCCGAGCCCGCCTTCAGCATCGGTCAGCGCGTCCAGGTCGTCCAGAACGCCAACGGCAACACCCGTCTGGTCCCTTGACGGAGGTTCGCGCGCTTTGACCTCTGCGACGCCGCGCATCTTGTCCGAACACCGCTGCGTCACCACCGCGCGCCAGACGCGAACGGCCGGGCCCTCGCGGGACCGGCCGATGACTGTCTGTGACTGGCGGTGAGTTCTGTCGGTGCGGCGTCGCACCCCGATGTCGCGTTGGCGCTGGCGCGACGGAGCACGCCGGCGACGTGCTGCGAGCGGCGCGCTCAGGCGGCGCGCTGGGTCCGGCGCGGCCGGCGGACGCGGGCGCGGTCGGCGCGGGGTCCTTCGGCGGCGGCGTGGGGCTTCGGCTGACCGTGGGGTTTCGCCTGACCCTGCGGCCTCGGCCCGGCGCCGCGCGGTCCCTGCGCCACCGGCGGCAGCAGCGTCAGGCGCGCCACCTTCTCCACCGCGCGAAGCTTCTTGATCTCGTCGGGCGCGCAGAGCGTGATCGCGACGCCTTCCGCGCCGTTGCGGCCCGTCCGGCCGATGCGGTGGACGTAGCTTTCGGGCTCGTCGGGCAGATCGTAGTTGACGATGTGGCTGATGCCCGGAACGTCGATGCCGCGCGCGACGATGTCGGTCGCGACCAGCACCCGCACTTGGCCGGCGCGGAACATGTTCAGCGCCTTCTGCCGGGCGTTCTGCGCCTTGTTGCCGTGGATCACCTCGGCGGCGACGCCGTCCTTGACGAGGTTCTCGGCCACCCGGTCGGCGCCGCGCTTTGTGCGGGCGAACACGATGGTGCGCGTCACCTCGGGCGATTTGATGATCTCGGTCAGCCGCGCGCGCTTCTCGCCGGTCGACAGAAGTTCGACCCGCTGCTCGATCCGCTCGATCGTCGTCGCCTGCGGCGCGACGGAGACCCGAACCGGATCGCGCAGCAGCGATTCCGCCAGTTCGGACACCTCCGGCGGCATGGTCGCGGAGAACAGCGCCGACTGGCGACGCGGGTGAAGCGCCGCGACGATCCGGCGCACCGGCTTGATGAAGCCCATGTCGAGCATCCGGTCGGCCTCGTCGAGCACGACGAAGCGGGTTTCGTCGAGCCGGATCGCCTTGTCGTCCATCAGGTCGATCAGCCGGCCGGGAGTCGCGATGACCACGTCGACGCCGCGCCCCATGATGCGGATCTGGTTGTTGCGCGACAGACCGCCGAGGATCAGCAGCGTCGTCAGCCGGGCCCCGCCGGCGAAACTGCGAAAGCTCGCCTCGATCTGCACCGCGAGCTCGCGTGTGGGCGCGAGGATCAGCGCGCGGCAGGCCTTGGGGCTCGGGCGGCCCGGCATGGCGAGGATCTGGTGAAGGATCGGCAGCCCGAAGGCCGCGGTCTTGCCGGTGCCGGTCTGCGCGACGCCGAGGATGTCGCGGCCCGCCATCTGCGGCGCGATCGACTGCGCCTGGATCGGGGTGGGGGTGTCAAAGCCCGTGCGCGTCAGCGCGGCGAGCAGCAACGGATTCAGGCCAAAGCCTGCGAAAGTCGGTTCAGTCACACTACGTCCTTTCCGCGGAGGCCCGTGGCCGGCGCGGTTGTCGCCCTCGTCAGGCGCATGTGACGAAAACCGGATGTTTCGCGGTGTGGGGACATCAAGTCCGCCCTGCGCCACCGCATGATCCGGGGCGGCGTACCGCTCCGGCTGACGTTCATATAGCCGCGGCGCCGCGTCGCGGCAAGGGGCTTGGCGCAACGGAGGACCTCAGCAGGCGCTGCGCCTCGCCCGCGAGCGGGCTGAGGGCGAGCCAGCGGTTCATCCGTTGCAGGCCGGCTCGCAGGCGCAGTACGCCGGCGCGATGGCGCTCGGCCTGCTGCCGGTCGACACGATCTTCTGACGCCCGGCCCGCCGAGGCCCGCGCTGCGCATCGAGAAGTTGCGTTCGCGCGGCCTGTAGCGCAAAGCACGTCGTACGTCCGACTTCCAGAGTGCGTTCGGATCCGGCGACGGAATTGCGACTTGCGGCTGCGTCTGCGGTTCGGGGTCGGGAAAGGCTGCAACGAGCATGACGGCGCGCGCGCTGTGGATCATCGGGGCAGGGCGGGCCGAACTTCGCGACGAGCCCGATCCCGCCGGTGAAACGGTTGTCGCGACCGCTTTCAGCGCGATCAGCCGCGGCACCGAGGCGCTGGTCTTCGCGGGCCGCGTGCCGGAGAGCGAGTGGTCGCGGATGCGCGCGCCGCTTCAGGCAGGCGCGTTTCCGTTTCCGGTCAAGTACGGCTACGCCGCCGTCGGGCGCGTGACCGAGGGCCCCGCGGATCTGCTCGGACGCGACGTGTTCGCGCTGCACCCGCATCAGGACCGGTTCGCGGCGCCCGCGGCGATGTGCGTGCCGCTGCCCGAGGGCCTGCCGCAGGGCCGCGCGGTGCTGGCGGCGAACATGGAGACGGCGCTCAACGTCGTCTGGGATGCGGGCGCGGGGCCTTGCGACCGGATCGCCGTGGTGGGCGCCGGCGTTGTCGGGGCGCTCGCCGGGTGGCTCTGCGGGCGATTGCCGGGGGCCGACGTGACGCTGGTCGACGTGAATCCCGCGCGGGCGGCGCTGGCCAACGCGCTCGGCTGCCGCTTCGCCGCGCCTGTCGATGCGCCCAAGGGCTGCGACGTCGTGATCCATTCGAGCGCGAACGCCGCGGGCCTCGCGACGGCGTTTGCGGCCGCCGGCGAGGAGGCGGCGGTGATCGAGGCGAGCTGGTACGGCGATGGGGCCGTGGCGACGGTGCTGGGCGCGGCCTTCCACAGCCGGCGGCTGCGGCTGATCTCGAGCCAGGTCGGGCAGGTCGCGCCGGGCCGGCGGGTGCGGTGGAGCCACCGGCGGCGGCTGGTCGCGGCGCTCGATCTGCTGCGCGATCCGGCGCTCGATGCGCTCATTTCCGGCGAGACCGCCTTTGCCGACATGGCGACCGAATACGGCGCGATCCTTGACGATCCCGCGACCCTCTGCCATCGCATCCGCTACGCTTGAGGAGGCCCGGATGTTCGCCGTCGAGGTTCGCGATCACGTGATGATCGCTCATAGTCTGCCGTCGCCGGTGTTCGGACCGGCGCAGGGGATGCACGGCGCGACCTTCGTCGTCGATGCGGCGTTCTTTACCGCGGACATCGACGCGCACGGGCTCGTCGTCGACATCGGGCTCGCGACCGAGGCGCTGACGGCGGCGCTGGCGCCGCTGCGCTACCGCAACCTCGACGAGGTCCCGGAGTTCGCGGGCAAGTTCACGACGACCGAGTTTCTGTGCCGGTTCGTCTTCGACGCGCTGGCGGCGGCGGCCCGTGGCGGCGGCCTCGGCGACGGCGGGCGGCTTCGGCGCATCCGCATCACGCTGCACGAAAGCCACGTCGCGCGCGCCTGGTCCGAGGCCGACCTCTGAGCGGGCGCGTCTGGTGCGTGATCCCCGGAGCGCTCGACACCCCGACCGGGGGGTATGGCTACGACCGGCGCCTGATCGACGAACTTCGCGTGATCGGCTGGGACGTGCGCCACGTCGCGCTGCCGGGCGGCTTTCCCTTTCCCGACGCTTCGGTGGAGGCCGCCACGCTCGCGGCGCTCGCGAGACTGCCTCACACCGCGACGGCGCTTGTCGACGGGCTCGCGTTCAGCGCGCTGCCGGGCACGATGGCGGCGGAGGCCGGGCGCCTGCGGCTGGTCGCGCTGATCCACCATCCGCTGGGCGACGAGAGCGGCCTCGACGCCGCCGCGCGCACCGACCTGCTGGCGCGCGAGGCGGCGGCGCTGCGCGTCGCGCGCGCGGTGATCTGCACCAGCCCGGCGACGGGCGCGCGGCTGGTCACCGCGTTCGGCGTGTCGCCCCAGCGGCTGACCGTCGCGCCGCCGGGCACCGCGCCGGGGCCGCGCGCGATCGGCGGGGGCGATCCGCCGCTGATCCTCAGCGTCGGTTCGCTGATCCCGCGAAAACGCCATGACGTGCTCATCGACGCGCTGGACCGCCTGCGAGACCGGCCTTGGCAGGCAAGAATCCTCGGCTCGGACGCGCTCGATCGAGGCTGCGCCGCCGATCTCGCGGCGCGGATCGCCGCGCTGGACCTTGGCGCGCGGATCACGCTGGTCGGCGCGGTCGTGGACACGCGCGCGGAGATGGCGCAGGCCGATATCTTCGCGCTCGCCTCGGAATACGAGGGCTACGGCATGGCCTTCGCGGAGGCGATGGATCAGGGCCTGCCGGTGGTCGGCTGCGGCGTCGGCGCGATCGCCGATCTGGTGCCGCGCGCGGCCGGGGCGCTGGTTCCGCCCGGCGATCCCGAAGCCTTCGCCGCGGCGCTGGCAGCGTTGCTCGACGATCCCGCGGCGCGCCGCGCGGCGGCGGCGGCGTCTTATGCGGCCGGGCGGGCGCTGCCGCGCTGGCCCGCGACCGCCGCGATCGTCGCGCGTGCGCTGGCGACTGCGTGAGTTTCGACGCCGCCTGGCTCGACCTGCGCGAGCCCGCGGATCACGCGGCGCGCGACCCCCGGTTGCTGGCGATGGCGCGGGCGCATCTCGGGGCGGGGCTCGCGGTCGATCTCGGGTGCGGCACGGGGTCCACCTTGCGCGCGTTTCGCGGTGCGGGACCGGCTGAACAGGCCCCGACCGGTTCCGGGTCCGCCGCAGGCGACGCGGTGCGCTGGCGGCTGGTCGATCGCGACGCGGCGCTGCTGCGGCTCGCGACGGCGCGGGCGCCGGGCGTCGAGACCGTAGCGGCGGACCTGACCGATCTCGGCAACCTGCCGCTCGGCGGCGCGCGGCTGGTTACGGCTTCGGCGCTCGTCGATCTGGCGTCACGCGCCTGGATCGAGGCGTTGGCGGATCGCCTGGCGGCCGAAGGCGTCGGGCTCTACGCCGCCCTGACCTATGACGGCGCGATGGACTGGGACCCGCCGCTGGCGCGGGACGGCGCCGTGAGGGCGGCGTTCAATGCCGATCAGCGCCGCGACAAGGGCTTCGGCCCGGCGCTCGGCCCGGCTGCGGGACCCGCACTGGCGGAGGCGCTGGCGCGGCGCGGCTTCACGGTGACGACGGCGCCGAGCCCTTGGCGCCTCGGGCCGACGGACGCGGCGTTGCAGGCGGCGCTGACGGACGGAATCGCGGCGGCGGCGGCCGCCCCCGACTGGGGTCAGGCGCGCAGCGCGGCGAGCGGCGTCTCGCGCTGCTCGGTCGGACACTGCGACATGCTGGCGATCCCCGGCGCGCCGAGCGCGCAGTCGAAGATCACGTCGCGCTCGAGGCCGTAGACCCGCGTTTCGGGGCGCAGCGCGTCCGACAGCCGGGCGATCGGCGCCGTGCGCAGCCCCGACGGACCGGCCCCGATGATCAGCGGCGAAATCCCGACGTGCAGTCGGTCGAGCAGTCCCGCCTCGAGGAAACACGCGATCGTGACCCCGCCGCCCTCGATCAGCACCCGCCGCAGCCCGATAGCGGCCAGCGCCGCACGGATCTCGGCGGGCGCGATCCAGCCGTCCCGACCGGGCAGGACGACGACCTCGACGCCGTGCGGGCGCCGCGTGGCCTCGGCCTGGATCACCACCCGGCGCGCGCCGTCCGGCGCGAAAACGGCGGCGTGGTCGGGCAGGCGGCCCTTGGGATCGATGACCACCCGCGCCGGCGAGGGTCCGTCGACGAGGCGCACCGTCAATCGCGGATCGTCGGTCAGCGCCGTGCGCACGCCGATGACGACCGCGTCCGCCAGCGCCCGGCACCGGTGCAGATGCTGCAAACCCTCCGGTCCGGACACGTCGCGCGCGTCGCCCGAGACGGTGGCGATGCGTCCGTCGAGCGACTGACCGACCTGCGCGAACAGGAACGGCGCGGCGCTTGACGCGACCAGCGGCGCATAGAGCGACCACGCCGCACGCGCGCCGTCGCTCCAGCCGGGATCGGGGCGCGAGGGCCCCGTCCGCGCGGCGAGCAACGCCGCCCAGACCGCCGCGTCGATGTCGGCGCGCTGCAAGAACGCGGGGTCGTTCAGTTTTCCGGCATGTGTCATTGTCATGACATTAGCACCTGTCCGCGATCGGTAAAGGCCCCGCGGTCGCGCCCCGGTCGCACCAGGCCGGGTTTGCCGTCGAAAAGGCGTCGAGAAACCGGTCGCGGAACTCGCCCATCGGCCAGGCGGGCGCGTCGGGAGCGGGCACGAGCCCGGGCGTCCAGCCCCAGCCGGCGATCAGGGCCAGCGCCTCGGGCGAGCCGATGACATGGATCGGCACGTCGCGGCCGTCCGCGTCGAGCGACACGAACGAGGCGGGTTGATGGTCGCCGAGCACGACGATCAGCGGGGCCGAAGCGGCGCGGCGCTCGGCGAAGGCGCCGACCGTGCGCAGGCTGTAGTCGATCGCCAGCCCGAATTGTTCGCGCACCCGGTCGAGATCGCGCCACAGGTCCTCGGGCGCTTCGCCCGCGGTGGCGTGGCGATCAAAGACGCGGCCGTCGCCGAGCTCCCCCCAGGGCAGCAGCGGCGGGATCGGCGTCCACGGCGCATGCGACGAGATCAGCGCGATCTCGGCCATGACCGGCGGGCGGTCGCGCGCGGCGAGCTCGGCGCGCTCGAACGCCGCGAGCGTGAACTGGTCGGGCATGGTCACCCAGTTGAACGGCGCGCCTTCATAACCGAGGTCGGCGGCGGCGAGCACGCGGTCGTAACCGAAGTACCCGGCTTCCGGCCAGGCCAGCGTGATCGCGGGCATCACCGCGACGGTCCGCCATCCGGCGCTTTGCGCCAGATGCAGCAACGTCCGCCGGGGGCTCGCCAGCAGCGCGCGGTACCGCGCCTGCGTGTCGATCGTCAGGCCCGACAGCACCGACGCATGGGCGAGCCAGCTCTGCCCGCCCACCATCGGCGCCGTCAGATACCCCGAGCGCATCGCGAGGCCGGCCTGCGCCAGTCGCGCCTCGATCTCTGTCAGCGTCGCGGTGATCCGCGGCGCATGGATCGGCTGTTCGAGCGTCGCGCGCCCGTAGGACTCGACGAAGATCAGAAGCACGTCGGTTCCCGCCAGCGCCGGCAGGATGGCCCGCAGGGGCAGCGCCGCCATGTCGTCGCGCGTGGCCTCGAGCCGAAAGGCCGCGAGACCGACGCGGGCGCGGACGATCTCGCGGCCGTGCTCCCAGGTGAGGCGTGCGGTGAACGCCGCGCCCGGCGGATTGGCCGGGCTCACCTCGCGCGCGACGTCGGCCGCCGCCAGCGTCAGCGCTCCGACCGGCACGAGCGCCAGCGCAGGGCCCCGCGCCATCGACGGCGCCAGCCGCGCCACGCGTCCCGTCGCCCACCACAGCGCGCGCGCGAGCAGCGCCAGCCCCGCCGCCAGCCCGAGCGCCCAGGTCAGCGCCAGCGGCCATCCGACCGCCCCGCTCAACATCCGCCAGGCGGCGACGCCGAGATGGAGGTCGAGCGCCGGGTTGAACGACCGGTCGAAAGCGGTATGTGTCGCGAAATCGGCGAGCTTCAGCGCCGTAATCGCCACAAGCCAGACCGCGACGAAAGCGCGCAGCGCCCGCAGGGCGGGCCCCCGCACCAGCGCCAGCGCGATGACGATCGCCGGCAGTTCCAGCGGAAACACCCGCAGCGCTCCCCAGGTCGCGGCCAGCGGATGGTTCGGCACGATCAGCACGAGACCGATCAGCAGAACCGCGGCGACCACAGCGACGCCGTCACGCATCTGGCGCGTCCAGCCGGGCGTAGACGTCCCCCGAGCCGCCGTCCGGCGCGCGCGCCGCGAGCGCCGCGCGCAGTCCGTCGGCGTCGGTCCAGCGCTCCAGCAGGAACGCCAGCCGCTCGCCCGCGACGAGGTTGAAGCGGTACGGTCCCAGCGCCGCGAGGCGGTCGATGCAGGCGGCGGCCACGTCCGGCGCTGCGGGCAGGTGCTCGAACGCGATCCAGGGGACCGGGCGCGACAGGCCGCGCAGCACCTCGGCCTCGAAGCCCTCGACGTCGATCTTGACGAAGCGCGGCGCGCCGTGGGCTTCGATCAGCGCGTCGAGCGTCGTGACCCGGACGGTCTCGGCCGCGTCCCACGTCACATGCTCAAAGCCCGCCGCCCCGGCCATGCGCGCGGCGAAACCCGGCGCCAGCGAGGCGAGCGTCGGGTGCAGCCGCGACACCGCCAGCCTGGCCTCGCCGGGGCGCGCGCCCGCCGCCGCCCGGACCAGCGTCGCGCCGCCGGACAGGTCGCGGGCGAGAAAGGCGTGGAACGCCGCCTGCGGCTCGAGGGCCACCACTCGCGCGCCGGCGCGGATCAACGCGCGGGTGCGGTTTCCGGCGTGGGCGCCGATGTCAAAGGCGAGATCCCCCGGGCCGACGATGGTCCGGTAGAACCGCGCCAGCGCCGCCATGCGCCAGGGTCGCGCGCGGTAGATGACGAGCGAGCGCGCGACGCCCGCGAAGCTGCGCATCCGGCTCACGATGGCGTCCGGATCAGCCAGCGCAGATCGACGGCGAAGGACACGGCGAGGGCTGCGAGCGCCACGCCGGCCAGCGCGTCCGAGACCGGCGGCGCCGCCGGCGGGGTCAGCAACACCGCGAGTGCGGCCACCTGCAGCACGCAGACGGCCTTGCGCCGGAACGACGGCGGCAGCGGCCCCGCGAGCCGCGGCCAGACCCACCCGGCCGCGACGAACGCATAACGCATCGCGCCGAGCGCCAGCACCCACGGACCGGCCTTGCCGAGCGCCAGCGCCACGGCGCTCAGCGCGAGGATGAACAGCGCGTCGGTCTCCATGTCGAAGCGCGCGCCGAACGCGGACGCGAGCCCGGAGCGCTTCGCGAGCCAGCCGTCGAGGCCGTCGAGCGCCAGCAACGCCGTCGCCGCCGCAGCCGCCGCCCAGGCGGCCACGCCCGCCAGCAAATCCGGGGCGAACGCGAGCCCCATGAATACCGCA
>JBBRUZ010000091.1:0-12506 GCA_038247355.1 Rhodobacterales bacterium
GGTCAGGATGCCCATCTCGCGCGCCGCCTTGGCGATGATCGGCGCCGCCCCGGTGCCGGTGCCGCCGCCCATGCCCGCGGTGATGAAGCACATATGGCAGCCCGAAAGACGCTCGACGATGTCCTCGATGCTTTCCTCGGCCGCCGCTGCGCCGACCTCGGGCCGGGCGCCGGCGCCGAGGCCTTCGGTCACGCGGGCGCCGAGCTGGAGCTTGTTGATGGCCTGGCTCTGCTGGAGCGCCTGGGCGTCGGTATTCGCCACGACGAACTCGCAGCCCTCGAGGCTCTTGTCGATCATGTTGTTGACCGCGTTGCCCCCGGCGCCGCCCACACCGATGACGGTGATCCGCGGGCTGAGGTCGTGGGTTACCGGTATGCTGAGTTTCAGTGCCATGATGTCATCCGCCTGTCCTGTTTGCCCCTGCCTCTGACGCTGCGCGGGCCGCGCGGGCGCTCACTGCTCTTCATCACGTGACGGTAACGGAATGTGTCGCTACCGTCACGCAGATTCCAAGTGTCAATCGCAATATCTTGTGGAGGATCACAAGATACGCGGGTATGTGTCCGGTCCGCCACGATTTACCAGTTCTCCTTGAACCAGCGCAGCGCCCGCGAGACTCTCCGCGCGCCGTGCCGGTCGGCCGGCATCTCGAAATCCCAGCATTCGTCCTGGGGATGGGAGACATGCATCGCGAGCCCGACCGCGGTTGAAAACGCCGATCCGGTCGCCGATTGCGGCAAGCCCTGAACGCGCAGCGGCGTGCCGACGCGGCACTGCCGACCGAGGATATGGCCCGCGACGAGCTCCAGCCCCGATATCTGGGCGCTGCCGCCGGTCAGCACGATGCGCTGCGAGGGAAGATATTCGAACCCCGCCGCGTCGAGCCGGGCCCGCACCTCCTCGAGGATTTCCTCGACGCGCGGGCGCATGACGCCGATCAGTTCGGCGCGGCTGATCTGGCGGCGGTCATCGTCGCGGTCGCCGAGGATCGACGGCAGTTCGAGCATTTCGCGGTCGTCGAGCCCGGTGGCGATCAGGCCGCCGTGCATGGTCTTCAGTCGCTCGGCGTCCTGCATCGACACCTGAAGGCCCTGGCAGATGTCCGAGGTCACATGGCCGCCGCCCATCCGCACCGTGTCGGCATAGATCATCTGCCGTCGCACGAACATCGAGATGCCGGTGACGCCGCCACCGATGTCGATGCAGGCGGCCCCGAGCTCCTGTTCGTCCTCGACGAGGCTCGCGAGGCCCGAGGCGTAGGGCGAGACGACGACGCCGGCGAGTTCGAGGTCGCAGCGCCGGATGCAGTGGAGCACGTTGCGCAGCGGCGGCGCGGCGATGGTCAGCAGGTGCATGTCCACCGCGAGAACCTTGCCGATCTGGCCGCGCGGATCGGTGAGGCCCGACCGGTCGTCGAGGCAGAAGTTCACCGGCAGCGCGTGCAGCGCCTCGCGGTCCTGGCCGTAGTCGGGGATGTCGCAGGCCGCGAGCACATGCCCGATGTCGCGCTCGGCGACCGCGCCGTTCAACACCTCGGTCTCGCCGGTGACGCCGTAGGACCGTGGACGCCCGCCCGCGAAACCGACGATGACGTGGTCGACACGCAGCGCCGCCATCCGCTGCGCCGCCTGGACCGCGGTGCGGATCGCACGCTCGCACTCCTCCATCGCGGCGATCTCGCCGAACGCCACCCCGCGCGACCGGGTGTTCGACGCGCCGATGACGCGAAACGCGCCCTGGGTCAGCGTCGGCCGCGTCTCCGGACCGTCGTTGTCGTCGGCGGGAACGAACTGGAGCACGAGGCACGAGACCTTCGAGGTGCCGATGTCGAGCACTGCGATCACGCCGCGCTTCAGCGCCGTCTCGCGCCGCGCCCGCATCGCGCGTTGCACCTCGTAAAGCGCGCGGCTCATGCGTCCTCTCCCATCATCATCGCCTTCAGCCGGATCAGCTCGGCCTGCGCATGCCCGGTCAGCCGCAGCATCGGGCGCGCCGGGTCGCGCAGATCGACGATGCTGAGGTCGCGGGCGAGAAGTTCCTCCGCCGCCTCCAGCGCCATGATCCGCCGCACCGCGGCCAGCGGCTCGGCCTCCGGCAACCGGATCGTCTGGTCGCGGTCGAGCACGATGTCCCACCGGCGCATCCCGACGCGGACGAGGCCCCGGATGCGCGCCGCGATCGGCCCGGCGTCGTCGAGCAGCGCCAGCGCCTCGGGCACATGCGCGTCGGCGCCCATCCCGAGGATCAGCGGCAGATCGCGCCTGCGCAGGCGGCTGTCCACCTCGGCCACGCGCACGCCGCTCTGGTCGAGCAGTTGCAACCCCTCGGCCGAGCGCCAGATCACCACCGGGATGCGCTCGATCGCCCGGATCTCGAGCACGCCGCCGGCGACCGCCCGGACCCGGGCGCGCTCGACCGCCGCCAGCGCCTCGACGCGGGCCCGCACCGCCGCCACGTCGACTTCCAGCGAATTGACCGGCAGCGTCACAAACGACGCCTCGCGGATCGCCTCGGCCAGATCGGCGCTGACGTCGGGGATGGCGATCTCGGTGATCAGGAACTGCGGCCGGTCGATCACCGCTTCGCGCAGATCGGTAACCGCCCGGACCGCCCGCGCCCGGAGATCGAACTCCGCGGCGAGCGTCCAGACCGCCAGCGTGACCGCGACCAGCGGCACGCCGAAATGCGTCACCCGCCGGAACCAGGGCCGCAGCCACAGCCGCGTCAGCCGATAGCGCAGCCGCGACGGCGCCGGGTCGCGGCGGGCCGGGCCTTGTCGCGCTACCGGGAGCATGACGCGTCCTCCACCATCCAGCGGACCAGCGCGCCAAAGGACATGCCGCAGAGCGCCGCCTGTTCGGGCGCAAGCGACGTCGGCGTCATCCCGGGCTGGGTGTTGGTCTCGAGGATGATAAGCCCCTTTACGCCGCGGCTCTCGTCCCAGCGAAAGTCCGACCGGCTGACGCCTCGGCAGCCGAGCGCGTCATGGGCGCGGCGCGCATAGTCGAGGCAGGCCCGCGTGATCTCGGCCGGAAGCTCGGCGGGGACGACATGCCGCGATCCGCCGGGCGAATACTTCGCGTGATAATCGTACCAGCCCTCGGCGATGATGTCGGTCACCGCAAGCGCGCGATCGCCCATCACCGTCGTCGTCAGCTCGCGGCCGGGAATGAATTCCTCGACCAGCACCCGCGCGGGCATGTCCTCGGACAGATGCGGCGGCCCGTTCGCGTCCTCGTGCACCAGATAGACGCCGACCGACGAGCCCTCGTTCACCGGCTTGATCACATAGGGCGGCGCCATCGGATGCGCGGCGCGCACCGCGTCCCGATCGGCGATCATGCCGTGGGCGACCGGCAGTCCGGCCGCCGCGAACACCTGCTTCGCCCGCACCTTGTCCATCGCCAGCGCCGAGGCCAGCACTCCGGAATGGGTGTACGGGATCGCCAGCCATTCGAGCAGGCCCTGGACGCAACCGTCCTCGCCCCAGCGCCCGTGCAGCGCGTTGAACGCCACGTCGGGCGCAGCCGCGACCAGCGCCTGCGCCAGGTCCGCGCCGGCGTCGATCTCCACGACGTCATAGCCTTCGGTCCGCAACGCGGCTGAGCATTCGCGGGCCGACACGAGCGAGACTTCGCGCTCGGCCGAACGGCCGCCCTTCAACACCGCGATACGGGCGCTTGTCCTGCTCGACATGCCCGCCTCGATCTTTTCTTGCCCCGGCCTTTGCGGCCTTGTCGGGGATGAGTCGCCGGGCCGGTCGGCCCGTTCAACTCATTTGGCAGCTTAGCTCTACGACACTGTATATGAAAAGCTTTTTTTCAGCGCTCTGCACAGTCCCGCCGCACCCCGTCCCTCGCCATCGAAGTCCTCGCCCCTGCGGGCCCCGAGGCGCTTGACGACGCGGGGGCGCGGCGGGCAGGATATGTAATTAAGCGCGTTCTAGTGCGGGGTTACGACGACGCCGGACAACCGCTGGCGATCGGCGGGCTCGTACTGCTCGGAAGCGCGATGCTCGCCTTCGCCGCGCTCTTTCGGCGCAGCTGCGGCCTCAGCGCCGACCGACGCGAAGGATTTCCCATTCGAGCGTGATCCCGGACTCCTCGCGGACCCGCGTTCGCACGCGCTCGCCCAGATCCTCCAGATCCGCCGCCGTGGCGCCCCCGGCGTTGACCAGGAAATTCGCGTGCTGCGGCGACATCTGCGCGCCTCCGCAGGTCGCACCGCGCATCCCCGCGTCCTCGATCAGCTTCCACGCCTTCAACGCGTGCGTATCGTCCGGCCGCCCGGTGGACGAGAACCCCGCCGGATTGCGAAACGTCGACCCGGCGGAGCGCGCCTTCGTCGGCTGGCTCGCGTCGCGCAGCGCCACCTGGTCCGCCATCTTCGCCTCCAGCGCCGCCGGCGCGGCGCGCGGCCCGCGCAGCGTCACCTCGGTGATGACGAGATCTGGCGGCAGGCTCGTTGCGCGATAGCCAAAGCCCATGTCGCGATGCGCCAGCGTCACCGCCTCCCCGCCCCGCGTCACCCCCCGCGCCTCGACGAAGACATCCGCCACATAGGCGCCATAACACCCGGCGTTCATCCGCGCCGCCCCGCCCATCGACCCCGGAATGGTCCGCAGAAACGCCAGATCAAGCCCCGCCTTCCCCGCCCGCCGCGCCACGCGGCCATCGAGCGCGGCGGCCCCGGCGATCACGCGCTCCCCGTCGATCCGGACCCCGTTGAACCCCCGGCCCAGCCGGACCACCACCCCAGCGACGCCAGCGTCCCGCACGATCAGGTTCGACCCGACGCCCATCGGGAACACAGGGATTTCACGCGGCAGCGCACGCAGGAACCCGGCAAGATCCTCCTCGTCCGCCGGCTGGAACAACCAGTCCGCCGGCCCGCCAACCCGCAGCCAGGTGAGATCCGCCATCGAGCGGTCGGGGGTGAGTTGGCCCCGGACGGGAGGGAGTGCGAGCGCCGACATGGACATGTCAGAACAACCGTAGGATGAAGTTGATCGCTTGCTGCAGTAAAATATAAAGAAATGTTAGGTCGCCCGCGACCGTCCTTAGGTTTGTAGAAACACCCGCTGCAGCCTTCATCGCACGTTCAATGACCGCCCATACTCGAAGCAGTCGGCTCACCGTGACATAGAGCGCCTCATTGCGTTCCGCGCGCGGCGCCGCCGGGTCCGCCGCAAGCCGCACGTCTTTGGGCAATTCCGCCGCCAGCACGCCTTCGGAAGCCGCCGCCACCTCGTCCGCCGCCCGCACGATCAACTCCGCCTGCGCCGGATCGAGGTCGCGCAGTCGCGCGCTCGCAAGATGGCTGACCGCCTCCTTCACCAGCGGATCGCGTTCCAGCAGATCGACCGACACCGACTGGACGATCCCGTAGAAATCGGCGATGTCGGCGTCCTGCTCGAGACCGGGACACTCGAAATTCGCGATCTTCACGTCCATGCGCCGGAGGACGCGCACGCAAGCCGAGTGAAGCATGCGCGTCCTCCGGCGTACCGCTCCACCGCCTGCGCGATGATCTCCCATTCCGCCTCGATTGGCCTGAACTGGTTGCCACGGTCTTGCTCGAATTCGAACAGGCCCAGGACACCTTCCAGCTTCTCCACCGCCTCGGCCAGATGGTCGCGCGGCATCTCGCTGATGGGATCGACCCGCAGTTTTCCTGTGGACGCGTTGAAGGACACGACCTCCGCATTGGGCGTGTTCTTCACCGCATGCTTGAGTTGCAACCCCGCGATCAGCGCGTTCACATGGTCCGCGCCCTTGTCCCAATCCTCCGCCGGGAGCAGCGCGATCTCGGTCAGCAGTCCCGCCCAGTCCTGCGGTGCGCCCGCCAGCGCCTTTTCGTACCAGTCGATCCAGAAACCCCAACCCTGCCCGCCCGCTTCAAGGGCGTCCCGCATCCGTTCCCAGTCGCCTTGAAGCGGGTTCGGGCCGCTCCAGAGCGGCATTCTTTCCAGCGAACGCCCAGAATCCAGGGCAACGCAATCGTCTTGCACCGCTTTCCAACCGGTGATCGCAGCGGAGATGGAGGCCGCTGCTTCAGCGGTATCGTCTCCGCCCGCGGCCACGAAAACGGCGCCGGAGGAGACCGGGTCGGGGTCGAAGGAGGGCCATCTCTTGGCATTATTGGCGGCGCTGGCCGCCGATCTTATTTCAGGGCTTGGACACACACTCGCAACGCCTGAAATCAAATTCCGATGAAGAATTAGAATAGGTAGGAGGCTTTGGCCTCGCGACTGCCGGGGCTGACCTGTCCGCACACGCGGCAAAACACGCATGGCCGCCCGATGAGCGAGAATGATCTCGAAGCGATGCGCTGCGTCCCGCTGTGCATCCGTATTTCTGGGCAGCGCGTCGAGCCACGCCGCAAGGCTATCCCTGTCGCCTACATCCTCGGCCTTCATGTGCCCCTCCGTCGCCTCGCACGAACATCGCCGCATTCGCTTCGCCTGGCAACGGCGCACTACGCGGCGAAAAGCCTCCCAGGCGCAAGAAACTCTGCAGGATTATCAATAAATATCAATGATATAGCGAGATAACACTGTGTTATCACGCCTCCACCGCCTGCTTCGCCCCGTTTTCCTGCCCCAGCCGCTCGGGCAAGGCGTTGGCCCAGGCGGTGATCGTCCCGGCCCCCAGACAGACCAGCATGTCCCCCGGCCGGCACTCGGCGCGCACGAAGTCCGCCAGCGCCTCCTCGCCAGCCAGCGCAAGCGCCCGCCGGTGGCCGTGGGCGATCAGGCCCCCCACCAGCGTGTCCCGGCTGACCCCCTCGATCGGCGCCTCGCCAGCGGAGTAGACATCCGCGATCGCCACCGTATCGGCGTCGTTGAACGCGGCGCAGAACGCGGTGAACAGATCCCGCAGCCGGGTGTAGCGGTGGGGCTGGTGGACCGCGATGACCCGACCCTTCGTCGCCTGGCGGGCCGCGCGCAGCACCGCGGCGATCTCGACCGGGTGATGACCGTAGTCGTCGATGATCGTCACGCCGTTCCACTCGCCCACGCGGGTGAACCGCCGGTTGACCCCCTCGAACCCCGCCAGCGCCTGCCGGATCGCGTCCTTCGAGATCCCGAGGTGCCGCGCCACCGCGATCGCCGCGAGCGCGTTCGAGACGTTGTGATCGCCGGTCATCGGCAGGATCATCCCGTCGATGACCTGCCCCTCGGCGTTCAGACTGACGTCGAACCGCGCCGACCCGTTCTCGAACGCGAGGTTGCGGGCCTGGACGTCGGCCTGCGGGTTGAAGCCGTAGGTGGCGACGCGGCGGTCGGTGATGCGGCCGACCAGCGCCTGGACCTCCGGGTGGTCGATGCATGCGACCACGAGGCCGTAGAACGGGATGTTGGAGACGAACGCGTCGAACGCCGCCTTGACCGCCTCGAAATCGCCCCAGTGGTCGAGATGCTCCGGGTCAATGTTGGTGACGATGGCGATGGTCGCAGGCAGGCGGTTGAACGAGCCGTCGCTCTCGTCGGCCTCGACCACCATCCAGTCGCCGGTCCCGATCCGCGCGTTCGAGCCGTAGGCGCGGATCACGCCGCCGTTGATCACCGTCGGGTCCATGCCGCCGCCGTCGAGAAGGCAGGCGACCATCGACGTCGTCGTCGTCTTGCCATGCGTCCCCGCCACCGCGACGTTCGACTTCAGCCGCATCAGTTCGGCCAGCATCTCGGCGCGCCGCACCACAGGCAGGTTCCGGGCGCGGGCGGCGTCGAGCTCGGGGTTGCCCGGCTTGATCGCGGTCGAGATCACCACGACGGTCGCGCCGTCGAGGTTCGCGGCGGCCTGGCCGATGAAGACCTTCGCGCCCTTCGCGGCCAGCCGGTCAGTGATCGGCGAGGCCTTCGCGTCGGAGCCCTGCACGGTGAAGCCGTGGTTCAGCAGAACTTCGGCGATGCCGGACATGCCGATGCCGCCGATGCCGGTGAAATGGATCGCCCCGATGTCGTGGGGCAGGCGCGTCTGTCCGTTCATTCCGCTCGTCCTTTTTGGGCGAGCCGTTCGACCAGCTCCGCCAGTTGCAGTGTCGCATCGGGGCGGCCCTGCGCCCGGCTCGCCGCCGCCATCGCTCGCGCGCCCTCCGGGTCCGACAGGATTGCCGCGATGTGTCGCGCGAGCCCGTCGGGCGTCAAGTCGGCCTCGCGGATCATGAAGGCGCCGCCAGAGGCGACCAGCGCCGCGGCGTTGGCGGCCTGGTGGTCGTCGGTGGCGGCGGCGTAGGGGATCAGGATCGCCGGGCGGCCGATCACGGTGATGTCGGCGATCGAGCCCGCGCCCGCCCGGCTGATCACCAGCGTCGCCTCGGCCAGCCGGTCGGGAACGTCGTCGAAAAAGCCGCGCAGTTCGGCCGCGACGCCGAGCTCGGCGAAGGCGTCCTGCGCGCGAGCTATGTCTTCGGGGCGAACCTGTTGGGCGAGGCGGAGCCGGGCGCGCGTCTCGGGCGGCAGCAGCGCCAGCGCTAGGGGGACGATCCGGGCGAAGAGGCCGGCCCCCTGGCTGCCGCCGATCACGAGCAGCGCGACGGGGTGCGGTCCGGGCGGGATGTAGGTGGCGTCGGCGCGGGCGAGGACGGCTTCGCGCACCGGGTTGCCGATGTGGTGAGCGCGGGCGGCTTCGGGCAGAGTGGTCGGCCAGACGCCGCAGGCGACCGCGTCGACCCGGGTCGCGAACGCGCGGTTGACGCGACCGAGGACGCCGTTCTGTTCATGGATCAGGCTGGGGCGTTTCAGGGCGCGGGCCGCGATCATCGCGGGGAGCGCGGGATAGCCGCCAAAGCCCGCGACGCACGCGGGGGGATCGCGACGCATGGCGAGAAGGGCGGCCAGCGATCCCCACGCGATGGCGAAGGGCGCGGCGAGGCGCGCGAGAAGGCCGCCTTGCGCGAAAGTCGCCGCGGATGTGATCTGGCGGATGACGGCGGGGGGGAAACCTGCGGCGTATCGGGCGCCGCGGGCGTCGGTGGCGAGGCGCACGCGCCAGCCGCGGGCGAGCATCTCCTCGGCGAGCGCCTGGGCGGGGAACATGTGGCCGCCGGTGCCGCCCGCGGCGATGACGAGGAGCGGGGCCGGCACTCAGCGGCTCCCGAGGATATCGTCGGTGTCGTTTTGCGGTCGCTTTCGGGTCAGGGCGAGCAATACGCCCAGGCCGAGACCGGCGGCGATCAGCGACGAGCCGCCATAGGAGATCAGCGGCAGGGTCATGCCCTTGGCGGGCAGCAGGCGGACGGCGACGCCGATGTTGATCATCGACTGCATGCCGAGCAGCACGGCGAGGCCGGTTCCGGCGAGGCGGATGAACGGGTCTCGCTCGCCGACGAGGCGCAGCAGCGCGCGGACGACGATGGTGGCGTAAAGCGCCATGATGGCGACGCAGAGGATCAGGCCGAATTCCTCCGCGGCGACGGCGATGATGAAATCGGTGTGGGCGTCGGGGAGGATCCACTTGACCGAGCCGTTGCCGATGCCCACCCCGAGAAAGCCCCCCTCCTGGATGGCGTTGGTGGCGTAGCCGATCTGCGTGCGGGGGTCGATCTCGGAGGCGAGGAAGCCATCGATGCGGCGGGCGACGTGCTCGGAGTTCTGGTAGGCGAACCAGCCGGCGGCGATGACGCCGCCGCCGACGCCGCCGAGCAGCAGGACAGGGGCGCCGGCGGCGAAGTACATCAGGCCCCATGTCGCGATGACGAGGCCGGCCTGGCCGAAGTCCGGCTGGAGCGCGAGCATGACGGTGAGGATGACGGCGACGACGAAGGAGAGCGTCTTGCCGGGTGGGCCGCCGACGTCGTAGCTTGCGGCCATCAGCCAGCCGGCGAAGATCGCGAACGTGGGTTTGAGGAACTCCGACGGTTGCAGCGAGACGAAGCCGAGCGAATACCAGCGGACCGCGCCCTTGCCGAAGTCGGTCCCGAAGACGGGCAGGAGCGCGGTGGCGACGAAGGAGGCGAGGAAGGCGAGGACGGCGAGGCGGCGCAGCGTGGCGGGGGGGAGCATCGAGACGATGAGCATCGCAGTGAGGGCGAGCGCGCCGAAGGCGGCCTGACGGGTGACGTAGTGGAAGGGGTCGAGACCGTTCCTGACCGCGAGCGGCGGCGAGGCCGCGAGCCCGAGCAGCATCCCGGCGAGAAAGAGCGCGAAGATGGCTGCGAGCGACCATCGGTCGATGGTGCGCCACCAATGGGGAAGGATCGGCTCGCCCGGTCGCGCCGGGGCTGCGCCGAACACCATGTCGGTCATCGGGAACTGCCCTTTCCCATGCTTTCGCCTGCTCGACCGGCCGGGGTTGGCCCCGATCCGGGTAGTTCTGCTATCAGATTAGTCGGATCGGTAGCAAAAGGCCAGCGGTTCGATCTGGACTGATATCCGACTGTTATTCCGTTAAGCTATTGTTTTATATCCCTAAACCTGCAGCGTTTCTCTCGTCGCCCTATCGGCGCGAGCCACTTGCCGAGGGGATCGGCGGCTCTGGCGTCGTCTATTTGCGAGCCGCCCGTCGGGATGCGCTGATCATGGCGAGGCTACCGAATGATGGCAGAGGGACATTTCGCGGCGACGGCTGCTCGCGCAGTCCAACCCGATGCAATGCAATCGGACAATTTTCGTTCCTCGTTTTTTGAATAACGCGTGATAAATCAAAAATAATGTGCGACGCAGCATAAATCTAACTTTGCCTCTTGAACTCATTAACTATCCCATTAAGTCTCGTCGAGAGCTGGATGCTGCACCTAATTGTAGTTTATCTGGTGTCTATACGGTTGAAATGCGAAGTAAAAGTAGTTTTTGCGCCGCAGAATCTTAGCTTAACTCAAGTTCGTAACCACCGGAATCCGAGGATATCAAATGACCAAGATCGCACAAGTCAAACGCGAGCACGAACAGGACAAAGGCGTTGATGAACGCAACGACGAGCAGCTGACACGGGTCGCGACTGCGACTGCAAAGGCGAGCTCCGACGTCGCCCGCGAGACCATGGAGGTCGCCCAAAGCAACATCGACGCATCTCAAGGCCTTTACGAGACGACGACGCGAACAATGGCAAAGGAATCGCCCGAATTTGGCCGAGCCTTCGCGGAGCTCCTGGGGGAGCAGACCCGCCAGAGCGTGGACACCCTCAGCGCCTTCGCTCGGGCCGTAAACTGGACGGATGTCGCCCAGGCTCAGACCAAGCTTATGGCCAGCAGCTTCGTGCGGATCAGCCAGTTCAACGCGCGCTACGGCGAGTTCCTCGCCCGCGGGATGACAGCGATCCCGACGTTCTCCCGGCGTTGACGCAAAGCCGCGTTCCAGCCGCCAAGCTTATCGGAGTGTCACACGTGACAGAAAGTTCCCCGCACGACCGCAAGATCATTCCTGTGGTCGAAGAGCAGGTTGTCGTTCGCAAGCGCAAGAAGCCCACCGAGGGCGTGCGCGTCCGGACTGTGGTGCTTGAAGCCCAAGAGATCGTCGACGTGCCTCTTGCGACCGAGGACATCGAGGTGGCGCGGACGCCGCTCGACCGCTGGGTCGACGCTCCGGTCCCGGTCCGACACGAAGGCGACGTCACCATCGTGACACTCGTCGAGGAAGTGGTGGTCGTCGAGAAACGGCTGCGCGCTACCGAGGAAATTCGGATCACCAAGCGGCGATCCGTTCGCCACGAGCCGCAGCACGTCACGCTGCGCCGGGAGGAGGCAGTCGTGGAGCGCCTCCAGCCTGCCCGAAACGAAGACGGTTCCCGCTGAGGGGCACGTCAGCCCGGTCCTCCGCTCCGGGCCTTGAACCCCATAACCAATCACAGATGGAGATACAACAATGACAACCGACACAATGATCGTCAGCACCTTCGACGACAAGGACATCGCCGGAAAGGCGATGAAGGCTCTCCGCGACGAGGGCTTCCGGGAAGGTGACATCAAGATCCTGCAGGGTGGCGTCGACGCCGTTGTGGCCGAGCTCGTCGACCGAGGCTTCGACGAGGATGAGGCCCGCGGGCTTGCCGATGCCGCGGAGCAAGGCAAGACTCTGCTTGCCGCACTGGTGTCCGAAGACAAGGCCGAGCAGGCCGCGTCGATCATGGACCGCTTCGAGGCGGTGCAGGACAAGGCGACCGAGCACAACGCCGCAGCGAGCGTGCCGATCGTCGAGGAGCAGCTCGTGGTCGGCAAGGCCAAGTTCGCAACCGGCGGCGTCCGTGTGACCTCCAGCGTCGAGGAGTTGGCGGTCGAGGAGACCGTGACGCTGCGTGAGGAGAGCGTGAGCGCTGAGCAGCGGTCTGCTGACCGGGAACTGACCGCCGAGGAGGTCGAGGCGGCCTTCGAGGGAAAGACCGTCGAAGTCATCGGCACCACGGAAGAGGCGAAGGTCAGCAAGGAAGCCCGGGTCGTTGGGGAAGTCGCCATCGAGAAGGGTATCGAGGACCGGGAGGAGACCGTGCGCGAAACGGTCCGCAAGACCGACGTCGAGATCGAGGAAGTCGGCGCCAAGCCCCGCAAGGGCAAGTAGGCGTTCACTGCAA
>JBBRUZ010000092.1:0-12406 GCA_038247355.1 Rhodobacterales bacterium
CTTGTAGCCGTTGGCGTAGCCCCGCCGGTCCACCGTTCGCACAAAGGCTCCCGCGCGCAGGACCCGCACGCCCTCGATCAGCATGGCCAGCTCGAACGCCCGGCCAAAGACCGTGGCGATGTCGTCGGGGCCATGCTCGATCAGATGTTCCAGAACCGCCTCGATCGCCGTATCCTTCCGTCCGTCCATTCGACTGTCTCCATGGTGGTGCAACTCCATGGAATACCAGAGTGGATCGCCCCCGCCGGGGCATGACCCGGCGGGGGCGCGCGCACCCGCGCGCCGCCGAAAGTCCAGACATCAGGTTACAGTACCCCGCCAGCCATCCCGGCTATCGGCGTCGATCTCACGGAGGTCGCGCTCGCCACAGAGCGCCATGGAGCTCGCCGCGCACGATATCGAGCGCCCGCGTGACACCGGCTTTGCCGTTCGCGCCAAACCGGAGAGGATGGGCCGCTCGTAGGCGCCTTTCGCGCCCAGCGCCACCGCCCTCAGCACGTCCTGCCCGGATCGGACGCCACCGCGTCTTTCGAGCGAAGCATGGCCGAAACGTCATCCGGCTCCTTCATATCGTCCCTCCGCAGACCTTCGGCCGCGGCTGCGTCTCAGCGGTTCGCACTATCATCCAAACCTCAATCTCAGCTCAACGAGGGCTGCAGATCCTCTGGTCGCCAGAGGGACAGTTTGTCGTGTCGCCTGACAACGGACATGCGACGTGGCATGAACAGGTCGGCGCTGGCCATTCAGTGGGGTCTGGGGCGCGATCTTCATCCAGGGAAGATTTTCTGACGCGACCCAGACGGATGAACAGCCTGCGGGCGTGGTTTATGCCAAGGCGAAGACGCTGTCCGTGAACTGAACGTCCGCGATGTCGTCCACGCCGCGAAGCAGGATGACGTCTCCATCTTCGCCCTCGAGCTTGATTTGGAGAGAACAGCCTTTGTTGCGGTCGCTGGCGATCTCCGCGCCGCCGAGGTCGATCAGATCCTCGCCGGCCTCGTAGTCGCGGATCCGCAGGCGATCAAACCTGCCTTCCCGGTCCGTGAAGACAAAGACGTCCTCATCGCCGAGGCCGCGGACGACGTCGTTCCTTCCCCCGCCGGCGACGATGATGTCCCGGCCCTCGGTGCCGCGAAGTCGATCGCTCCGCGCCGTGCCGAGGATCAGTTCGGGGGTGTCGAGGTCCAGGCCGACGATCACCGGGTCGTGGTCGGAGGAGGCGAAGGCAGAGAGGTCGCCGAATTCGGCGAAATCCGCGCCATCGTACTGGATCGAATAAGCCTCGGGGCTGTTGACGTTCCAGATCGTGCTGCCGGTGACCTGCGACGCTAGGCTGTCGTTGGCGAAGGCGTAGTCGAGCGTTCCGCCAACGCCGTTGAACTGGTAGGAGACATCCGCGGGCGCCGCGAGGTTGGTCAGGCCCGCATCCTCCAGCGCCCGGATCGCGCGCTCGCCCGCATAGGCGTTGAAGTCGCCGATGGTGAGCTGGTCGGCGTCGCCCGAGCCGGTGGGATCGGTGGCGAGCCATGCGGCGAGTTCCTCCGCCGCGGCGACCCGGGTCAGCGCGGCCGAGCCCTCCACATCGCTGTCGTCGGCCTCGCCATAGACGATCGCGCCGGTCGTCGAGCCCTTGGACTTGAAGTGATTCACCGAAACCGTCAGCGCCTCGTCCGTTGCGAGTTCGGTGAAGGTCTGGGCGAGCGCCGGACGGCTCTGGGGAAAGCCGGGGGTGTAGGGCGCGGTGAACGCCTCGTCGTCGAGCACCGCGAAGTCGCCGGTGGGGGCGACCGTCGCGGACTTGTAGATCAGCGCCTGCTTGATCTCGTCCGTCCCGATCGCGCCGGTCGCGACATAATCGTAGGTCCCCGCGCCCACCTCGGCATTCACCGCTTCAACCAGCGCCGCGGTCGCCTCGTCCGGCGCGCCGAGGTCGTTTTCGATCTCGATCAGGCCGAGGATGTCGGCGTCGATGGCGACGATGGCGGCGACGATCTTCGCCGTCTGAATCTCGAGCTCCGCCTCCGTGGCCGCGCCGCGCGAGCCGAGCGTGGTGAAATAGTTCAACACGTTGAAGGACGCGACCTTCAGGCTGCCGCCGACGTCGTCGGGCGTGGCCTGCCGCGGGTTCGGATTGACGGATGCGTCGAACGCGACCGCGCCCTGGGTCTCGACCTTGTACTCGTCGAAGGAGAAATGCATCACCCCGTCGATGGCGTCGCCTACGATGCCGTCGCCGGTGCGCGGCGCGCTCGACAGGCTGTCGTCCTCGGCGTTCTCGAACAGCAAGATGTCGCGGGCGTTCGCTTCAGCCTGGGCCTCCGCTTCCGGCGTGAAGCTCTGGTAGACTTGCGTCGGCTGGATCAGCGGCGCGCCGGAGGTGACGCCGACCTCGCCGAAACTGGTGAAGGTGTCGGTGACGGTCAGCCGCTCGCCGTCGCCCGCGACGACCCGCACGCGCATGCCCTCGACGGACTCGAAGAAGGCCGCGGGGTCGAAGCCGTCCGCGAGGGGCAGCGCGATCTCGGCCGCGTCAGGCAGCGCCACCCCTGTGTCGTCCACGGTGAAGTCGGCGTCGCTGAGCTGGGTCGCCTCGAAGAACTCGCCCACCGTGCCGGTCACGGTGAGCAGGTCCCCCACGGCCACGGTCGGATCGTCGCCGGTGAAGACGAAGACGCCCTCCGACGTCGCGGCGTCGCCGTCGCCGTCGGCCGCTTCCTCTTGCAGAAAGAAGCCGTTCAGCTGGTTGCTGACGAGGGTGACGACGCCCTGCGCGATGATCCGCTCGCCGGTCAGCGGCGAGGCGTCGCCCGAGCCCTGGATTTCGCTGATGAAGACGAACTCCGGCTCGCCGTCTCCGTCGGAAAAACCGGGGGTCGGATCGTTGGGGGCGCCATTGTTGAAGTTCAGGATCCGCCAGTCGGCGGCGGCACCGGTGTCGACGCCATCGGCGATCCGACCCACCCCTGCAGGCAGGAAGGAGCCGTCCGGGCCAACGACCGGCGCGCCGAAGGCGAAGGCGTCGGACGCGCCGCCGTCGCTGACGCCGACCACGTCGCGAACCACCTCTTCGCCCGTGACCACGCCGCCCACGAGTGTGGCGGTCTCGACGAGCGCGATGGTGTAGGCGCTGTTCTCGATCGAATTCGCGGCGATCGCGATGTCGGCGGTCACGCCATAGGTGGCCTCGGCGGTGGCGTTCGCCAGCAGCAGGAAGCCGTTCTCGCCCAAGGTCGCGTCGGCGGCGAAGTCGAACCGGAAGTCGATCGCGCCGTTCGAGGCGCCGGCGTCGCTCTCGACCACGACGATGCTTAGCCCCGCGAGCGACGCGCCCGCATCGCCGATCAGCTCGACATACTCGCTGTCCTCTCCCGTGGTGCTGCCGAGAACCTCGTTGATGAGGACCTGCGCGTCGCCGTCGCTCTCGAACACCGAGTCGGCGCGGAAATTCAGGTTCTGGATGCGCGTGTCGAGGTCGAAGTCGGAGTCTGCGACGTCGTAAGGCGTATCGAGGAAGTTCGCGGCCAGGTATTCTGCGAGCGCGTCCTGCTCGGTGCCGTCATCGGCAAACGTCGCCACTCCGGTCTGGACGCCCTCCTGCGCAAGATCGATGCGGTCGACGCCGGCGCCGGCAGGGAAGGGGTAGCCGTCGCCGCCGTCGGCGAGGAAGCCGAGCGTCACGACGCGGAAGGTCGTGGCGCCGTTGTCCACGATCGCGCCGTCGCGCACGATGTCGGCGATGATCGCGCCGTCTTCGCCGACGATCGCCGCGTTCTGGATGCGGGCGCCTGCCGGCAGGTCAGGGTCGAAGCTGAACTCGACGCCAGCCACCTGGGGAAAGCGGCCCTCTTCGTTGATCCCGCCGTCCGCGTCGTAGGTCGAGGCGGCGACGCCGTGCTCCAGCACCGCGGCGAGCTCGGCCGTCGTCAGGCTGAGGATCGACAGGTCGTTGTTGAAGCTGAGCGCGTTCGCGATGTCGTTCTGGCTGATGCCGCCTGCGGGCTTGATGACGTTGCCGTCCGCGTCGAGCACTTCTTCAGGGGACAGGAACTCAGGCTCGCTGCCGCCGGCGGGGACGATCACTTCGCCGATGTCGTTGCGGATGCCGCCGCCGTTCTTGATCGAGACAACCACCTCCGCATCCGTGTCACGCGCGACCGCGAGGTTCGCGTCGGCTGTCAGGTTGCCGAGGTTCGTTTCGCCGGTGCGCACCCCGCCGCGAAGGCCGTTGAGATAGACTGTCGTCACGCCAAAGACGTTCGATTCCGTCAGCGCGATTTGCGCGCCGATCGCGTCGGCGACCGCCTGCACCTCCGCATCGACCAGATCCTCGGCGCCGAGATCGGCCACGCCCTGCGCGTCCGTCGCATAGGCGCCCGAAACCTTTGCGTCGTAGCTGTCGGTGGTGATGTTGCCCTTCTTGTCGAAGTCGATCACCAGCCGGCCAACGTATTTGTAGGAGCCGTCGGTGTTGACGATGAGCGTGTCGGTCCCGCCGGCGTTCTCGACGACGATCGGATAGTCGCCCTGGATGGTGTCGCCGTCGCGCGGGCGGTCGGTCTCGTCGAGGAGCCGCGTGTTGGAGCCGCCGGCGATGATGACGTCCACGTTGACGAGACGCGCCGCAAGCGCCTCCTCGATGGCGATCTGCTGCATATGGGCCTGCAGGATCACCTTGTTCATGGTCGGATTGGCGTCGAGCAGCGCGTCGACTTCAGCCTGGATGATCGCGGCCAGCGCGTCGAGCTGCTCGGGCGTCGGGTCGCCGTCGAAAATCTCCGGAAAGACCCCGAGCGCGCCGGGGCTCGAGATGAAATCGAGGGTGGGGGTGGTCGCGCCCACGAGGCCGATCAGTTCACCGCCCTGCACGAGCACCACGGACGAGGTCACCGTTCGCGCGCGCGGCGTGCCGCCGCCCTCAACCTCGAGGGGCGCGAGATCCGGCTCGGTCGAGAAATCGAGGTTGCTCGAGAGGTAGGCGAAATTCGTGCCGAGGTACGCCAGCACGCCTGCGACGTTGTAGGCGAGCGGCGTCTCGTTGGTCGTCGGATCGCCGTCGAGGTCGAAGGTTCCGTCGATGAGATCGGCGACGAAGCCCGATCCGAGATCGAATTCGTGATTGCCGAAGGCGATCGCGTCAAATCCGAGTTCGTTCTGGATCAGCATGTCGGCGACGCCTTCGACGCCGAAGACCGCCGCGGAGGCCTGAAAGAACAGCCCCGGCAGGATCGCATCGCCGGACGACAGGCGGATCGTGTTGTCAGTGATCCCGTCGCCGCCGAGATCCTGCGCTTCGAGCGCGTTCATCACCGCAGAGAGCCGCGGCGCGTCGAACACCGCCTGGGACGCAGCCTCCTGATCGGTGACATGGAGGATCTCCAGGGTAAAGACCTCCTCCTCCGGCTTGCATCCGTCGCGGTTCGAACCGGTGGAGGTCTGATCGGGAAAAACTCTTGCCATTCTGGATATTCCGTCTGTTTCGTTTCAGGGGATCAGATCAGCGCCAGCGCGTCCGAAGACGCAAAGCCGCGGGACAGCTCATAGGCGACCGTCGTTCCGGACACTTCGTAGGCCGCGAGCAGCAGCGCCTCGTCGGTGGGGCTGTCGGCGGCGGCGACGAACCGGAGGACCTCCGGGCCAAGGTCGCCGGTCGCAAAGCCGTCGATGTAATCCACGAGGACCGCGTCGGCGGGAGC
The DNA here is from genome assembly GCA_038247355.1 of Rhodobacterales bacterium. Lineage (GTDB taxonomy): Bacteria > Pseudomonadota > Alphaproteobacteria > Rhodobacterales > Rhodobacteraceae > Amaricoccus. The sequence goes on from JBBRUZ010000092.1 coordinate 5,694, forward strand.
GCTGATGTTGAAGACCGCGATCCCTGAGTCCCGCTCGAGGCCGACAAAGGCGAAATGCTCGCCGTCGATCTCGCCGATCGCGATCGCCTCGGGCTCGACGCCCTTTGCGTCGGAACGATTCTCGTCCAGGCCCCCCTCGTCGTCCTGGAAGCGCTCGGGCGCCACCTCCGCGATCAGTTCGGCGAGGTCGGAGCCGCTTTCGAACACGACCTCGCCGTCCGTCCCGAAGATCGTGAAGGAGCGCGCGCCGAAAGCGTGCAGCACGTCGATGTCGCCGTCGCCGTCCGTGTCGCCGTCGACCGTCGAGATCGCCAGCCGCTCGAGGCCGGTGAGGTCGATCGAAGCGTCGATTGCGCCGGGCTCGAGATCCTCGATCCGCGCCTCGTCGAACTCGGGGGCGTCACCACGGCCGTCGCCCTCGTTGGCGGTGGCGAAGTAGCCGACGCCGTCAATCTCGAACGCCGCGATCGCGTCGGGCATCCTGAGGCCGACGAGATTTTCGAAGTTGCGGATGTCGATGATGCCTTCGTCGTCGGGGTCGATCGCGTTGCCGGGGATGCTGTGGTCGACGATGCCCAAGGGGAGCAGGTCGATGATCGTGCGCGACGCGAGGTCGATGACCCCCACCGTGTTGTTCTCCTGCAGCGTCACATAGGCAGTGGCGCCGTCGGGGGAGATAGCGATGTACTCGGGCTCGAGATCGAGCGCCAGCGACTGTCCGGGCGCGACGCGGATGCCGGCGTCGCGCGCCGCCTGCTCGAAGCCCGCGAACGCTTCGAACCCGATCTCGATCGTCGCAAAATCGTCGCAGATGTCGATGACCGTCACCGATCCGGCGGGGTTCTCGGTCAGCTCGCCGTCGCCGTTGAACTCGCCTTCATTGGCGACGAGCAGTGTCCGGCCGTCGGCGGAGAAGGCAAGCTGGTCGGGCAGATTGCCGACCTCCACCGTCCGCACCGGCGCCAGCGTCTCGGCGTCAAAGAAGGCCACAACGCCCCTGGAGGCGAGCACCGCCGTGCCGCCCAGCAGCGGCGGCAACGCCACCTCGCGGTCCTCGATGCGAATCGCTGCGGCGATCAGGCCGTTGGCGACGGCGACCGACTGCACCCCGCCGAAACCGGGAATTCCGGTCAGGTCGATCGTGTCGACAGGTTCGCCGCATGCAGGGTCGCCGGATTCCAGCGCAAAGACGTCGATGCGACCGAGATTGCCGTTCGTCACGTAGAGCTTGCCGTCATCGAAGGCGACGACCTCCGAGGCGCCGACCGGGCTGTCCTCGTTCTCCGGGTCGCTCTCGCCCTCGAAGCGGGCGAGCATGCGGACGTCGACGCCGGCCGGCATCATCGGCACGACGCGGGGGTCGAAATCGGGGTTGGCTGCCGCGCCGAACAGCTTGAGGATCGCGTCGAGGCCGGCGTACTTGAAGTTGACGTTGAAGTTCTGGATTTCGCCGTCCTCGGGATCGCCGAACACGACCTGAACTTCGTTCGAGCCGTCCTGGGTGACGAGAAGGCCGTTCTCGAAGCCGGGCAGCGCGCCCGAGAAGATCTCAAGCCCGTCCGATTCCTCGATCCCGTCGACGTCGCCCTCGCCGCGGATCGCGAAGGAGCCGAGATAGTCTTCGGTCTCCCGGTCGAAAACAGCGAATGTGCTGTCGCCCTGCGAGGAGACCAAGATCAGGCCCTCGCTGTCGGTTCCGTAGTGGATGGCGACGCCCTCGAGGTCGGGCTCGAAGAAGTCGCTGTCGATCGGCGCGACCACGTCGAAGTCGTCCGAGCCGGTCGGTTCGGCGTCGAAGGACAGCAGGCCGAGCTCGCCCTCGACGGTGAGGTAGCCGACGCCGGTCTCGCGGTCGACGGTGATGCCTTCGGACTGGAAGTCCGCCGGATCCGCGCCGTCGGGAACCGGTAGCGCCAGTTCGCGGACCTTCACGAAGCCGACCCGCCCGCCCTCGTCCACGAGCTCGAGTTGGGCGATCGCGGCCCCGCTCGCCTGGGTCACGAAGACGTAGGGTTTGCCGTCGAGCGGCGACCTGTAGGCGACCAGTCCGTAAGCGGTCGCCTCGCCGTCGTCGACGCCGAAGATCGTCTCGGGAAGGGCGTCGGCTGTCACGTCGCTCAGTGTGCCGTCGACGCCTATCCTGAAGACCGCCAGAGTGTCGTTGGCGCGGTCGGAGGCGACCGCGAGATCCATCGCGCGTCCGCCGATCTCGACGCCGTAAAGGATGTCGACGTTGTTGTAGCGGATGCCCTCCGGCTCGATTGTCTGGATCAGCGCGCCGTCCAGATCGAAGACCCGCATGCCGCCTTCCTTCATCGCGGTGATGACGACGCTTGCGCCCGCTTGGTCGGGGTTCAACCAAACGGCGGGATCGTCCGGGTCGGCGCCCTCGACAGTGTCGAACTCGTTCGCGTAGCGCAGGTCGTCGGGCGTCTCGAGAAGCGGCGTGATGGTGGGCACCGATCCGAGATCGAGGGTGAGCGCGATGATCTGCGTCGCCTGCGGGCCGAAGCCGCTGAAGTTGTCGTCGGACACGACGATCAACGACTGGCGGCCATCCTCGAGAATCGGCCCGAGCGTCATGCCCTCGATGTTGTCGAGCGCGATGCCGAGGTCGTCGAAGTCGAGCAGCAGCTCCTTCTGCACGACCGCGTCCACGTTAATCGCGAGGTCGCCGTCGTCCTCGCCGGTGGGGATGGATGGGTGGCCCGAGACGTCGGTCGCACCCTGGGTGCGCACCAGATAGAGCTTGCCCGAATACCCGCGCCCCTCGCCGCCGGTCGAGAACGACCGCTCGAGCGCGAGCAGCGTGCCCTGGTTATCGACGGCGATCAGCTCCACGAGCCCGCTGTCGGCGAAAGCGTCCTCGGGGTCGGGGGCGGCGGCGATCGGGTCCACCTCGTAGACGTATTCGGCAACGGGCAGGCCGGTCGCGAGATCATAGCGGATGATCCGCGCCGCCGAGCCGAGCGCGAGGCTCGCCGGCGCGCCGTCCTGGATCAGCGCGCTCTCGGTGGCGGTGTAGAGCGTGCGCCGGTCGGGCGTGATGGTCAGGCTCTCGAAGCCGAGGTTGCTGCGCACGCCATTGGTCCCGGCCGCGTTCGGCAGGAATTTCGGATCGACGGCCACCGCGCTCAGGAGCGCGCCGTCGAGCCCGACGCGGTAGATAGAGGGGGCGCCGAGAAAGTCGCGTTCGGAGGAGACATAGATCGTATCGGCGCCGCCGAGCGCGATGCCTTCGAGATCGGGCGCGAGAAAATCGAGCGGCGCGCCGCCGCTGTTCAGCGTCACAGCCTCGAGCACGTCGACGTCGCCGGCGTCGAGGCGTCCATCGGAGAGGTCGATCGAAAGCTCGTAGAAGCGCGCGCCGATCCGGTCGTCCGAAACCGCGCGGTAGAGCCCGGTGAGCGGGTCGTAGCTGATGCCGGACAGACCGCCCAGCGTCGTACCGTCGACTTGCGTGAAGGACGGGATCTCGACGAAGCCTAGGAAAGCGTCGCCTTCCGTCCCGTCGAGCAACGCCGTCAGACCCGGCCCGGCCTCGAGCTGCGACACGACTTCCGCGTTCGTCTCGGCGTCGGCGGAGTAGTCGCCGTCGATCGGCGTGACGGTGATGAAGCCTTCGAGAAACTGCGAGCCCTCCGACAGCGGATCGCCGTTCGGCGCGCCCGGCGCGACGGTCGGCCCCGAGCCGCCGCCGGGCAGCTCCCCAAAGGAGATCCCGAGCGCCGAGACTTCGTCGAGCCGGGTGACGCTGACGCCCGCGATCTCGCCGACGGGGATGTTGACGCTGAGCCCGACGCCTTCGGGAAGCAGCGGGCCCGCGCCGGCGGTGGCGATGAGGTCGGCGATCAGGTCCACCGTGAAGGCGCCGCCGATCCCATAAGCGATCTCGGTCGACGGAAAGCCCTCCTCGGCCTCGGCGAAGTCGATGCCGGCGGAGACCGCTATCGAGGGCACGCCCTGGCTCAGCGCCGCGACCGCCGCCGAAACCGTTCCCGACGAGATCGTCGTGACGCCAGTGTTTTCGCCTTCGTTCATCCCGGAGATCACGAGGTCAGGCGCGTCTTCGAGCAGCGCCGTCAGACCCGCGAGCGTGACGTTGATGGGCGTCGAGTCGACGCTGACGTCGCCCGGCGCGAATTCGGTGACGGTGATCACGCTGCCGATCGCCGCGGCGTCGATGTTGGTGCCCTGGCCCGATTGCTGGACCAGAGGCGCCACGATGCGCACCGTGTGGCCGGCGGTCCGCAGCGCGTCGGCCATCTCGACCAGCCCGGGCGCATCGAAGCCGTCGTCGTTGACGAGCATGATCCCAAGCCCGCGCGCGGCTGCGCTCGGCGCCTCGAAGCTGAGGGCGTCGAGCCGGGCCTCGAGCTCGGCGCGGATCGCCTCGGAGGCGGACCAGTCGCCGTCGATGACCGATATGGTGGCGGCGCCGTTCGCGAAGTTGATCCCCTCGCTGTCCTCACCGCCGAAGGGCGCGACAAAGTCGACGTCGTAGGTGAGGTCGTCCTCGCCTGGCGTGGCTTGGGTGAAGCCGAATGTGAGCCCGTCGCTTCCGCTGACCGTAGTAAAGGCAAGCGTCTCGCCGTCCCAGCCGCTCGGCATGTTGACGTTGAGGCCGGTCCCTTCCGGCATCAGCGGCGCGCCCTGCGCCTTGCGCAGCGACAGATCGGCGACCAGCGCCGCCACCAGATCGGCCGAGGCCACATAGGTCGCGCCGAGCGACGGGAAGCCCTCAGCGGCCTCGGCGAAATCGAGGCCGGCGCTGACGGCGATCGCCGGTGTGCCGCGCAGGATCGCGGTGACTGCGGCGGAGACGGTACCCGAAGAGGTCGCGACCTGGCCGACGTTCTGGCCCTCGTTGATGCCCGATATCACCAGTTCGGGCGGCGTGTCGGCAAGCAGGAAGTCGAGCGCCGCGATGGTCGTCGTCACCGGCGTGCCGTCCACGCTGAAGTCGCCGGGGCGAAATTCGGTGACCGTGACCTGCTGGAATATCCGGTCGGCGTCGATCGCCGTGCCCTGGCCCGATTGCTGCTCCAGCGGAGCGACGACGCGTACGACGTGGCCGTCCGCGAGCAGGGCGTCGCGCATCATGGCGATCCCTTCCGCGTCGAAACCGTCGTCGTTGACGAGCAGGATATCGAGCGGAACGACGATCTTGCCCACGGAAATCGGCGCGACCGTCACGCGGTCCTGATCGGTCAGCGCGAGATCGACCGAGACGAGCCGATGATCCGAGGTCGGAAACGATGTCAGCGCGAAGTCGGGATCGTCGCTTTCGGGCCAGTAGACCGCCCCGTCGAGATAGACGAGGCCCTCGGAGGACGGCAGGACGTAGTCGACACGCACGTTGCCCGGCGGCACGTCGGTCGTGGGATCGGCGGGGCTGAAGCCGAAGTCGGCGGTGTCGAAAGCGGGATCGCCGACATGGGCTTCATTGGCGCCGCCCTGTACCTCGGCCTGCTCCACACCGCCGGGGCCGTCGGGCGTGATCGCGGGGTCCGTCGCCGAGCCCTGGATCAGCGGATTGTCAAGCAGTTGGTCGATCGCGCCCGGAAAGCTGTCGCCGTCGAAGGGGTCGGCGTTCTGGTCGCCGAGGATCACGAAGCGCGCGCCCGTGGCGAGGCCGCCGACGGCGCCTGCATCGTCATAGATGTAATCCGTGCCTTCGACGTAATCCGCCCAGAACCGGATCTCGTCGGAATTGCGCTTGCCGTTGTAGTCCTCAGGCCCGTCGAACACCGGCGGCGTGGGGTGAGAGGCGAGCACATGAACCGTCTCGCCGTCGATCATCACCGGCACGTCGACATGGTTCTTCGAAGACAGCCGCAGCGCGGCGACCTCTTCAGGCGAATAGAAATCCGTCAGCTTGTCGTTGGTCGGATCCTCGGTCAGCAGATTGCCCGGCATGTCCTTCCACAGGAAATTCTGGAAGCTGCGGACGTTCTCGACGTCGATCGGATGCTTGGAGAAGATCACGAAGCCGTACTGACCCGGGAACTGCCCGAAGCCGAAGCTGTCGCCGGCGTAAGCCGCGCCGCCCCGGTCGACTTCCGTCGCCGTCACCCCGTCGCCGTTGAGGTCGAAGCCGCTCAGGATCCCGGTGTTGGACGCGGCCGAATAGACGTAAGGATAGTCGATCGCCGCGGCACCGTTCTGCCCGACGCCCAGATAATTCTCGCGGAACAGATTGACCGCAGCGCCCTCCGCATCGTAGTCGAATTCGTTGATCAGGATGACGTCCGCGTCCGTCTTCTGGACGATTTCCGCAATCGCGCGCGCCTGCGCATCGTCCGGCGTCGACAGATCGGCGATCAGTTCGCCTTCGGTTGCACGATTGAGCGACGCGTTGAACGTAGCAATGCGGATCGGTTCGGACATCGATTCCCCCTCTTGAACGGCCGATCTGTTGGATCGGTTTCGAAATGGTTAATTTGCCCAAGAGTCGATCGTGTCACGCGCGGATGACCCTTTTGCGACAGAAACGCCCAGTGACGGTCCGCCAAAACCGCTCGATGATCGAGGGCATGACTGCCACCGGTCCGAAGGAAGGCCCGAGGGTTGTCGCGCCAGGTGCCCTTGCCGTCCATGCTGATCGCGATCTCGGCGTCTTTCAGTATCTTAATGAAGTCGGCGGACGTGAACTGGGCGAACTCAACCGGTCGTCGCAACACCTGTAATCATGGAGGTTGTCGTGGCGAAAC
>JBBRUZ010000093.1:0-12055 GCA_038247355.1 Rhodobacterales bacterium
GATCTCGAAGTCGAAAGGCAACGGCCTGAGCATGGAGGACTGGCTGACCTACGCCAGCCCCGAATCGCTGAGCCTGTTCATGTTCGCCAAGCCCAAGACCGCCAAGCGGCTGCATTTCGACGTGATCCCGAAGGCGATGGACGAATACCACGCGCATCTGCGGGCCTGGCCGGGGCAGGACGCCGTCGCCCGGCTGGCGAACCCGGTCTGGCATATCCATGGCGGCGCGGCGCCGGCGTCCGACATGGAGGTTCCCTATTCGATGCTGCTCAATCTCGCGAGCGCCTCGGGGGCCTCCGACAAGGCCGTGCTCTGGGGCTTCATCCGCAAGTATGCGCCGGGCGCGAGTGCTGCGACCCATCCCGGACTGGATGCGGCCGCGGGCTACGCGGTGCGGTATTACCTCGACTTCGTGAAGCCGGCGAAGGTCTACCGCGCGCCCGATGACCGCGAGGCGGCGGCGCTGCGCGACCTGCGCGATCGCCTCGCGGGCTGGGACGGTCCGGTGGACGCCGAGGCGTTGCAGGGCCTCGTGTTCGAGATCGGCAAGGCCCACGGCTTCGACCCGCTGCGGGCCTGGTTCGCGGCGCTCTACGAGGTGCTGCTCGGGGCAGGGCAGGGACCGCGGTTCGGCGGGTTCATCGCACTCTACGGCGTGCCGGAGACGGCGGCCCTGATCGACGCGGGCCTCGAGGGGCGCCTGACGGCGGCGTGACGACTGCGGCGGGGGGAGGCCGTGCTGATCCCCGACCATCGGATCGAACGCCGAAGACGCCGCGAAGCGGATCACCGCCGCGCTCACCCCTTGACATCGACCCCGGCGTCACGCCGCGCATCAAGACCCGTTGACTAGTCGCGCCCCCCGCTCGCATCCTCCGCGCGACATCGAGAGAGTGATCCCCCCATGCTGATCCTGAGCGCTATCGTCGCTGTGCTGACGCTGGGCATGGCGGCGGTCCACGTCGCTACCCCCGAGGCCGTACCGCTCTACGTCATTGCGTCCGGCGTGGTGATGGCGGGGGCGACATGGCTGTCGTCGCGGATCTACACGTTTCTGCGGATGTTCAACGTCGGCTACGCCGTGACGTTCGCGTCGTTCGCGGTCGGGTTCATCGTCTTCGGGACCACCGGCCTGCCCGATTGGGCGCCGGGCTGGATGCAGACGCTCCAGCCCAAGCCGTTCCTCGCGCTGGCCTTCACAATCTTCGCCGTCGTGGTCCTCGCGATCGCGCGGCTGCCGATCATCGCGGAGACCATCGGACTGTCGGAGAACTTCTTCGCCAGCCGCGATCCGAGCGCGATCACCCGGCTCGAGGCCATCCCGCTCAGCGAAGGCGCGATCGGGCGGGCGTTCCTGCTCGGGATCATCCTGATCAACTTCATCCAGACCTATCTGCTGATCCTGTTCAACACCTGGCAGGGCGCGCTGTTTGACAGCTTCCAGAACATGGATCAGCCGGCGTTCTGGCTCCTGATCACCACGTTCCTGTTTCTCGCCGGGCAATGGGTGGTGTTCGCCATCATCGAATACCTGCTCGGGCAATACATGCTGATCCGCTGGCGGCGGTTCATGTCCAAGCAGTTCGTCTCGGACTGGCTGGAGGACGACCGGCATTACCGCATCCAGTTCCTCGGCGAGATCGCCGACAACCCCGACCAGCGCATCTCCGAGGACATCCGCACCTACGTCACCAGCACGTTCTCGATCGCGACCGCGCTGTTCTCGACGTTGCTCAGCCTCGCGGCCTTCGTGCAGGTGCTCTGGGATCTGTCGGCGCAGTTCACGGTGACCGAAGGCAGCGCCTTCATGGTGTGGATCACGGGGGTGCCGGGGTTCCTCGTCTGGGTCTGCCTCGCCTATGCGGTGTTCGCGACGGTGGTCGGGCACCTGATCGGCCGGCCGCTGATCTGGAAGAACTACAACAAGGAGCGCACCGAGGCCGATTTCCGCTTCGGAATGGCGCGAATGCGCGAGTACAGCGAACAGGTGGCGCTGCTCGACGGCAAGGCGGCCGAGCGCGGATCGCTCTACGCCAAGTACGACCGCCAGGTCGACGCGACGCTGAGCCTCGTTCGCACGACGCGAAACCTGCGGGTGTTCAGCTTCTCGATCAGCCAGATGACCGACGTGCTGCCCTATGTGCTTGTGGCGCCGGCATATTTCGCTGGAGTGGGCTCGCTCGGCGGCCTGCAGCGGACGGCGGGCGCCTTCGCCCGGGTGCAGGGCGGGTTCACGATCTTTCTCGATCTCTACGAGACGCTTGCCGCCTACAAGGCGTCGGTCAACCGCATAAACGGGTTCCGCGCGGCGCTGGCGCAGGCGAGCATGCCGGCAGGCGGCGCGCGCCCGATCGCGCATGCGCCGCAGCCGGGGTCCGACGTCGAGCTGCGCGACCTGACGCTGGCGCTGCCCGACGGGCGCGTGATCGCGCGGGTGCCAAAGCTGCGTCTGCACGCCGGCGAGACGGCCATCGTCACCGGCGCGTCCGGATCGGGCAAGTCGACGCTGTTCCGCGCCATCGCGGGGATCTGGCCGTTCGGGCGGGGCCATGTCGGCACGCCCGAGCGTCGCTCGGTGATGCTGCTGCCGCAGCGCCCGTACATCCCGCTCGGAACGCTGCGCAGCGCGCTCGCCTATCCCGGCGCCCCGGACGCGTACTCCGACGCCGAGATCGCCGAGGCGATGCAGGCGGTCGGCCTCGATCACCTGATGTCGCGTCTCGACGAGGACGCGATCTGGACGCAGGCGCTGTCGGGCGGTGAACAGCAGCGCGTCGCGATCGTCCGGGCGTTGCTCGACCGGCCCGACTGGCTGTTTCTCGACGAGGCCACTGCGGCGCTCGACGAGCCGATGGAGGAAAAGGTTTACGCCACGCTGCGCGCCCGGCTTCCGGGAACGACGATCGTCTCGATCGGACACCGCACGACGCTGCTGGCGTTTCACGCGCGCCACCTCGAGATGGCGCCTGGGCCCGAGGGCGTCTTCGCGCCGGTGGACGCGGCGCGCGGCTGACGCCCCCGCGGCGGTCGCCGTTTCGAACGCGGAGCTACGCGGTCGCGGGTCCCGCGACGAGGGCCTCGAGCTCGGGCAGCAGGACGACGCTTTCCTGCTCGTCGGGATCGGTCCGGGCGATGACGACCGTGCAGGGCTGATCCGACGGATTATACGGCAGATGCGGCATCCCGGCGGGAATGTAGAGCATGTCGCCGGCGGCGACGGTCATCTTGTGCTGCAGCCGGTCGCCGTAGCGCATCTCGCTGACGCCGCTTATGGCGTAGATTGCCGTCTCGTGGCGCTCGTGCAGATGCGCGTTGGCGCGCGCGCCGGGCGGGATGGTCAGCAGATGCATGCAGATGCCGCGCGCGCCCGCCGTTTGCGCCGAAATCCCCGACTGGTAGTCGAATCCCTGCTTTCCGGCATAGGTCTCGCCGGCGCGAAAGACCTGGCAAGTCGGTGTTCGCTGATCGGTCATCAAAGCGCCTTTCCTCGGTCAGACTGCGCGTTGTAATAGCACGGCGTCGCGCCGACGGCCAAGTCGCAAGGCAGGGTTTGACTCGGGCGCGCGCCGATCCAACTGTTGATCGTCGACAGTGGAGGATGGGCTCATGCGGCGCTTCGTGATCGTGGGCGTGCTGCTGATGGGGCTGGGGCTGGGCCCCGTTCGTGCGCAGGACGGCGGCGAGGATATCAGATCGATCATCTCGCGCCAGATCGAGGCGCTCAAGGCCGACGACTTCGAGACGGCGTTCTCGTTCGCGTCGCCGTTGATCAAGCGGATGTTCGGCAGCTCCGAGCGGTTCGGCGAGATGGTCCAGAACGGCTATCCGATGGTCTGGCGGCCCGCCCAGGTGCGCTTCTCGGGTCTCGAGACGCGCGAGGGACGCACGGTGCAGAGCGTGCTCGTCATCGATCAGTCCGGCGCGCTCTACGTGCTCGACTACGACATGATCACCGGCGACGACGGTTGGCGGATCAACGGCGTCATGGTCCGTCGGGCGGGCGACGCCGGGGCCTGACCGCGTGACTGCTGCGACCGCGCAGCGGCTGACGCGTGGCGAGCGGCGATGGTTTACCGAAGATTAACTTTCGTGACCTAGGTTTGGCAAGCTCCATGCGCTCGCGGGTCGTTCGTTGCCGGATCACGGGCGAAGGATTTCGCCGTGGTCCACAGGGAAACGCCCCGCCATGATCTACCTCCCCCTCACCGCCATCGATATGACGCCGCCCCCGTTCACCGACGGACTTTGCGACTGGTCGCGCGGCGACGGGACGCCGGGTTCCCCGACCTACGAGACCGGCGAGGCCGGACGGATCGTCCGCGACGATCCCGATTTCGGCGATTGCCTCGAGGTGCGCAAGGCGGCGCCGTTGCAGCGACTGCGCTACATGGGCGAGATGCCGCTGCGCGTCGGCGCGTGCATCGAGGTCTGCGTGCGCGTCAAGGCGCTTCGCGGTTCGCTGCCCGCGGTGCGGATCGCGGCCCGGCCCGGGACCTTCGGCGACGCCGAGGCCGCGAGCTTGCCCGAGGCTGGCCCGACGGTGCGGATCGGCGCGCATGCGGCGGTCACGCACGTCCGCGCGGTGATCGGTCGCGCGGCGGGCGAGGGCGTCGATATCGTCTGGGACGACCGCGCGCTCTTTGCCTATGTCGGGCTCGATCTGATCGGGCCGGGCGACGGGGTGGTCCGGATCGAGAACTTCAGCGTGCGCGAATTGCGCGCCGTGGCGGAGGTTCTCCGCGGTTTCGAGCCGGTCGTCCCCTGAAACGCGGGGTCGCGTTCGCCCGGGCCGCCTCGCCGAAGCGCGCAGGCGGTGTCAGCTACGGCTGCCGATGAACCCGACGATCTCCTTGGCGGCGGCGATGACCGGGTCGGCGACGAGCGCGGCCTTCGCAGCACCAAGGCCGAGGATGCGGTCGATCTCGGCCGGATCGGCGGCGAACGCGTTCATCCGCGCCGTGATCGGTCCGAGATGGGCCACGGCGAGATCGGCGAGGGCGGGCTTGAACGCCGCGAACGGCTGCCCGGCGAAATCCTCGACGACCTTTTCGGGCGCCATTCCGGCGAGCGCCGCGTAGATGTTGACGAGGTTGCGGGCTTCGGGACGGTTTGCAAGCTCGGCCAGCGTCTCCGGCAGCGGGTCGGGGTCGGTGCGGGCCTTGCGGATTTTCGCGGCGATGGCGTCGGCGTCGTCGGTCAGGTTGATCCGGCTCGCGTCAGACGGATCGGACTTCGACATCTTCCTCGTGCCGTCGCGCAGGCTCATCACGCGGGTCGCGGCGCCTTCGATCACCGGCTCGGGAAGCGGGAAGAAGTCGACGCCGAAGTCATGGTTGAACTTGGCGGCGATGTCGCGGGTCAGCTCGACATGCTGCTTCTGGTCTTCGCCGACGGGGACGTGCGTCGCGCGGTAGACGAGGATGTCGGCGGCCATCAGCGCAGGATAGGCGTAGAGTCCGATCGACGCGGCCTCGGCGTTCTTCCCCACCTTGTCCTTGAACTGGGTCATCCGGTTCAGCCAGCCGAGCCGCGCCACGCAGTTGAAGATCCACGCGAGTTCGGCATGCGCCGCGACCTGCGACTGGTTGAACAGGATCGAGCGTGCTGGATCGAGGCCGCAGGCCATGAACGCCGCCGCCAGTTCACGCGTGTTGGCGCGCAGGCGGGCGGGGTCCTGCCAGACGGTGATCGCATGCAGGTCGACCATGCAATAGAGCGCGGGGATGCCGGCGTCCTGCATCTCGACGAAACGCCGGAGTGCGCCAAGGTAGTTGCCCAGCGTCAGGTTGCCCGACGGCTGGATGCCGGAAAAGACCCGGTGGGGGAACGCAGGCTCGGGCACGTGCGGGCTCCGGTCGGAATGCTCGGAGCGGCTTAATGCCCTCGGTGCGGGGTCGCGTCAACTGCGGCGTCGTCGCCGGATCGGGACGCGCCGGCCCCCGCGGACCGGCGCGCGGCCGCCAGGCGGCTAGAGGACGAAGTCGATCGGGGCGTAGGCGAACGGCGTCAGCGCGCCGTCGTTGATGCGGATCGCGATTTCGGGCGCCATGTCGAAATCGACATTCCCGTAGACGATCGTCTCGCCGGCCTCGCCGCGCAGCCACAGCGAACCCGGCGCGGTGAACGGCGGGAACGGGTTCTGGATGACGCCGAGCCAGGTGAACGCCTGAAGGCCGCCGGCGACAGCGTTCGCGTCGATCGTCGAGACGTCGATCACGTCGCCCCCGGCCCCGCCCGCCCCGGCAAAGCCGTTGATGACGTCGCGGCTCGCCGCGGCGGGACCGGAGTCCGACACCGCGTCGAAGTCGAAGACGTCTGCGTCCGGGCCGCCGACCAGGATGTCGGCGCCGCCGCCGCCGCGCAGCAGGTCCAGGCCGGCGCCGCCATCCAGCGTGTCGGCGCCGCCGCCGCCGACGAGCGTGTCGGACCCGCCGAGCCCCAGCAGCACATTGCTCGCGCCGTTGCCTGTGATGATGTTGCCCAGTCCGTTGCCGGTTCCGCTTATCGCTCCCGCACCGACCAGCCGCAGGTTCTCGACGTTGGCGGAGAGCGCAGTCGAGACGCTCGACTGCACCAGATCGATGCCGGCGACCGCCGCTTCGAAGATCGAGTCGGCGCCGCTGTCGACGATGTAGATATCATTGCCGGCGCCGCCGCTCATCGTGTCGCCGCCGGTTCCGCCGTCAAGGAGGTCGGCGCCGGCGCCCCCGTTCATCGTGTCGTTACCTGCGAAGCCGAAGAGATCGTTGTTTCCGGTGTTGCCGTTGATGACGTTGGCGCGAAAGTTGCCCGAGCCGTCGATGCTCGATGCGCCGGTCAGTGTCAGGTTTTCGAGATTGGCGCTGAGCGTATGGGTGACGCTCGAATCGACGCGGTCGACGCCGCCAGCCACCTCGGAGGCAGAATCGAAGATCGAATCGACGACGTATACGTCGCCGCCGAAGCCGCCGTTCATGGCGTCGGCGCCGGTTCCGCCGTTGACCACGTCATCGCCGTCGCCGCCGAACAGCGTGTCGGCCCCGGCGCCGCCATAGAGCGTGTCGTCGCCGTCTTCGCCGAACAGGTCGTCATCGCCGTCGTCGCCATAGGCCGTGTCGTCGCCGCCGCCCATCTCGAGAACATCGGCGCCGCCACCCGCCTTGAACGTGTCATCGAAGGCGCTGCCCGTCATCTCGTCGTCGAGCGCCATGATCTCGTCGAAGAAATCGAACGCGCTCGCCGTGATGACCGAAAGCCGGGCGGTGCTGAGCTGCCCGAACAGACCCGGCCGGGTGATGCCGGTGATCTCGACGTCCGGGTCAAGGAAGTCGTCATTCGACAGGTCGATGTCGATCGCGGTCGCGAGGCCGAAACCCGGCGGATTGCCGGCGGAATCGATGCCGACGCCGGTGACCTGGATGTCGTCGCCCCCGGTCGAGAGCCACGAATAACTGGTCGCGGAGTTGTTGCCGCCCGCGTCGCGGCCGGCGAAGTCGAACTGATTGCTGACGAGGGTGATGTTGACGGCCTCGGTCGCGTTTGAAGCGTTTACGATGGTCATGGCGTTTCCTTTCGAATGGATCGATGTCAGCCTGAACTCAGGCACGGTTCGGTCGGCTTGGTCCTGCGACTGCGCGGCGAAGGCGGCCGGACGGCAGGTCAGCGCCGCTGCGTCAGGCGCAATCGGACCGGACGGACGCGGCCGTCCGGGTAGTGGCGCTTGGCGAAGAGCAGCCGCGCCTGCGGCAGCGCCTTCGTCATGTGCGCGGTGAGGAGGCGCCCGGCTTGCGCGTCATCGGCCTGCCAGAAATTCAGCACGACGCAATCGCCGTCCGCGGCGTCGGCGTCATCGAAGCCGCGCGCGCCGGCGAGCCAGGCCTCCGCGGTCGCCTCGCTGGTCAACGCCCATCCGGCGAAGCCGACGACGGCGTCGCCACGGGCGGCGAAAGCGTAATGTCCGCGGTTGACCTGCCCCGCGAGGCTGCGCGCGACATGCCCGAACGGGGCGCGGGCGAACGCCGCCCTTGTCATCAGATGGGCGCATGCCCGGCCGAACGCTGCGTCGCGCGGCAACTCCGCCACGATCCGCAGGGCAGACGGCGCACGCGCAAGCGTGTTCTGCATCATTCTGCTATCCCGTCAGATTTCGATCAACGATATTACGCTGCGGCAGAAAAATACGCCGCAATAGTCCTATACCAACCAATATAGATCGAATCATCTGTCCGATGCAAGCGCCGCATGATCGCATCGCGCTGCCGGCGCCGCTTGGCGTCAGACATGCAGTTCATTTCGGATGGAAATTTGTATATCTGAAGCCCAGGCTGGGGGCTGACCGTCGCCAGAGCGTGTTCGCTGTGCTCAGGAACGGAAGAGAAATTTCTCCGCAAGTATTATTAAAAATATCATACGCTTGCCACGATAACACACCGTTATCACAGACATCCCCGGTCCACCCGAAGCCCTCGGCGCACGCCGCGACCTCCTCAAAGCATCGCCGGGACGACCTGGTCGGGGGGGCGGTGGCCGTCGGCGAAGGTCTTGAGGTTGACGATCACCTTCTCGCCCATCTCGAGCCGGCCCTCGAGCGTGGCCGATCCCATGTGCGGCAGCAAGAGCACGTTCGGAAGCTCGCGCAGCCGCGGGTTGATGTCGTGCCCATGCTCGTAGACGTCGAGGCCCGCGCCGCCGAGCTCGCCCGCGCGCAGCATCCGGGTCAGCGCGTTCTCGTCGATCACCTCGCCCCGCGCGGTGTTGACGATGTAGGCGGAGGGCTTCATCAGCTTCAGCCGGCGCGCGTTGATCAGGTGGAACGTCGAGGGGGTGTGCGGCACGTTGATCGACAGGATATCGACGCGGGTGAGCATCTGGTCGAGGCTCTCCCAGTACGTCGCCTTCAGCTCCGCCTCGAGTTCGGCGTCGACCCGGCGGCGGGCGTGATAGTGGACGTCGAGGCCGAACGCGGCCGCGCGGGTGGCGATGGCCCGCCCGATCCGCCCCAGTCCGAGGATGCCGAGCCGCTTGCCGGCGATCCGGTGGCCGAGCAGCGCGGTGGGGCTCCAGCCGCGCCACTCGCCACCCTGCATGATCTGCGCGCCTTCCGGCAGGCGGCGCGGCACCGCGAGGATCAGCGCCATCGCCATGTCGGCGGTGTCCTCGGCCAGCACGCCCGGCGTGTTGGTGACGACAATGCCGCGACGCAGCGCGGTGGCGACGTCGATATGATCGAACCCCGCGCCGTAGTTGGCGATCAGCTTCAGCTGCGGGCCGGCCTGTCCGAGCAGGCGGGTGTCGATGCGGTCGGTGATGGTGGGCACCAGCGCGTCGGCCGTGGCGAGTGCGGCCGCGATCTCCTCGGGCTCGAAGGGGTGGTCGTCGTCGTTCAACGTCACGTCGAACAGCTCGCGCATCCGCGTCTCGACCGGTTCGGGGAGGCGGCGCGTGACGACGACTTTCAACCGGGGCGCGGGCATGCTGATTCCTGTTCCTCCAAAGACCGGGTTTGGCTATTGTCGCGAGATAATGGCACGGGAAGGTCCGGGATATCCAGACACTTCCCGGCGTTCGAGGCACGAGGGCAGGTTGTGATCATGGCGGGTTTCGCTGCACGTATCCTATGCTTGGCTGCGCTGGCGCTTGGCGCGGCGACCCCGCAGGCGTCGGCCGAACCGGCCCTGAAGGGCGCCGGCGCGCGGGGTCCCGTGACCAACCTGCCGCTGCCGCGGTTCGTTTCCATGCGGGCGGAGACGGCGAATGCGCGCCGCGGGCCGAGCCTGAACCATCGCGTCGACTGGACCTTCGTACGTCCCGGCATGCCGCTGGAGGTCACGGCGGAATATGGAAACTGGCGGCGGGTGCGCGATGCCGACGGGGCCGGGGGCTGGGTGCATCACACGCTGTTGTCGGGCGTACGTACGGTGCTGGTGCGCGCGGAGGCGCCGACGGCGATGCACGCCGGGGCGAACACGGGCGCGGCGATCCGCGCGTTCGTCGAGCCGGGCGCCGTGGCGCGGCTGGAGGTGTGCGAAGGTGCGTGGTGTCGGGTTTCCGCGGACGGGATCGAGGGATGGGCGCCGCGCGAACTGTTCTGGGGCGTCGGAGCGGGCGAGACCCTCGACTAGGCGGCCATCGACGCAAGCGCGCGTCCAGATACCGTCGCGATGCACCCTTCCGATTTCGTCGTGGCAGATGGGGGTGGCGGACGGCTTCGGGTCAGCCCGGTTTGCGGCGCAGGCGGATCACGACATCGACGCGCGCCACTTCGGCCCCTGCCGGCGCGACCGGTTCGCCGGCAAGGCGCACCGCGTCGTTCGGGGCGTCGGTGAGGCGACCGTCATCCTCCCAGTAGTAATGCGGGTGGTCATCGATGCGGGTGTCGAAATAGGAGCGTGAACCATCGACCGTGACCTCGGTCATCAAGCCAGCGCCGCAGAATGTACGCAATGTGTTGTAGACGGTCGCGAGCGACACCGGCACGCCACGCAGCGCCGCCGCGTCGAACAGGCTTTCTGCGGTGACGTGACGATTGCGCCCGTCGCCCACCAACAGCTCCGCGAGAGCGAGCCGTTGCCGGGTCGGACGCAATTCTGCCGCCGTCAACCAGGCTGACGCACGTTCGTGCGCCGTCGCCGGTGCGCCTTCGCCCTGATCGATGCCGTTCATTGCTTTGGTGATAGATCAAACGTCGGGGATTTCCAGTGTTAAAGGCGCGAGGCGGCGCGTGCGGGGGCCAAAGCCTTGCACGCGCCGCCGATGGAGTGATAAATGCGAACCATCGCCGGGGTGTCCGGCGGCTCGAGACATGGCTCCGAATGACCGACCGGCCGACGCGCATCGACACCGAAGGCTTGCTCGCGTGTGCGCGCGCGGAGATGTTCGGGCCGGGGAACCCTCAACTCCCGGCGCCGCCCATGCTCATGTTCGACCGGGTGACGGACATCTCGTTGGACGGTGGATCGGAGGGCAAGGGCCATGTGGTGGCGGAATTCGACATCCGGCCCGATTTGTGGTTCTTCGCGTGCCACTTCATCGGCGATCCGGTGATGCCGGGCTGCCTCGGACTCGATGCGCTGTGGCAACTGACCGGGTTCAATCTCGGATGGCGCGGGATGCTGGGCCGGGGTCGGGCGCTGGGCGTTGGCGAGGTGAAGTTCGCCGGGATGGTCACGCCGAAGGTCGAACTGGTCGAGTATCGGGTGAACTTCACGCGGGTCATCGACCGCAAGCTCAAGCTCGGCATCGCGAACGGCGAAATGCTTGCCGACGGCGAGGTGATCTACACCACGACCGACATGAAGGTCGGGTTGTTCCAGGAATAGGAGGCGTCCATGCGCCGCGTCGTCATCACCGGGATCGGGATCGTGTCGTCCATCGGCAATGACGCCGAAGCCGTGGCCGCGTCCCTGAAAGCGGGCAAGTCGGGCATCAGCTTTGCGCCCGATCATGCCGAGCACGGGTTTCGCAGCCAGATCCAGGGCAAGCCCGACATCGACATCGCAGCACACGTCGACAAGCGCAACCTGCGGTTCATGGGCGACGGCGCCGCGTTCAATTTCATCGCGATGGAGCAGGCCATCGCGGATGCGGGGCTCGAGCCCGGCGATGTGTCCAACGAGCGCACCGGGCTGATCATGGGTTCGGGCGGGCCGTCGACGAAGAACCTGTTCGAGGCGCACAAGATCGTCATCGAGAAAGGCAGCCCGAAGCGGATGGGGCCGTTCATGGTGACGCGCGGCATGTCATCGACCAACTCGGCCTGTCTCGCGACGCCGTTCAGGATCAAGGGCGTGAATTACTCGATCACGTCGGCCTGTTCGACGAGCGCGCATTGCATCGGCAACGGCGTCGAGCTGATCCAGTGGGACAAGCAGGACATCGTCTTCGCGGGGGGCGGCGAGGAGCTGGACTGGACGCTGAGCTGCCTTTTCGACGCGATGGGCGCGATGAGCTCGAAGTACAACGACACCCCGGAGACGGCGTCACGCGCCTACGACGCGACGCGCGACGGCTTCGTCATCGCGGGCGGCGGCGGCGTGGTGGTGCTCGAGGAACTGGAGCACGCGCTGGCGCGGGGCGC
>JBBRUZ010000094.1:0-12025 GCA_038247355.1 Rhodobacterales bacterium
GTGGCGATCGCGGTGTCCGAGTTGCTGCCCGCCGAGCGCGTGACCTATGCGAACCTCGAATTCGAACGGCTCACCCGTCAATCGGTGCGCGACATCGAAGGCAGGACCTGGAGCGAGGTGCCGTTGATCACCGAGTTCGCCGAGCAGCTGAACCGGATGGTCGCCAGCGACGACGACTACGTCGGCAGGACAGCGGGCGAAAACGCCGACGGCTCGACGACGCCGATCGATCTGTGGGCGAACGTCATCCTCGATGACGACGGCGCCCCGCTGTTCCGGATCGTGGCGGGGGCGCCGACCACTCCGCGCGACCTCGTGGAGCGCGACGAACACGCGCGGCGCATGCGCGAGAAGGACACGCTGATGCGCGAGCTGCAGCACCGCGTGACCAACAATCTCCAGATGATAACCACGCTGATCCGGCTCGAGGCGCGCAGCCTGCCGCCGGACGCACCCGACGATCCCTTCACGCGGCTCGCGGGCCGGGTCGCGTCGCTGGCGGTTCTCTATCGTCTGCTTTCCGACGACACCGCGAGCGACGGCGTCGATCTGGGCGCTTATCTGAGCCAGATCGCTTCGACGATCATGGAGGCGCACGCGACGGCGGGCGTGCGGCTCGATCTCAAGGTCGACTCCTGGCCGGTGTCGGTCAACGTGGCGATGCCGACCGGTCTCATCGTCAACGAACTGCTGACGAACGCGCTGAAACACGCGTTTGACGGGCGCGACGGCGGAACGGTCACGCTCCACAGTCTGGTCGACGACGAGAGCTGCACGGTGATCGTCGCTGACGACGGGCGCGGCATGCCGGAAGGCGAGCACTGGCCCCGGAGGGGCAAGCTCGGGTTCCTCATCGCCCAATCGCTGCGCGAGAGCGCGGGCGCGGACATCGAGGTGTCCTCGACGCCTGGGTCGGGAACCTCGGTGACGATCCGCTTCTCCCGGTTCATGGCCGCGCCGGCGAACGACTGATCCCGATGGCCGCGGCGGCGGCCGCGTATCCGCGCCCTGTTCGGGCTTTCGGCGCGACTGCGCGCCGAGGACGTCGGATCGACCGAGCCTTTCGCGGCGCCGGGCCGATCGTCTATGCTGACCGGCATGCGCGCCTTCGCCACCTTGCTCGATCGCCTGACCACGACGCCGTCGCGCAACGGCAAGTTGCGGCTGATGACCGATTACTTCCGCGCTGCACCCGATCCCGACCGGGGCTGGGGCCTCGCCGCGATCACGCGCGATCTGACGCTCGACACGGTCAAGCCCGCGATGCTGCGCGCGCTGGTCTCGGCGCGCGTCGACGCCGAGCTGTTCGCGCTGAGCTACGACTACGTAGGCGATCTCGCCGAGACCGTCGCGTTGATCTGGCCGAGCCACGCCGCCGCCGAGGACCCGCCGCTCGGCGTGGTCGTGGACGCGCTCCGGTCGGCCTCGCGGCGCGAAGCCCCGCGGATGGTGGAGGGTCTGCTCGACCGGCTCGACGCGCCGGGGCGGTACGCGCTCCTGAAGCTCGTCACCGGCGGCCTGCGCGTCGGCGTCTCCGCCCGGCTCGCAAAGGCGGCCCTCGCGGAGTTCGGCGCCGCCGACGTGACCGATATCGAGGAACTGTGGCACGCGCAGAGCCCGCCCTACGCGCCGCTTTTCGCCTGGCTGGAGCGCCGCGCCCCGCGTCCCGCCGCGCTCGCCGCGTGCGCTTTCCGGCCGGTGATGCTGGCGCATCCGCTCGAAGCCGCCGATATCGCACGGCTCGACCCGGCCGATTTCATCGCCGAGTGGAAATGGGACGGCATCCGGGTCCAGGCCAGCGCCGAGGGCGGCGCGCGGCGGCTCTATTCGCGCACCGGCGACGACATCTCGCATGCGTTCCCCGATCTGATGGCGGCGCTCGATTTCGACGGCGTCATCGACGGCGAACTGCTGGTGCGGCGCGCCGACGACGTGGCGCCGTTCGCCGACCTGCAGCAGCGGCTGAACCGCAAGTCCGTCACCGCCCGCCAGCGCGCCGACTTCCCCGCCGCCCTGCGCGCCTACGACGTGCTGCGGCTCGGGACCGAAGACCTCCGCCCGCTGCCCTTCGCCGCGCGCCGCGCCCGCCTCGACGCGATGGACGCGCTCGGGGGCCTCGACCCCGCGCGCTTCGACCTCTCGCCGCTGCTGCCGTTTCCCGACTGGCCGAGCCTCGCAGCCCTGCGCGCGGCGCCGCCATCGGACGTCATCGAGGGGATCATGCTCAAGCGCCGCGACGCGCCTTACGTGGCAGGCCGCCCCAGGGGACCGTGGTGGAAATGGAAGCGCGACCCGCACCTGATCGACGCGGTGCTGATGTACGCGCAGATGGGCCATGGCAAGCGTTCGGGGTTCTATTCGGACTACACGTTCGGGGTCTGGACGGCGTTGGGCGCGCTCGTGCCGGTGGGCAAGGCCTATTTCGGCTTCACCGACGCGGAGCTGGCCGAGATCGACCGGTTCGTGCGCAACAACACGACCGAGCGGTTCGGGCCGGTGCGGGCGGTGCGGGCGGAGCCCGACCACGGGCTGGTGCTGGAGGTGGCGTTCGAGGGCCTGAACCGCTCGTCCCGGCACAAGTCGGGGATCGCCATGCGCTTTCCCCGCATCAACCGCCTGCGCTGGGACAAGCCGCCGCGGGAGGCCGACCGGATCGAGACTTTGGAGCGGATGCTGGAGGGGTGAGGCCGGTGGCGCGCGCGTGTCCGTCTGAAGAACGGAGTTGTCCGCGCGTGGCAGAGTTTTTAATGCACTGTTTTAAAAGATAGTTTTACCAGATGTCAAGACTTCTTGGGGAGCAGACGGGGGTCCGGAGTGGTGAACCGTATGCCACTTTCTTCGCGCAGGCTCAGCGACCGGGCACCCGCAGAACGCGCGTGCGCAGTTTGAGAAAATGCACGATGCCGTAGGCGGCGGCCGAAAGGCCGATCGCGATCAGCCAGCCCCTGTCGAGATGCCACGCGCGATCACCCACGAACAGATCCTGTCCAATGGCGATCAGTCCGAGCGCCAGGATGGCGGCGAACCAGCCAGGGTATTCGCGCCGGATGACGGTACGCAGCGAGAACGGCAGCGACGGCTTCCTCCAGCCCGACAGCCTTGGAAAGAACGCCGGCACGTCGTCCGACCAGGTGCGGTAGATCTCGCCGAACCGGTCGAGGAGAAACGCCTCTTCGGCGAGGATGATCCGTTCGTAATAAACCAGCAGAAACAGGGCGAAGGCCAGCGACAGCATCAGATCCTGCGTGAAGAGTACGACGCCGAGATAGATCATGCAGTTTCCGAGATAGAGCGGATTGCGGGTCAGCGCGTAGAGCCCTTCGGTGTTTAGCCTATCGGCGACCTGGTCCCTGGTGTTGCGGCCGGACGTACGGGCCGGCACGAAGCCGGCGGTGGCCGCGCGCACCACGAGCCCGCCGAGGACGAGCAGGATGCAGCCCAGTTCGAACGCCTCCCCCCAGAACCCGCCGATCATCTGCTCGACCGGTTCGGCCTTCGTTACGGCGAGGGCGATCAACGGCAGGAAGCTCAGCAGCACGTAGCTGCGCCATCGAAACAATGCGCCGCCGGCGCCGCGCATCCTGTGATCCAGCAACATGGGGCGACATCCTCGGTGGCGATATCGTCTGTGCTAGCGGTTTGGCGGGCAGGTTGCAATCTGGCTCGCCGGGGGCGGTGGGATCACAGGGGTTCGAGGTCGCGGCTAGTGCAGGTCGCCGGTGATGATCTCCTCCACCTCCGGAATGCTCGACGCCTTCGGGTCGATGTCATCGGCGACGACGCGGCCCTGGCGCATGACGACGATGCGGTCGACGACCTGAAAGACATGGTGGATGTTGTGGGCGATGAAGATGCAGCTGTGGCCCGAGTCGCGGGCGCCGCGGACGAATTGCAGCACGCCTTGGGTTTCCGCGACGCCGAGATTGTTGGTCGGCTCGTCGAGGATGATGAGGTCGCTCTCGAAATGCATGGCGCGGGCGATGGCGACCGCCTGGCGCTCGCCCCCCGACAGCGCGCCGATGGGCGTCGTCGGCGGGATCGGCTTGGTGATGCCGACCTTGCGCAGCAGCTTGCGCGCGACGTCGTTCATCGCGTCCTGGTCCATGCGGTTGAGCAGGCGCGGCGAGCGGAGCGGTTCGCGCCCGAGAAACAGGTTGCGCGCGATCGACAGCTGCGGGACGAGGGCGCTGTCCTGATAGATCGTCTCGATGCCGTTGGCGATGGCGTCCTGGGTCGAGCGCAGGTCGACGAGTTTTCCCTTGATGTAGATGTTGCCCGACGTGCGCGGCACGGCGCCCGACAGCACCTTGATCAGCGTGGACTTGCCGGCGCCGTTGTCGCCGAGCAGGCCGACGATCTCGTTGCGCCGCACGGTGAAGGTGACGTCGTGCAGCGCCTGGATGCGGCCGTAGAACTTGTCGACGCCCTGCATGCGGATGAGATCGTCCATGATCAGGTCCCCGAGTTGTGGCGGCGTTCGAGCCACGAGTGCAGCGCCATCATGCCGAGGATGATCGCGCCGATGAAGATGTTGTAGGCGAGGCCCGGCACGCCGATCAGCACGATGCCGTTGCGCACGATCCGCAGGATGAAGATGCCGAGCACGGTGCCGAGGATGCTGCCGCGCCCGCCCATCAGCGCGGTGCCGCCGATCACCACCATCGCGATGACCTCGAGCTCGTAGCCGGTGCCGCTGTTGGGGTTGGCCGCCGAGGTGCGGATCGAGGAGATGACGCCGGCGAAACCCGCAAGCATCGAGCAGAGCATGAAGAGCGCGATCTTGACCGAGCCGACGGGCACGCCGCGCGCCCTGGCGGCGCCGGGGTTTCCGCCCGAGGCCTGGATCCAGTTGCCGAAACGGGTCTGGTTCAACAGATAGCCGAGCGCGAGCGCGATCAGCGCGAACCAGATCAGCGACATCTGGATGCGCAGGCCGCCGACGTCGAAGCGTCCGACGAGGATCGCGGGCAGCCAGCTGCCTTCCGCGTTCCAGGTCCGCTGCGGAAAGCCGTCGGTGAGATAGAGCGCCGTGCCGCGCACGACGAGCAGCATCCCCAGCGTGACGAGGAACGACGGGATGTTGAGCCGGGTGACGAAGACGCCGTTGATCAGCCCGACGAGCGCCGCGACGGCCATCGCGACAAGAAAGCCGCCTTCGAGCGAGGTGACGCCGGCGTTGAACAGCGTCCACATCAGGACGGCGGAAAAGCCGAAGACCGAGCCGACGGAGAGGTCGAATTCCCCCGCCGTCATCAGCAGCGTCATGCCGAGCGCGATCAGGCCGAGCTCGACCGTGAAAGTCAGGATGTTGGAGATGTTGAGCAGCGACATGAAGGTCGGGTTGATCGCGGTGAAGACCACGAGCATCACGACGAGCAGCACGAAGGGGCCGAACTCCGGTTTGGCGATCAGGCGGCGGATCAGCGGTCGGTCGTCCACGCGGTGCTCCCGTTGGGCATGGCTGGGGGGTCCCCGGCTCGGTCGCCGGAGATCCTGGGGTGGAGGAAGCGACCGGGGCGGGAAACGCCGCCCCGGACCGCCGCGTCACTCGCCCGTCATGATCTTGTCGTAGGTCTCGGCGGTCGTCTTGTCGTAGAGCGCGCCGACGGTGATGTCGAAGGCCGGCGGGATGCCGCTCGACGCCATGTTGGCGAGCGAGAGCGCGAGATAGCTGGTCGCCTGCGGGTCCTGCCACATGCCGGCGTCGACGTAGCCCGCGAGGATCGCCTGCGAGGTGTCGGTCGAGTTGCCCCAGCCGACGACCGGGATCGCGCCGGCGTCGATCCCAACCTGCGTGAACACCCGCTGGATCGAGCCGGTGACGAGATCGCCGAGGCCGATGATCGCGTTGATCTTCGATCCGTTCGCGGTCATGTAGTCGCTCATCCGGTTGATCACCTCGGCCTGATCGAGCGTGGCGTCGGTGACCTCCCAGGTGATGCCGAGCGGCTCGAACACCGACTTTATGCCTTCCTCCTCCTGGACGCCGTAGGTGGCGCCGGGAACCTCGACCGGCATCCAGACAAAATCGCCCGATTTCAACTGGTGGTTGTCAACGAGATACTGCGCCCACCGGCGGCCCACGTCCTGCAGGTTGCCGCCGACATAGGCGTTGAAATCGACGGTCGGGTCGGGGGTGTTGAAGTTGATGACCGGGATGCCGGCGGCGCGGGCCTCGGCGACGACTTCGACGAGGCTGCCCGGATCGGGGCTGGTGGTGGCGATGCCGTCGGCGCCGGCGGCGATGGCCGCGCGGATCGCCTCCTGGTGCGCGGGCACGTCGCCGGAGTGGAACGACGTGTTCACCGTGTTGCCGGTGTCGGTCTCCCACTGTTTCGCGCCCTGGAGAAAATAGGTCCAGACCGGATCGGCGGGCCCGCCGTGCGAGACCCAGTAAAAGGTCTTGTCCTGGGCGAAGGCCGGCGCCGCGAAGGCCGCGACCGCGGCCATCGCGGCGCCGACGAGCGGCAGTTTCCACGTATCGAACATTGAAGTCTCCCTGATGGTTCAGGCGGGGATCGCGGGATGCGCCCTCGCTTCTCGGTGGTTGGGTCCGGCGCCCGCGGTGCGGCGCGCCGGCCCGGATGCTCGTCCCGTTCAGATCTCCGGCACGTTCTCGCGAAAGATAACCTGTGTGCGGATGCTGATCCAGTCGCGGACGTCCTGTCCAGAGGCCGCCTGCCGCAGGCGTTCGATCGCTTCGCGCGCCTGAACGCGCGGGTTCTGGTCGATGACGGCGTCGAGCGTGCCGTCGAGCAGGTATCGCCGGTTGGCCGCGGTCAGTTCGTGGCCGATCAGCACGATCTCGCGCTCCCGGCCCGCCTCGACCAGCGCATCGGCGATGCCGCGCAGCCCTCCGCCGATGTTGTAGATGCCGCCGAGGCCCGGGCGGGTCGCCAGCAGTGCGCGGGTCTCCTCGCGCGCGCGATCCGAATTTTCGGCGACTTCGCGGAACTCGACGACGCGCAACTGCGGGAAATCCTCGGCGATAAGGTGGCGAAACCCCATCTCGCGCTCCTCGTGGCCGCGGTAGGACAGGCTGCCGGTGAAGAGCGCGATCTCGGTACGGTCGGGCGGCATGAAGCGACCGAGCAGGTAGCCGGCGAGGCGGCCGCCGGCGCGGTTGTCGATCCCGATGTAGCCGACCGTGGGCAGCCCCGCGATGTCGGAAATCAGCGTCAGCACCGGCACGCCACGGGCTGCGAGCGTGCGGATCGTCTCGCGGACGACCGGATGATCGACCGCGACCACGCCGACGCCGTCGGTGGCGTCGCCGATGCGCTCCAGCGTCCGGGCGAGCGCGAACGGATCGATTCCATCGAACCGGTGGATGCGGACGCTGACTTCGCCCGCCGCGAGCAGGCCCTGATTCTGCAGGTTCTGCGCGTAGAGATCCATGAACGCCTTTGAGCCGCCGGGCAGGACGAAATCGAGCGTGACCGGCCGGGCGTCGGGCACGGGACCCGACAAGACACCGTCACTGTAGCCCATGCGCCGGGCCACGTTGAGCACGCGCCCCCGGGTCGGCGCGCGCACGCCGTCGCGGTTGTTCAGCACGCGGTCCACCGTAGCCGTGCTGACCCCGGCCTCACGGGCGATATCGGCGATGGTGATACGCGTCGTCTCGGACACCGATGCCCCTGCGTTCGTGCGGATGCGATGATGCTGCCGCATCGGCGGTGAGCCGTCAAGAACTACATCGAAAACAATCACGAAAACCCTCGGAGACCATCAAAACCGGCTTGACAGCCGTCATTTTCCTGCGGCAGATTGCAGCGACGTCGGCAGCCGCATCCCGGGATAAACCGGGCCGGCGACGCCCGCACACCGGGGGAGGGTGCATGGCGGACAGCCTGGGCTTCGCGCCGGACCGTGCGATCCGCTGCCGGGAGTTTCCGATCGGCTGCATCGGGGCCGGCTTCATCATGGCGGACGTGCATCTGGCGGCCTACGCGAAGGCGGGGTTCGCTGTGACGGCGATCGCATCGCGCAGCCCCGACAAGGCGGCTGCGGTCGCGGCGCGGTGGGAAATCCCGACCATCCATGCGACCCCCGAGGATCTGATCCGCGATCCCGGCGTCGTCGTGCTCGACATCGCCTACCCGCCCGACCAGCAACCCGGCCTGATCGCGCTTGCCTGCGAACAGCCGCATATCAAGGCGATCCTCGCGCAAAAGCCGTTGGCGATGGATTACGCTGCGGCGAAGGCGGTGGTAGAGGACTGCGAACGGGCGGGCAAGCCGCTCTCGGTCAACCAGAACATGCGCTTTGATCAGTCGATGCGGGTGCTCAAGCAGATCCTCGACGCCGGGTCGCTGGGAACGCCGGTGATCGCCACCATCGAGATGCGGGCGATCCCGCATTGGCAGCCGTTCCTCGCGGACTACGACCGGCTGACGTTTCTGAACATGTCGATCCATCACATTGACGTGCTGCGGCATCTGTTCGGCGAGGTCGAGACGATCTATTGCGCCGCCCGGCCCGATCCGCGGACCGAGTTCGCGCATACCGACGGCATCGTCGCCTCGACGCTGCGCTTCGCCTCGGGGATGCTGGCGGTGTCGCTCGAGGACGTCTGGAGCGGGCCGCGCGCCGAAGGGTTCGCCAGCGACATCTACATCAGGTGGCGGGTCGAGGGGACGGACGGCGTCGCCACCGGCACGATCGGCTGGCCCGACTATCCCGACGGCTCGCCCTCCACGCTGCGCTATGCGTCGATCCGCGACACCGGCGGTGCATGGGTGGCGCCGACCTGGGACACGATGTGGTTCCCGGACGCCTTCGCCGGCGTGATGGAGCAGGCGCAATTCGCGTTGCGCGACGGCGCCCCACCGGAACTGAGCGGGCGGGACAACCTCGGGACGATGGCGCTGATCGAGGCGGGATACCGGTCGATGGCGACAGGCGCGGCCGTGCGGTCCGCCGACATGACAGGCTGACGGGAGGGTGCGGACATGATGCAGATCGGGATCTTCAACGGCTATTTCCCCTACACGCTGGCCGAGCAGGCGACGCGGATCCGCGGGCTCGGGTTCAACAGCGTCCAGCTCGACCTGTCGTTCAAGGACATCGACTTCTCGACGCCCGACGCGATCACGCCCGAAACGGCCAAGGTCGTGCGCGAAACGTTTCGCGACCATGACCTGCCCATCTGCTGCCTTTCGGGCTACACCAACATCGTCCACCCCGATCCGGGCGAGCGCAAGCGGCGGCTCGACGTTCTCAAGGCGATCATCCGCAACGCTCGCGCGTTCGGCACGCCGTACGTCATCTCCGAGACCGGCACGTTCGACACCGAAAGCGACTGGGTCTCGCATCCCAAGAACAAGACCGAGGAAGGGTTCGAGGAGTGCCGCGCGGTCATCGCCGAACTGGTGCAGGTCGCCTACGACCACGGCGCGGTGTTCCTGCTCGAGACCTACGTCAACAACGTCGTCGGCTCGGTCGAGGAGACGGTGCGGATGTTCGCCGAGATCGACCATCCGTCGCTGGGCCTGCTGATGGACCCGACCAACTATTTCGAGGCGCACAACATCGGTGACATGGACCATGTGCTGAAGCAGATCTTCGACACGCTGAGCCCGCATATCCGGATCGCCCACGCCAAGGACGTCAAGCTGTCGGGGGACGACAAGAGCGAGAAGCACGCCGACATCGACGCCGCGGAATCGCATTCATTCCGCGGGGTGGGCGAGATCGAGCTGCCGGCGCCGGGGCTCGGCGCGCTCGACTACGACGCCTATCTGCGGCGGCTCGCCGACAAGCATCCGAACATTCCGGTCGTCATCGAGCATCTCGACGAGAGCGACGTGCCGCGCGCGTTCGACTTTCTCAAGGGCAAGCTGCGGAGCTTGGGCGTCTAGAGCGTGATGCGGACACGTGACATCCGGTTTTCCGCCATAATCGCGCGACCACTCAAGTAGCGAGGGAAAGCTAACATGGCGAACCTCTACGGACGCGACCTCGACCGGCGGGATATCCGCGCCCATTCCGGCGCGCTGTCGCAATTCGCCGGCGTCAGGGCGATGACGCTCGGCGACGGGGTGGAGCGCGGGGTGCGGATGCTGGAGTTCCGCACCGGCACGGGGCTGCGGTTCACGGTGCTGGTGGACCGCGCGCTCGACATCGCCGACTGCGAGCACAACGGTCGGGCCATCGGCTGGCACTCGCCGACGGGGTTCCGCCATCCGGGGCTGCACGAATACGAGGGCGAGGGCGGCCTCGGCTGGCTGCGCTCCTTTTCCGGCCTGCTGCTGACCTGCGGGCTCGACCATATCCTGTTCATGCACGAGGACGACGCCAGCCGGTATCACTACATGCACCGCAGCAGCGTCAAATCCTCGATCCACGGGCGGATCAGCACGATCCCGGCGCAGCTGACCGGCTACGGCGAGATCTGGGACGGCGACGACTGCACGCTCTGGTGCGAGGGCGTGGTCCGGCAGTCGGCGGTGTTCGGCGAGGACCTGCACCTGATCCGGCGCATCGAGGCGAAGGTCGGCTCCGACGAGATCGTGCTGCGCGACCGGGTGGTCAACCACGGCTTCTACCGCACGCCGCACATGCTGTGTTACCACATCAATGTCGGCCATCCGGTGTTGGAGGAGGGCGCGCGCTATCTCGCGCCGATCGCGGACGTGGTCTGGGCCTCGCACGCGGGGGAGGACTACGCCAGGCAGGGGGTCGGGTACCGGCGGCTCGGCGGGCCAGCCAATCCGTTCCACGAGCAGGTCTGGGAACATGCGATGGCGGCCGACGCCGCGCACAAGGTTCCGGTGGCGCTGGTCAACGACCGGATCGGGTTCGGGTTCATGGTCGAGACCGACATCCGTGAGATGCCCTGCCAGTTCCAATGGCAGAACCTGCAATCGGGCATGTACGCGATGGGGATCGAGCCGTCGACGAACCACGTGCTGGGCAAAGGCTTCGCGCGCGAGCGGGACGAGCTGATCTGGCTCGAACACGGTGACGCGCGGGACTATGCGTCGCGGTTCGTCGTGCTCGACGGGGCCGCGGCGATCGCTGCGGCCGAAGCGCGGATAACGGCGATCGCAGTCCAGCCGGACGCCGACTATCCGGTCCCGAGCGGGCGCTTTCCGCCGATCGGCGCAGCCTGAGATGGAGCCGGGCGTCTTCGGGCGGCGGGTGCTCTACACCGGGGCCGCGGGCGGGCTGGGGCTGGAGACGACGCTGCATCTGCTCGACGCCGGGGCGCGGGTGGCGGCGGTCGACAACGACGAGGCGAAGATCGCGGCGCTCGCCGTGGCGGCGGGCGAGCCGGACGCGCTGATCATCGCGCGGCTCGACCTGTCGGATCTGGACGGCCTGCGCCCGGCGCTCGACGATCTGTCGCAGCGGATGGGCGGGTTCGACGTGGTCATCAACAACGCCGCGATCTATCCGTCCAAGCCGTTCGAGGAATTCACGCTGGCCGAATACCAGGCCGTTCAGCGCGTCAACGTCGAGGCGGCGGTGGTCTGCGTGCAGGCGGCGCTGCCGCACATGCGCGCGCAGGGCTGGGGGCGGATCGTCAACGTCGCGAGCGTGACGTTCTCGGGCGGCTGGCCGAACCTCGCGCCCTATGTCGCGTCGAAGGCGGCGCTGATCGGGCTGACGCGCGCATGGGCGCGCGAGTTCGGGGCCTGGGGCGTGACGGTCAACGCGATCTCGCCCGGCGCATTCCCGACCGACGCCGAGAAGATCCATCCCGATCCGGCGGGCTACGAGCGGCTGGTGCTGGAGCGGCAGGCGGTCAAGCGGCGCGGATCGGCGCGCGACATCGCCGAGGCGCTGATGTTCTTCGCGTCCGACCGGTCGAGCTTCGTCACCGGCCAGACGCTGAACGTCGACGGCGGCTGGGTGATGAATTGAGGGGTCTTATCGCTGCGTACAAACTGTGCGCTTCTTTCTTCCCTGCTTTGTCCGTCGACAAAGCGGGGCGGGGGGGCCGCGGGGGGGGGGGGGGCGCCGCGAACGCCCCCCCCGCGGCCCCCCCCCCCCCCGCCCCCACCCGCCCCACACACAC
>JBBRUZ010000095.1:0-11803 GCA_038247355.1 Rhodobacterales bacterium
CAAGCGCGCGACATGCCCCAGTAGCTCAGTTGGTAGAGCACCTGTTTCGTAAATAGGTGGTCGGCGGTTCGAGTCCGTCCTGGGGCGCCACAGCCGCATCTCTCGTCGGGGCGGTCGCCGTCACGCCGGACAGCCGCGCGCGTCGAGATCCCTTCGATCGGCAGAACTCCGGTCATTGACTGGCGTAATCGCTGGCGCGCGATGATCGGCGCGACCGTCCCGAAATGGCCGAACCGTGCCGGGTGCATCCGGAGGGCTCGCTGTTGATACGCTCTCGGCATCCAGCAGGTCTCGACTTGCGCCGGTTGATGAACCACGACGGAGTTGGTAAGTCACGGGGCGCGCGACGCGAGGGGGTGCGGCATGAACATAGCGCCGAATTTGCCGGCGGCCGTCGGGAACACGCCGCTCATCCGGCTGTCCCGCGCGTCCGAGCTCACCGGCTGCGACATTCTGGGCAAGGCGGAGTTCATGAATCCAGGGCAGTCGGTCAAGGACCGTGCGGCGCTGTCGATCATTCGCGATGCGATGGCGCGCGGTGCGCTCGGCCCCGGCGGCGTTATTATCGAGGGCACCGCGGGTAACACCGGCATCGGGCTGGCCTTGATCGGCGCGGCGATGGGGTTTCGCTGCGTCATCGTCATCCCTGAAACCCAGAGCGAGGAGAAAAAGGACGCGCTGCGGCTCTTCGGGGCGGAGCTGGTCGAGGTTCCCGCCGTGCCCTACCGCGATCCGAACAACTACGTGAAGTATTCCGGTCGGTTGGCGGCGGCGTTGGCGCAATCCGAGCCGAACGGGGCCGTCTGGGCGAACCAGTTCGACAACGTCGCCAATCGCCGGGCGCATCTGGAGACGACGGCGCCGGAGATCTGGGAGCAGACCGGCGGCCGGGTCGACGGGTTTATCTGCGCAGTCGGATCGGGCGGCACGCTTGCGGGGGTTGCCGAAGGATTGCGGACGCGCAAGCCCTCCGTGAAGATCGGCCTCGCGGACCCGGACGGCGCGGCGCTCTACAGTTACTACGCGCACGGCGACCTGAAGGCGGAGGGCTCCTCGATCTCGGAAGGTATCGGACAGGGGCGAATCACCGCGAACCTCGAAGGGTTGACGGTGGATATGCCCTATCGCATTCCGGACGCGGAGGCGCTGCCGATCGTCTTCGATCTGTTGACCGAGGAGGGGTTGTGCATGGGCGCGTCCACCGGCGTCAACGTCGGCGGGGCGATCCGCATGGCGCGCGACCTCGGGCCGGGACACACGATCGTGACAATCCTCTGCGACTACGGCACGCGCTACCGCTCGAAGATCTTCAATCCCGACTTCCTGCGATCAAAGGGCCTTCCGACGCCGGCATGGCTCGATCGGGCCCCGCGCGACACGCCCGATGTCTTCGAGCGCTGAGGCGGGGCGAGGCGCGCTGCGGGCCGGGCCGATCTGGCTCGCGCTGGTGTTTGCGCTGGCGCTGGCGGCGGGTTGGGCGGCGGGTGCGGCCGCGCAGGACGTGCAGGACGCCGTGCCCAACGAATGGGACGCGACCGTCGAGCGCGGGGTGGAGCTCGTCTCCGATCCGCAAGCCTTCACGCCGGAGCTCGAGTTGCTCCGCGACCGCCTGCTTCGGATGCGCAGCAGCGCAATCGAGAACGAAGCGAGCGCTGCGGCGCGGCTCGCCGACGTCAACGCGCGTCTCACGTCGCTTGGGCCGCCGCCCGCCGAAGGCGCCGAGGAGACACGTGAAATCGCCGAACGCCGCAAGCAGATCGCTGTGGATCTGTCGGTGGCGCAGGCGCCGGTGCTCGAGGCGCAGGATTTCCAGCGTCGGGCCGATGCGCTGATCCGCGAGATCGACCAGGTCGTGCGCGCCCGCTTCGCGGCCGAGTTGCGCAGCCTCGGGCCGTCGCCGCTCCGGCCGATCTTCTGGTTCGACGCCATCGGGGCCGTGGTGGAGAATCTGCGGGCGCATCGTCAGGCGGCCAGTGCGAGCCTCGCCGATCCCGTCGCGCGCGCGCTCATCGTGGCGCGGGTGCCGCTGGATGTCCTGCTGGCGCTGGTCGGGATCGCAATCGCCTTCGGGCTGCGCATCCGGCTGGTCGGGTGGGTCGAGGGCGCGCTGGCGAGGGCGACGACGCCGCGGTCGATCGCGCTGCTGGTCAACCTGCGCAACTTCATCCGGCTGATCGTGCCGGCGGTCGGCGCCGGGCTGCTTCTCGCGGCGCTCGATCCGGCGAAGCTCACGGATCCGACCGCGGAATCGGCGCTGTTCGCGCTGCCTGGCTTCGCGATCGCGGTGATCGCCGCGGGCTGGCTCGGGGCCAGCCTGTTTGCGCCGAAACTGCCGTCCTACCGCCTCGCGCCGCTCGAATGCGCCGACGCGGCGACCGGGGCGCGGTTGGCGATGGGCCTCGGCCTGGTGGTTGGGGCGCATCTCTTCATCCGGAGCGCTCTCGCCGAATGGAGCCTTTCGCCGGCCGAGGCCGCCGTGCTGGCGTTTCCGCTTTTCGTTATCGGCGGGCTGCTGCTGTGGCGAACGTCGCGGCTGATGCGGGTCGTGCGACGGCAGATCATCGACGGGAGCCGGGGCGTGCGGGCTGGCGAGCGGACCGGCGCGATCATGCTCACGACGATGAAGGTCGCGGAGCGCGGGGCCTGGACGATCGCGATTGCGGCCCCGATGCTGGCGGCGATCGGCTTTCTCGCGGCGGCGAGTTTCCTGCTCTATGGCGCGATCCTGACCTTGGGCCTTTTCGGTGCGGGGATCGTTCTCTACGATCTCGCGACGACGACGCTGGGGGCGGTCGCCGACCGCCAGCATGAGGCGGACGGCCCGAACGGCGGGCTGATTCCGGTTCTCGTCGCGGCGCTGTTGATGGTCGCCTCCCTGCCGGCGCTTGCGCTGATCTGGGGCGCACGCCCTTCGGACGTCGCCGGCATCTGGTTCCTGATGCGCGACGGCGTGACGTTTGGCGGCATGCGCATCTCGATCGGAATGATCGTCAGCTTCACCGTGGTGTTCGGCTTGATCTACGGGATTTTTCGCCTGCTGCAGACGGTGCTGCGCAGCACCGTCCTGCCGCGAACGCGCCTCGACGCCGGCGGCAGGAACGCGGTCCTCGCCGGCGTCGGCTATACCGGTTTCTTCGTCGCGGCGATCGCCGCGGTGTCGAGCACCGGGATCGACCTGTCGAGCCTCGCCTTCGTCGCCGGCGCGTTGTCGGTGGGAATCGGCTTTGGATTGCAGAACATTGTCTCGAACTTCGTCTCGGGGATCATCCTGCTCGTGGAGCGGCCGATCAAGGAAGGCGACTGGATCGAGGTCGGCGGCTTCGCGGGATACGTGCGCTCGATCTCGGTCCGCTCGACCGAGGTCGAGACCTTCGATCGGGCGAGCGTGATCGTGCCCAACTCGGACCTCGTGGCGGGGACGGTGCTAAACCGGACCCACGCCGGCCTGTCGGGACGGCTTCAGGTTCCCGTCGGCGTCGAGTTCGAAGCTGATCCCCGGCGCGTCGAGGCGCTGTTGCTCGAGATCGCGGAAGCCTATCCGCTGGTGCTGACCGACCCGTCGCCTCGGGTGCTGCTGCTCGAACTCGGCCCGGACGCACTGCTGTTCGAAATCCGCTGCTGGCTCCGGGACGTGAATTTTCTGCTTTCGGCGAAATCGGACATGAACTTCGCGATCCTCAAGCGTTTCGCCGAGGAGGGCATCCGCATGCAGCCCTATCTGCGCGAACTGCGGCTGCCGCCCAACCCGCCCCCGGTCGACGGGTCGCCAACCGTGGAGGCGAAGCAATCTTGACAGTCGGGCGCGGTTTCGCGATATACGCGCACTCCGGTGGGCGAGCGCCCGGCGGCGTCAGACGTTATCAGACATGCGCTGTCCGAAGGCGCGGGGGGTATCCTCGCGAAACGCCGGTTCGTCCGGGGCCGATGGACGCGGAGGCAATGAGGAAGGACGCGAATGTTCGCGGTGCTCAAGACGGGCGGCAAGCAATACAAGGTCGCCAAGGACGATATTTTCCTGGTGGAGAAGCTGCTGGCCGAGGCTGGCGACACAGTGCGCTTCGACGAGGTGCTGATGATCGGCGGCGAGACCGTGACCGTCGGCGCGCCGCGGATCGAGGGCGCGTCGGTCATGGCCGAAGTGCTGGAGCAGACGAAGGGACCCAAGGTCATTTCGTTCGTCAAGCGGCGGCGCAAGCATTCCTCACAGCGCAAACGTGGCCATCGGCAGAAACTGACGCGCGTGCGGATCATCGAGATCCGCGCTGCGGGCGTCGCCGCGGCCGACGTAACCGCGGCTGCGGAAGCCACAGTGGCCGAGACGGTGGTGGGCGAGGCCGCATTTGTCGAGATTGCGGCTGGTGAGCCGGAAGTCATCGTGACGGCTTTGCCCGAGACTGCCGTGGCCAGGGTTGCGGCGCCCGATAAAGACGTGGTCGAGACGGCCAACTGAAGGAGAGAGCGCGATGGCGCATAAGAAAGCAGGCGGCTCGTCCCGCAATGGTCGCGACAGCGCCGGCCGGCGGCTCGGCGTGAAGAAATTCGGCGGCGAGCTGGTCATCCCCGGCAACATCCTTGTACGACAGCGCGGCACCAAGTGGTGGCCCGGCGCGAACGTCGGCCTCGGGCGCGACCACACGATCTATGCGGTGGCGGAGGGCCATGTGACCTTCCACAAGGGTCTGAACGGCCGGACGTTCATTTCCGTGCTGCCGGCGGCGAAGGCCGCCGAATAGGCCGCATCCGACCGGCGTTCGTTTCGCGAAGGCCGGCGGTTCCGCCGGCCTTTGGCCGTTTTCGGCGAACGTCCGATCACAAGGCGGAGATTACAAGATGACCGTGCTCGGTTTCGATCGGCCCAATCTCGTAACGCGGCGACTCCGGCTGCGCCGACTCGAACGCGGCGACGCCGCCGTGATCCATCTCTATGCCAGCGACGTGCGCGTGGCGAGGATGACGACATCGATCCCGCATCCCAACCCGCCGGGCAGCGCCGAGGCGTTTGTCGCGCGCGCGACCGCGCCCGACGCGATCGAGACGGTCTGGGGGCTCGACAGCGGCGAGGATCGCGAGAACGGCCTGATCGGGCTGATTTCGCTGAAGCCCGCGGGGTCAGGCGTCGCCGAGATCGGCTATTGGGTCGCGCCGGCGTTCTGGAATGCGGGCTATGCCTCCGAGGCGGTCGACGCCGTTGTTCGCGAGGCCCCGTGGCGAGGACTGACGGCGCTGACGGCGCAGGTTTTCCAGGACAACGTCGCCTCCGCCCGCGTGCTGACGCGCGCCGGTTTTACCTATGTCGGCGAGGGTGAGGCGCATTCGGTGGCGCGGGCCGGCATGGCGCCGACGTTCCGTTATCGCCGCGAGCTGGGGCGGCCGGGATGAGGTTTCTCGACCTCGCCCGCGTCCATCTCCGATCGGGCGCGGGTGGGAACGGTTGCGTAAGCTTCCGGCGCGAGAAGTTCGTCGAGTTCGGCGGACCGGACGGCGGCGACGGTGGAAGGGGCGGCGATGTCTGGGCCGAGGCCGCCTCCGGGCTGAACACGCTGATCGACTATCGCTACCAGCAGCATTTCTTTGCGAAGAACGGTCAGGGCGGTTCGGGCAAGCAGCGGACCGGCAAGAGCGCGGACGACGTCGTTTTGCGCGTGCCTGTCGGCACCGAAGTGCTCGAGGCGGATCAGGAGACGGTGATCGCCGATCTGACGGTGCCAGGCGAGCGCGTGTTGCTGGCGCACGGCGGAAACGGCGGCTGGGGCAACCTGCGCTTCACGACCGCGACGAACCAGGCGCCGCGCACCGCCAATCCCGGCCAGGACGGCGTCGAACGCACGATCTGGCTCCGGTTGAAGCTGATCGCGGACGCAGGACTGGTGGGTCTGCCGAACGCCGGAAAATCGACTTTCCTCGCCGCCACCTCGAACGCCCGGCCCAAGATCGCCGACTATCCGTTCACGACGCTGCATCCTGGTCTCGGCGTGGTCGGGATCGACGGGGCCGAGTTCGTGCTCGCCGACATCCCCGGGCTGATCGAAGGCGCCAGCGAGGGCAAGGGTCTGGGCGACACGTTCCTCGGGCATATCGAGCGCTGCGCGGTGCTGCTGCACCTGATCGATGCGACTTCGGCGAGCCTGGCCGAGGACTACCAGGTGATCATGGCGGAGCTCGCGGCCTATGGCGGCGGTCTTGCCGGCAAGCCGCGGGTGACGGGACTGAACAAGATCGACGCGCTCGACCCGGAGGAACTCGCCGCCGCCGTCGCCGTGTTGGAGGCCGAGGGAGCCGCGGTGATGCCGCTGTCTGGCGCGACCGGGCAAGGCGTGCCGGAGGTCCTCCGGGCGTTGCGCACCCGGATCAACGCCGAACGCGGCGCGCTGGGCCGGGTCGAGGAAACCGAGGCATGGCGCCCCTGACGTCGGCGGCGATCCTCGGTGCGGCGCGGCGCGTCGTCGTCAAGATCGGCTCGTCACTGCTGGTGAGCGCGTCGACCGGAGGGTTGCGCCACCCCTGGCTCGAGGGCCTCGCGGCGGATGTCGCCGATCTGACCGCCCGGGGCAAAGCGGTGATCCTCGTGTCCTCGGGGTCGATCGCGCTGGGCCGGCGCGTGCTCGATCTGCCGGCCGGCGCGCTGTCGCTCGAAGCGAGTCAGGCGGCGGCGGCGGTCGGCCAGATCAGGCTCGCGCAGGCGTACGAGACGGCGCTGGCGGTCTACGGGATCACGACGGCGCAGGTCTTGCTGACGCTCGAGGACAGCGAAAACCGGCGGCGCTATCTGAACTCGCGGCGGACGTTCGAGACGCTGCTCGATTTCGGGGTCGTCCCGATCGTCAATGAGAACGACACGGTGGCGACCGACGAGATCCGCTACGGCGACAACGACCGGCTGGCGGCGCAGGTGGCGGCGATGGCGGGTGGCGAGGCGCTCGTGCTGCTGTCGGACGTCGATGGGCTCTATACGGCCGATCCGCGGCACGACCCGGTCGCGCGGCGGCTCGACTGGGTGGCGACGATCACACCCGAGATCGAGGCGATGGCCGGCGGCGTCGGGTCGGCGGTGTCCAAGGGCGGGATGAAGACCAAGATCATGGCCGCTCGCGCGGCGACGCGGGCAGGCTGCGCTATGGCGATCGTCGAGGGCGACCGGCCGCGGCCGCTGCGCGCGCTGGAGGAGGGTGCGCCCTGCACCTGGTTCGCGCCGGACGGCGATCCGCGGGCCGCGCGCAAGCGCTGGATCTCGGGCATGAAGCCGCGCGGCCGGTTGACGGTCGACGCAGGCGCGATCGGGGCGCTGGCGCAGGGCAAGTCGCTGCTGCCCGCCGGCGTCACGCGGATCGAGGGCGCCTTCTCGCGCGGCGATCCGATCGAGATCGCGGGGCCGGACGGGCAGGTGGTGGCCAGGGCGCTCGCAGGCTACGATGCGCGCGAGGCGCAGATGATCATGGGCCACCGCTCGGACCGGATCGCGGCGCTGCTGGGACATCAGGGGCGCGCGGCGCTCGTGCATCGCGACGACATGGCCTTTTAGGCAGGGGCAGCCCAGGTCGAGGACTTGCGTGAAAGATACGGGCCCCGCGGCGAGGCGGCGGGTGTCCCCGTTCCGGCGCTGCGGCTCGGGGGCTGACAGCGCGGCATCCGGCATTTATGTCTGGAGCCGCAAACGAAATCGGCGCCGATCGTCTTCTTGCGAAGACGGCGCGATAGCGGCTGACAGGTTGGGGACAACGGTCAAGGAGGCCGGGATGGAACTGAGCCCGGACGTGCAGGTTCTGATGCAAGAGACAGGCCACGCGGCGCGCGGCGCGTCACGCGACCTCGCGACCGCTTCCAGCGCGCGAAAGGACGCAGCACTTGAGGCCGCGGCGGCCGCGATCTGGCGAGACCGGGCGGCGCTCGCCGAAGCGAATGCGCGCGACATGGTCGCTGCCGAGGCCAAGGGACTGTCAGGCGCGCTGCTCGACCGCTTGCGGCTCGACGAGGACCGCGTCGCCGGGATGGTTGCGGGCTTGCGCGCGGTCGCGGCGCAACCCGATCCGGTTGGGACGGTGC
This sequence comes from Rhodobacterales bacterium, assembly GCA_038247355.1. GTDB lineage: Bacteria > Pseudomonadota > Alphaproteobacteria > Rhodobacterales > Rhodobacteraceae > Amaricoccus. Next base: position 8,041 of record JBBRUZ010000095.1, read on the forward strand.
TGGCGGAATGGGACATGCCGAGCGGGCTCCACATCCGCCGGGTGCGCACGCCGATCGGGGTGGTGGGAGTGATCTTCGAGAGCCGGCCGAACGTGACGGCCGATGCGGGCGCCTTGTGCCTGAAGGCCGGGAACGCGGCGATCCTGCGCGGCGGGTCCGAAAGCGTCCATTCGGCGCGGGCGATCCACGCGGGGCTGGTGGCGGGGCTGCGGGTGGCCGGGCTGCCGGACGCGGCGATCCAGCTGGTGCCCACGGCGGACCGGGCGGCGGTTGGGGCGATGCTGAGCATGACCGAGTTCATCGACGTCATCGTGCCGCGCGGTGGCAAGAGCCTGGTCGCCCGCGTCCAGGCGGAGGCGCGGGTGCCGGTGTTCGCGCATCTGGAGGGGATCGTCCACATTTACGTGGACAAGGCGGCCGATGTCGAGAAGGCGCGCAAGGTGATCATGAACGCGAAGACCCGGCGGACGGGGATATGCGGGGCTGTGGAATGCCTGCTGATCGACGCGGAATTCTTCGCGGCGCGGGGTGCGCCGTTCGTCGCGGATCTGATTGCGGCGGGGGTGGAGGTGCGGGGGGACGAGGCGCTGGCGGGGTTGCCGGGGGTCACGCCTGCGGGGCGCGAGGACTGGGGGCGCGAGTATCTCGACATGATCATCGCGGCGCGGATCGTCGACGGGGTGGACGGGGCGATCGACCATATCCGGGCCTATGGGTCGAACCACACCGACTGCATCCTGACCGAGGACGACGCGGCGGCGGCGCGGTTCTTCGCGCGGCTCGACAGCGCGATCCTGATGCGAAACGCCTCGACCCAGTTCGCGGACGGGGGTGAATTCGGGATGGGGGCCGAGATCGGGATCGCGACTGGCAAACTTCACGCGCGCGGACCGGTGGGGGCCGAGCAACTGACCAGTTTCAAGTATCTGGTCGACGGTGACGGGACGGTGCGCGCATGAGGCGGGAGGCGATAACACACCGTTATCCGCGTAAAGCATTGAAAATATTAAATTAAGCTGCGCAGTTTTCGGCGTGCGCGACACGGTGTGGCGCCGGGGCGCGGGAGCAGGCGGGCGCGTGGCGACGCGCGCGATACGGGATCAATTGGCAATATCGGGCTGAAGCGGTCGGCGGGTGCCAGCGCATACGTGACCGAAATGCCTGTGCGCGCGGAGATGACCGCCGGAAACGGCTGCGTCGCCAGCTATCCGATGCTTGTTCGGCGTGCTCCCTGCGGTTGGCCAACGCCGGCTGTCACGCCCAACTTTGTATGGTGGATTTGTGACAAACGGGCGGTTTGCGGGGTGCCGAGACGCCGTGTTGAGCCACACGCCCGGCGGCGCTCAGGGCGCGGCGCGGGGCGCGAGGCGTTCGGCCCTGTCGGGTCCGGGCGACGACGGTCCGGGGGCGCCCGTGGGGCGGTTGCTCAGACGCAGGGCCTCGCCCGCGGTGATGCCCTGGCTGATCTGCAGGGCGAGGCGATCGGCGTCGCGCAGGCGCACCTCGTCCAACAGCGCCTCGACTGCCTCGTGGTCCTCGCCGAGGCGCGCCAGCGTCCGCCCGCCGAATTCCAGCGCGGAGTGAAAGGTCTCGCGGATGTAGTCGTCCGCCCCGGCGCGCATCAACTCGATCTGGTGGCCGCGGTCAAACGCGCGCGCGAGCACTGGAACGACGGGGAACGCGTCCTTGATCAGCCGCACGATCCGGGTCGCGGCGGACTTGTCATTGACGGCGACGATGACCGCGCGCGCCCGCGCGGCGCCCGCCGCCTGCAGGATATCGAGCCGCGTGCCGTCGCCGTAGTACACCTTGAAGCCGTACTGGTTCGCGGTGTGGATCATTTCGGGATCGCTGTCGATGATCGAGACCTTGTAGCCGCGGGCGAGCAGCGGTTGCGCGACGATCTGGCCGAATCGGCCGAAGCCGATTAGCAGCCCCGTTCCCGACAGCCCGTCCGGCGTCTCGAGACCGTCGGCGGAGGGCTTGGGCGGCGGGAGCAGCCGGTCGTGGGCGAGCACGAACAGCGGGGTCAAGGCCATCGAGACGATGATGATCGCGCTGAGGACGCCGTTCGCCTGCGCGTCGATCAGCCCGACGCCCAGTGCCGCCGCATAGAGCACGAAGGCGAACTCGCCGCCCTGCGTCATCAGCACGGTGCGCTCCAGCGCCTCGCGGTGCGGGGCCCGGAACGCGCGGGCGATCAGGTAGACCGCCGTGGCCTTCAGCACGGTGAACGCGAGCACGCTGATCGCGATGACGCGCCAGTTCGCCGCGATCACGTCGAGATCGACCGACATGCCGACCGCGAGAAAGAACAACCCGAGAAGCACGCCGCGGAACGGCTCGACATCGGCCTCCAGCTGGTGCCGGAACGAGGACTCCGACAGCATGACGCCGGCGAGAAACGCCCCCATCGCCGCCGACAGCCCGCCAGCCTGCAGCGCGAGCGCGGCGCCCAGAACGACGAGCAAGGCCGCCGCCGTCATCACCTCGCGGGCCCGCGCGCGTGCGAGGATCGCGAACATCGGATCGAGCAGGTAGCGCCCCGCCAGCAGCAGAGCGCCGATCGAGCCGAGCCCGATCGCGACCGAGGTCATCCGTTGCGCGAGCGTCGCCTCCTCGCCGCCGGGCGCGAGAAAAACGGCGAGGGCGAGCAGCGGCACGATGGCGAGATCCTCGAGCAGCAGGATCGCGACGATCCGCCCGCCCTCGGGCGTCGAAATCTCGCCGCGCTCCTCGAGAAGCTGCATGACGATGGCGGTCGAGGTGAGCACGAACCCGGCGCCGGCGATCAGCGACTGCGCCATCGGATAGCCGAGCGCGACGCCGACCCAGGCGAGCAGCGCCGTGCAGACCAGAACCTGCGTCAGTCCGAGCCCGAAGATGTCGCGGCGCATCGACCAGAGCCGCGAGGGCTGCATTTCGAGCCCGATGATGAACAGGAACATCACGACGCCGAGCTCCGCGACATGCAGGATCGCCGCGGGATCCGTGAACAGGCCGAGGCCGAACGGGCCGATTGCGAGCCCGGCCGCGAGATAGCCGAGCACCGAACCGAGCCCGATGCGCTTGAAGAGCGGCACGGCGACCACCGCCGACCCGAGCAGGATGACGATCGGCGCGAGTTCGCCAGCGGTGGATTCGACGGCCATCGGGTCTCCTGGTGCAGCGGCCCGGCGCGGGGCCGGAGCCATCGAACCACAAGACCGGTCGCTGGCAAAGCGCCGCATCGCGTGAAGCGGATCGCACGAGCGGTGCGGTCGCGCACGCGCGGTTCAAGGATCGAGGCGGGCCTTGGCCGCGTTGATCAACGCGGCGAGCGCGTCCGAGCCGCCGAGGTCGGGATGGACCTTGCGCATCAGCCGGTGGTGCGCCGAGCGGACGTCCTCGCGGCTGGCGCCGGGCGGCAGGCCGAGGATGCGGCAGGCCTCCGCCTCGGTCATGGCGGCGCCGTCGGCGGCGGGCGGCGGCTCCGCCGCGCGCGGGCCGCGCCGCCGGTCGAGATAGGCGAGGACGAGGCCGAGGCTGTCGGGATCGCCGCTGAGTTCGCCCGCGAGTTCATCGAGCGCTTCGAGCGTCATTTGCGACAGCCGTGCGCCGGCGAAGGCGCCGCGCAGCACGTCGCCATCCATTTCGCCGGTGTCATGGTCGAGATGCATGGCGACCGCCGCAGTGCGGACCTCCGAACGGCGGCCGGCTTGCGGGATCGCCCGCGCCTCGGCCAGTGCGCCGCGCAGCATGTTGACCGCGAGCAGGCCGATCG
>JBBRUZ010000096.1:0-11761 GCA_038247355.1 Rhodobacterales bacterium
AGGCGGTGAAGATGAAATTGCGGAAAGCGACCGATCGCGAGACCAGTTCGTCGAACACCGCGCGCGGGATCGCCACGGCGCGCACGTCGGATTCCGCGATGCCCTCGGCGGAATAATCCTCATGCGCCAGCATGCAGGCGGTGGTCATCACGCAGCTTTGCCCGGCCTCGACCCGGTAGAGCACGATCTCCCGCCCCGCCTCGGACAATTGCTGCACCCGCACCCGGCCCTCCAGCAGCAAGAGCAGGTTCTCGGCCGCCTTGCCCGGCCCAAAGATCACCGTCCCCTCGGGCACCGACAGAACTGCGCTTTTGCGGGTCAGGATATCCCTGATCCCCGGCTCAAGGCGGGACAGGCCAGGGAACTGCGCGATCCAGTCAACCGTCATGCGGCGACTCCGGCCTGGCCTTGCGGCGGGTCAGCGGGCCAGACAGCGTCGTCCGCCAATGGCGCGATCCGGTCCAGCAATTGCGCGTGGTCGGACGCGATGTCGGCAATCGTCAGATCGTCGAGCACCGCCAGAAACGCGCGCGTGGCCGCCGTAAGCGCGCGCGACAGCGTGCAGATGCCGATCAAGGGACAGGTGTTGGTGTCGGGGTTGAAACATTCGACCATATCCAGCGCCCCTTTCGGTCAGCCGCACCACGTCGCCGACGACGATCTGTTCGGCGGGCCGCGCCAGCCGAAAGCCGCCACCGCGCCCCCGCACGGTCTGGAGGAATCCCGCGACCAAGTTCGTGCACGATCATCGCAATATGGAGGCCGCGCCATACCATGCACGCGCACCACGTCATCGACCCGGCTCGGGCCGGGGCCACGCAGCGCGGCAATCTGCAGGGTTCGCAGCGCGTCGTTGGTATGGCCGGTCAGTTTCAGGACGAGCCTCCACGATGCGACATCAAAGATATATTTGCCTTGTTGCTTTGGATCAATGTCCGTTCCAGGTGGCGTGATACCGAGTGGGTCCGGTCATACACACCGTCCCCAAACACAAGGGAACCTCGGCATGAGCCTTCATATCGGCGACACGGCGCCCGATTTCACCGCAGACACATCGACGGGAACGCTCCATTTCCACGACTGGATCGGGAAAGACTGGGCGTTCTTCTTCAGCCATCCCGGCGACTTCACCCCGGTCTGCACCACCGAGATCGGTCGCACCGCGCAACTCGCCCGCGATTTCGCCAGCCGCCACGTCAAGCCGTTGGGGCTGTCAACCGACACGGTAGAGGAACACAACCGCTGGATCGCCGATGTGAACGACACCCAGCACACGACCGTCACCTTCCCGATCGTCGCGGACCCCGACTGTGCGGTGGCGCGGCTTTACGGCATGATCCACCCCCATGAAAGCGAAACGTCGGCCGTCCGGTCGGTGTTCATCATCGACCCGATGAAGAAGATCCGCCTGACGATGACCTATCCGATGGACGTAGGCCGCAACTTCGCAGAGATTCTGCGCGTGATCGACGCCTTGCAGACCGGTGACGCCAATCGGGTGGCAACCCCTGCCGACTGGGTTCCGGGCGGCAAGGTCATCATCCCGATGTCGGTCAAGGATGCGGAAGCAAAGACCCTTTTCCCGCAGGGCTGGACCGAGGTGCGCCCCTATCTGCGCACCACGACCTTGTGACGACTGCACGCCAAGCCTGTCCTTCACCGCGGTTGCCGGCGGGGGTGAACGCGCCCAGAATATCGCGCTCGAAGCTGCGCCATTCCATGCCGCCACGCGGTGTCGAATGACGTTTTCTCCGTTCGCCTGACACCAGGCGCCGGCGCGACGCGCAAAGGCCCCAACCTCCCCGCGTCGCGCATGCCTGTTCTGCGCCTGCTCTCGACCCCGAACGCCGGCTTTGTTGCTTACCCCGTCCAGGACCGGATGGCGTTCTTGTTCATTTCGATGACGTTGCCTCACGAAGGTGCGAATTGCCTGCCGAAAGGGCGCCGAAAACACCCATGAAGGGCTGCAATCGCCGACCGCGACACGACACCGCCGGCGGTCAGCTGCAGCCGCTGGCGCCGCCGCAGGTGTTGCATTTGAGACAGGTTCCGTTGCGGACCAGCGTGAAGTTCCCGCATTCGCCGCACGGGTCGCCCTCGTAGCCTTGCATCCGCGCCTTCATCCGTGCGTCTCCCGCCGCAGCCGATCCCACCTCGTCTGGTCGCACCGCAAGGCCGAGCGCGCCCGACACCGAGGCCCCGCCCTGGAGCACAACCAGCTCCTGCGGCAGCCGCTTTCGCAGATAACCGGTGGACGACACCTGCCTTATCATCTCGATCGAACTCGCCGCGACCTCCGGGCGCCCGGTGTCCCGCGCGCCGATACCCTCGCTGACCCCGCGTCCGAGATCGTCGAAGCTCTCTCCGGACGGCGCGACATGCGCCAGATCGGTCCGGTCCAGATACGACACCGCAAGCTCGCGAAAGATGTAGTCGAGGATCGAGGTCGCGTTCTTGATCGAGTCGTTGCCCTGCACCAGACCTGCGGGCTCGAACCGCGTGAACGTGAACGCGTCGACGAATTCCTCCAGCGGAACACCGTATTGCAGCCCGACGCTCACCGCGATCGCGAAGTTGTTCATCATCGCGCGGAAGGCGGCGCCTTCCTTGTGCATGTCGATGAAGATCTCCCCCAACGCCCCGTCGACGTATTCGCCGGTCCGCAGATAGACCTTGTGTCCGCCGACGATCGCCTTCTGGGTGTAGCCCTTGCGCCGCTCCGGCAGCCGCGCGCGGTTTGCCCTTTCGAGCTCCTTCACGATGATCCGCTCGGCCAGCAGCACCGCCCGCTCGCCCTGCGGCGCGTCGATGATGGCCTCCTCGCCGTCCTCGTCATCGATCAGCGATGCGGACAACGGCTGGCTCAGCTTCGAGCCGTCGCGATAGAGCGCGTTCGCCTTGACGCCCAGCGACCAGGACAGCTCGTACGCCGCCTTGCAGTCGTCGATCGACGCCTCGTTGGGCATGTTGATTGTCTTCGAGATCGCACCCGATATGAAGCTCTGCGCCGCCGCCATCATCCGGATGTGCGCCTCGACGCTCAGATATCGCGTGCCGGTCTTGCCGCAGGGGTTGGCGCAGTCGAACACCGCATAGTGCGCGCGCGCAAGGTGCGGCGCGCCCTCCAGCGTCATCGTCCCGCAGACATGGTTGTTCGCCGCGTCGATCTGGGCGCGGCTGAACCCCAGATGCCGCAACAGATCGAACGACGGATCGCGCAGCTTTTCCGCAGGGATGCCGAGCACCCGCGTGCAGAACGCCTCGCCCAGCGTCCACTGGTTGAAGACAAAGCGGATATCGAACGCCGTCGGCAGCGCCGCCTCGACCGCTTCGATCTCCGCCGGGCCGAAACCGTGCCCGATCAGCGAGGTGAGATTGATCTCCGGCGCACCCGCCAGCGTCCCGCGCCCCAGCGCATGCGCGACGATCTCGGACACTTGTCCCGCGTCGTAGCCGAGGTTGCTCAACGCCTGCGGCGCCGCCCGGTTGATGATCTTGAAATAACCGCCGCCGGCAAGCTTCTTGAATTTCACCAGCGCGAAATCCGGCTCGATCCCGGTCGTGTCGCAGTCCATCACCAGCCCGATCGTGCCGGTCGGCGCCACCACCGTCACCTGCGCGTTGCGGTAGCCGTGCGCCGCCCCCAGCGCCAGCGCCTCGTCCCAGACCGCATGCGCGAGATCGAGCAGCGCCGGGTCCGGGCAATTGGCGTGGTCGAGCGCCACCTGCGGCACGCTGAGCCCCTCGTATCCGGTCAGCGCCCCCTGCGCCGCGCGGCGATGGTTGCGGATCACCCGCAGCATCGGCTCGGCGTTGCGCGCATAGCCGGGGAACGGCCCCTGCTCCGCCGCCATCTCGGCCGAAGCCGCGTAGGACGCGCCGGTCATCACCGCGCTCAGCGCGCCGCACAACGCCCGCCCCTCGGCGCTGTCATAGCCATGCCCGAGCGTCATCAGCAGCCCGCCGATATTGGCGAAGCCGAGCCCCAGCGTGCGAAATTCGTAGGAGAGCCGCGCGATCCGGGGGCTCGGAAACTGCGCCATCAGCACCGAGATCTCCAGCGTCAGCGTCCAGAGCCGCGTTGCGTGCACATAGCCTTTCGCGTCGAACCGCCCGTCACGGAGGAACGTCAGCAGGTTCAGCGACGCGAGGTTGCACGCGGTGTCGTCGAGAAACATGTACTCCGAGCACGGATTGGACGCCCGGATCGGCCCGTCCGCCGGGCAGGTGTGCCAGGCGTTGATGGTGTCATGGAACTGCACGCCGGGGTCGGCGCAGGCCCACGCGGCATGACCGATCCGGTCCCACAGATCGCGGGCCTTGACGACCTTCGCGATCTTGCCGTCGGTGCGGCGCACCAGCCGCCAATCCGCGTCCGCACGCACCGCCGCCAGAAACGCGTCGGTCACCCGCACCGAGTTGTTCGAGTTCTGGCCCGAGACGGTCAGGTAGGCCTCCGAGTCCCAATCGGCGTCGTAGACGCGGAAATCGAGATCGGCCTCCCCCGACCGCGCCTGCTGGATCACGCGCTTCACATAACCTTCGGGAACATGGTTTCGCTTCGCCGCCCGGATCGCCGCTTTGAGCGCGGGGTTGGCCGTTGGGTCGAACGCGTCGTCCCCCGTCCCGTCCCAGCCCCTTATCGCGTCGAGCACCGCCGCCAGCCGCTCGCGGTGGACCTTCGAGCCCGCCACCAGCGCCGCGACCTTCTGCTCCTCGATCACCTTCCAGTCGATGAAGTCCTCGATGTCGGGGTGATCCATGTCACAGATGACCATCTTGGCCGCGCGCCGCGTCGTGCCGCCCGACTTGATCGCCCCCGCCGCCCTGTCGCCGATCTTGAGAAAGCTCATCAGCCCCGACGAGCGCCCGCCACCGGCCAGCCGCTCCTCGGCGCCGCGCAACGAGGAAAAGTTGGTCCCGGTCCCCGAGCCGTACTTGAACAGCCGCGCCTCGCGGGTCCACAGATCCATGATCCCGCCGTCGTTGACCAGGTCGTCCGCGACCGACTGGATGAAACAGGCGTGCGGCTGCGGATGCTCGTAGGCGCTGGTCGATTGCGTCAGCTCGCCGGTCTGGAAGTCGACGTACGAATGCCCCTGCCCCGGCCCGTCGATGCCGTAAGCCCAATGCAGCCCGGTGTTGAACCATTGCGGCGAATTGGGCGCGGCCATCTGCGCCGCCAGCATGAAGCGCATCTCGTCATGATACGCGCGCGCGTCCGCCTCTGTCGTTAAGTATCCGCCCTTCCAGCCCCAGTAGGTCCAGGTTCCGGCCAGCCGGTCGAACACCTGCCGCGCGGAGGTCTCGCCGGTGGTCCGCGCGCCCTCCGGTAGCTCCGCGAGTTTCGCCGCGTCTTTAACCGAGCGCCACAGGAAGGCAGGCACGCCCTTCTCCTTGACACGCTTCAACGCGGTCGGCACGCCGGCCTTGCGGAAATACTTCTGCGCCAGCACGTCGGACGCGACCTGGCTGAAGCCTTCGGGAACCTCCAGGTTCTCGAGGCTGAACACCACCGAGCCGTCCGGGTTGCGGATCTCCGAGGTCGTGGCGCGGAAGGCAAGCGCACCGAAGGCGCCAGTCTCTTCGGTGGTGAAACGGCGTTCGATCTTCATCGGCTCGGTTCCTCGGTGCTGAAACGGTCTTTCGAGCGAGCGCTACATGTTGTGCTTTCGCCGGATCGCACCACTAGGAAAGGGCAAATAAAAGGTTTCGTCAACAAATTTTTCTGCGGAGAGGAGCAGATTTAGTGGTTGCCATGAACAAAGCCGCAACATCCGCGATTCGCGTTTAGATTGCGTCTACTGTTGCCCGAGTCACGCCAAGCGCGAGATATCGACGACATAGCTCTGGAAATATGGCGCTTCCGGCGACCGGACGATGCTCGGCCAGTCCGGGTTGTGCATCGCGTCCGGGAAATGCTGCGCCTCGAAGCACAGCCCCGCGAACGGCCCGTAGGACGCGCCGCCGTGCCCCGGGGCGCCCACCGTCATCTTGCCTGCGTTGAAGATCTGCAACCCCGGCTGGTCGGTCCAGAGCCGCAGCCGCATTCCGGTGCGCGGGCACGAGGCCCAGGCCGCCGGTTCCGCCGCGTCGCGCGACGGATCGAGCACGAAGTTGTTGTCGATGCCGACAAGGTCAGGGTCCGACGCCTCGATCTCGCGCGGCTCGCGGAAGTCGAGATGCGTGCCCTCCACCGGTTCGATCACGCCTGTCGGGATCGATTCGGCGTCGAGCGGCGTGTACTCGGACGCGTCGATCCACAGCACATGATCGCGCACCGAGCCGCCGCCGCCGAGATTGAAATAGGCGTGGTGCGCCAGGTTGATCGGCGTGGGCCGGGCGGGCGCGCCCCGCATCTCGCAGATCAGCCGCGCGCGGTCGAGGCGGTAGCTGACGGTGAACTCAACCGCGCCGGGATACCCCTCCTCGCCGTCGGGGCTCAGATAGCGCAGATGCACCGCCTCGGCCGAGCCGTCGCCCTCCATCTCCCACAGCCGCTTGCCGAGCCCGGTCGACCCGCCATGGATATGGTGCCGCAGCCCCGGTCCATGGTTCGGCGTCAGCGGCCAGGTCCGCCCGTCGAGTTCGAAACTTGCGCCCGCCGTCCGGTTCGCGATCCGCCCGACGATGGCGCCGTGCGAGCGTGAATGATGCTCGTAGCCCTCGAAGGTCGGAAAGCCGAGAACCATCGGCAGGCTGCCCTCCGGCCCGTCCACCCGCCAGTCGCGCAGCACGCAACCGAAGTTCAGGATCGACACGGCGGCCTCGCCGCTCTCGAGCGTGATCTCGGAGACGTCACGCCCGTCGAGCCGGCCAAACTTGCGTTTCTTCATCGCGGGTTCGTCTCCTTGCGGGGGGCGCACAGCGCGTCGGGCCCGCATGTCGCCGCCGACGCCTCGATCAGCACAGGACGTCCTTGATCGCGGCGTTGGCGCGGGCGAAATCCATCCGGCCGATGTAGTGCGACTTCAGCTCGGCCATCACCTTTCCCATGTCCCGGATCGACGCGGCGCCGGTGTCCGCGATCGCCTTCGCGATGGCCCGGCGGACCTCGTCCTCGGTCATCTGTCTGGGAAGATAGTCCCGGATGATGTCGATTTCCGCCAGTTCCTGCTCCACCAGATCGAGCCTGCCGCCCTCCTCGAAGGCCTTGGCGCTTTCCTGACGCTGCTTGATCATCCTGGCGAGAATCCCGAGGATATCCGCGTCCGACACCCCATCGGCGCTGTCCTGCGTCCGCGCCGCGATGTCGCGATCCTTGACCGCCGCGCTGATCAGCCGAAGCGTCGACACCCGCTGCGGGTTCTTCGCCTTGATCGCCTCTTTCAAATCCGCAGAAAATCGCTCCCGCAGCATCTCGCACCCCCCGCGCGCCCCGAGTGCCGGCGAACCGGCGCAAGCGGCCTTTATAGGACTTCGGAGCTGAGGGAGCAAGGGCCACATCCTGACGCAAGTAGTTGAAACCCATGTATATTGTGCGTCGGGTCCTTGCTTGACCCGCGTCTTCGCCACGCGTAGTGTCGCAAGCGCAATCCACGGAGACGCCCGATGATCGACCGCACCGCCCCGTCCGACCGGGCGCTCGCTTCCGCGCCCGACGGCGCGCTGAAGGCGACCGCCTGCATCGTGCTCGCCGACGGCCGGGTGTTTTACGGGCGCGGGTTCGGCGCGACGGGCTCGGCGGTCGCCGAACTCTGCTTCAACACCGCGATGACCGGCTATCAGGAGATCATGACCGACCCCTCCTATGCCGGGCAGGTGGTGACGTTCACCTTCCCGCATATCGGCAATGTCGGCGTCAACATCGAGGACGACGAAACCGCCGAGCCGGTCGCCGCCGGAATGGTGGTCCGATGCGATCCGACCGAACCGTCGAGCTGGCGGGCGACCGGGCATCTCGCGGATTGGCTGACGCGGCGCGGCCGGATCGGCGTCGGCGGCGTCGATACGCGTCGCCTGACGCGGGCGATCCGGTTGCAGGGTGCGCCGCACGCGGCGATCTGTCACGCCCCTGACGGGCGGTTCGACCTCGACGACCTGCTGGCCAAGGCGCGGGCGTTCCCCGGCCTCGTCGGCATGGATCTCGCGCGCGACGTCACCTGCGCCCAGAGCTACCGCTGGGACGAGATGCGCTGGGCCTGGCCCGAGGGCCACATCCGCCGGAGCGGCCCAGGGCGCAGGGTCGTGGCGATCGACTACGGCGCCAAGCGCAACATCCTGCGCTGCCTCGCGTCGGCGGGGTGCGACGTCCACGTCCTGCCGGCGACGGCGACCGCCGAGGATGTGCTGGCGCTCGAGCCGGAGGGGCTTTTCCTGTCGAACGGGCCGGGCGATCCGGCCGCGACCGGGGCCTACGCCGTGCCGATGATCCGCGCGGTGCTCGACGGCGGCGACATTCCGATCTTCGGCATCTGCCTCGGGCATCAGATGCTGGCGCTGGCGCTCGGCGCGCGCACGATCAAGATGAACCACGGCCATCACGGCGCCAACCATCCGGTGAAGGAGCTTCGAACCGGCAAGGTCGAGATCACGTCGATGAACCACGGTTTCACCGTCGACAGCCAGACGCTGCCCGCCGGCGTGGTCGAGACGCATGTTTCGCTCTTCGACGGGTCGAACTGCGGGATCGCGATGACCGATCGTCCGGTGTTTTCCGTCCAGCACCATCCCGAAGCCAGTCCGGGCCCACAGGACAGTTTCTACCTGTTCGAGCGCTTCGTCGGAATGATGAAGCCGCAGTAACCGCTCGGAAATTACGACCCGCAACACTGGTCAATTAATTATCTTTTAAAGCCTCTCGATCAAGGTCGCATATCGTCGGATGTGTGGGTGCGATCGTGGCGCGAGTTCTGCCGTTCAGAAAGCCGGTTGTCGAGCGGGCGGCGACCATCTCGCCCGCGCAGCAGCGCGAATTGCTCGGCGACATCCTCGTCGAGACCGGCGCGCTCGGGGCCGAGCAGCTCGCGCAGGCGCTCGAACAACAGCGCGAACAGGATCAGCGGCTCGGGCGCATCCTGATCGCGAACCGGGCGATCACCGCCGATGACCTGTCCGGCGCGCTGTCCCGGCAGACCGGGCTCGGCCGGATCGACCTTTCGCGCACGCCGCCGGACGGCGATCTGATGCAAGGCGTCGACCCGTACCTCTGTCTCGCGCTCGAGGCGGTGCCCTGGCGGCACATTGGCGGGACCCGGGTGATCGCGATCAGCAATCCCGAAACGGCCGCGCAGGCGATGCGCGCGCTGGGCGGCGGTGCGGACCGGATCGCGCTGGCGCTCGCGGACCCCGGAGAGATTCGCCGGGCGATCACCGAGGCCTGCCGGGGCAAACTGCGCGACGACGCGAGCGCGCGTTGTCCCAAACGGTTCAGCTGCCGGGGCTGGCAGGTCGGGAGCCGGCGCGGGCGGTTCTTCGCCGCGGGCGCCGCCGCGCTGGCCGTCGGGCTGGCGGCGCCGCTGCTGGTCCTGCAACTCGTCATGGCCTGGATCCTGATCGTCAACGCGATGACGATGGGGCTGCGGCTCGTCGCGATCTTCGCGCGGTTTCGCGCGAAACCCCGCCTTCCCCCGAGCACGACACGCCTTTCGGACTACAAGAAGCTGCCGCGGGTCTCGATCCTCGTGCCGCTGCTCCGCGAGGAAGCGGTGGCGAGCCGCCTGCTGACGGCGCTCGCCGCGATGGACTATCCCGCCGCGCTGCTCGACATCAAGCTCGTGCTCGAAGAGGACGACGCGATCACCCGGGCGGCGATCGACCGGGCCGATCTGCCGTCGACGATCGAGGTGATCGCGGTTCCCGCGGACGGCCTGAAAACCAAGCCGCGCGCGATGAACTACGCGTTGCCGTTCTGCGTCGGGGAGATCGTCGGGGTGTACGACGCCGAGGACCGGCCGGACCCGGCGCAGATCCGAGCCGTCGTCGAGCACCTGATGAACGCGCCCCCCGATGTCGCCTGCGTGCAGGGCTATCTCGACTTCTACAACACCGACCGGAACTGGCTGTCGCGGTGTTTCACGATTGAATACGCGATCTGGTTTCGCGTGATCCTGCACGGCGTCCAGCGCCTGCGCATCCCGATTCCGCTCGGCGGAACCACGGTGTTCTTTCGCCGCCGGATGCTCGAGGAGATCGGCGCCTGGGATGCGCATAACGTCACTGAGGACGCCGATCTCGGGATGCGGCTCGCGCGGTTCGGATATCGCTGCGAAATGATCCAGACCACGACATGGGAGGAGGCGAACTTTCGCGTCCTTCCCTGGATCAATCAGCGGTCACGTTGGCTCAAGGGCTATGCGATCACCTGGGCGAGCCACATGCGCGACCCCGTTACGCTCTGGCGCGATCTCGGCCCGCGCGGGTTCTGGGGGTTTCAGGTGCTGTTTCTCGGCGCGATCACCTCCTATCTCGCGCTGCCGCTGTTCTGGGCGATCTGGCTCACATCGGTCGGGTTCGACCTCGAGTTCTGGCGGAGCTTTCCACAACCGCTGATGTGGGCGTTCTTCACCTCGATGGCGCTCGGGCAGGTGGTCATGCTGACGACCGCGGTCATCGCGGCGCTCGACTCCGGCCGGCGCGGGTTGGTTGCCTGGGTGTTGCTGTTGCCGTTCTACTGGCCGCTGGGCGCCGTAGCGGCATATCGCGCCATCGCCGAGGCGTTCTATGCGCCGTTCTACTGGCACAAGACCGAGCACGGGATCGACGCCCGATCCGATCAACTGTAGCGCTCGGCGTCCCGCATCAGGCGCGTCTCGAAAGCGCGGCTGATATGCGCGCGGATCGCCGCATCGGCGGCGGAGGCGTCGCGCGCCTCGATCGCGGCGACGATGCCGCGGTGTTCCTCGAGCGCCTGCGCGCTGCGCCCCTCCGCGGCCAGCGACGTCGTGGCGAGCAACGCCATCGAGCGATGAACCATCCCGAGTTGCTGGATCAGATAGCGGTTGTGCGAGGCGAGATGGATCTGCCGATGAAAGCGCTTGTTGGCGCGGCTGAGCAGGTCGGGGAGATCGGCCAGATCGCGGTCCTTTCGCACCATCTCCGAGAGGACGCGGATTTCCTCGGGCGCCGCATGTTGGGCGGCGAGGCGCGCGGCGAGCGCCTCCAGTTCGCCGCGCACGACATAAAGCTCGCCGAGCTGATCGTGGTCGAGGGTCGAGACGACGAGGCTGCGCCCGTCGCGGGACACGACCGCCTGCGTCTCGAGCCGCTGCAACGCTTCGCGGACGGGGGTGCGCGAGACGCCGAAACGCTCCGCCAGTTCGGTTTCGACCAGCCGGTCGCCGGGACGAAACTCGCCCCGGTCGATCGCCTCGAGCAGCAGGTGGTAGGCGTCCGTCTGACCCGGCGGCGGTGTGCCCATTCGGCGCGACCCCTGTTGCTGACGCCCGGACCCTAGAACGCTCCCGCGCGGAAATCGAGGGTCGGCGGAGCGCGACCTGCGCGCCACCTTTCACGGCGTCGCTTCGCGGGCTCGAGCGTCACGCTCGGGCCGGGCCCCGCCGCGTCGAACGCGCGATCCCGCACCGGCGCGGCATCGGACGGGCTGGCGCAATTGAACCCCAAAGCGCTTTGCCGTAAAGCAGGCGCGAACGGAGCGGAGCGGGCGAGCCGGCATGGATCGGACCTACGACATCGCAATCCTCGGCGCGAGCGGCTACACCGGCGCGGAGCTCGTGCGGCTGATCGCGACGCACCCCGCGCTGCGGATCGCGGCCCTGACCGCGGACCGCAAGGCCGGGCGGACGATGGGCGAGGTCTTCCC
>JBBRUZ010000097.1:0-11760 GCA_038247355.1 Rhodobacterales bacterium
GGCGACAACACGGCGCGGCTACTCGACGTCAAGTATTACGTGCTGCTGCCGACGACCGACATGGTGGGCGGCAGCGTCGACACGTATCAGTGGACGACGTTGCTGCGGTCGCTGTCGGCGTTCCGGGCGTTCCACTGGGCGTATGGCGGCGAGTACACGCCGCGCAAGATCGCGCATTTCCTGATCCTGAACCGCGCGTGCCCGCGCTCGCTGACCCATTGCGTCGATCAGGCCGATTTCCACCTCAACCGCATCAGTCGCGCGTATGGTCACACGACCGCGGCCCATGACCGGGTGCGCGAGCTGCTGGCCGAACTGGCGGACGCGCAGATCGAGGAGATCATCGGCGAAGGCCTGCACGAGTTCCTGACCCGCTTCGTCAACCACAATGCTGCGCTCGGCCAGGACGTCGCCGACAGCTATCTGTTCGGACCGCAATGATGCGCCTCGAGGTTCGCCACCGGACGGTTTATTCGTTCAACGCGTCGATGCGCTGGATCACCCAGAGCCATCGCCTGACGCCGTCGGTCTGCGCGAGCCAGCGGACGCTCGACTGGCACGTGACGGTCGAGGGCGCGGCGCTCGGGGCGTCGTTCATCGACGGCGCCGGCGACGCGATCACGACGATGACGCTGGCCGGGCCCGTCGACCGGATCGAGGTGCTGGTGACGGGCGTGGTCGAGACGACCGACACCGCCGGCGTGCTGCGCGACCACCGCGAGGTGATCTCGCCGCGGGTCTATCTGGCGGCGACGCCGGCGACCAAGCCGAACGGCGCGCTGGTCGCCCTGATGGCGTCCGCCCTCGACGGGGCGGAGCCGGACGCGAACCTGAACCGGGCGCACCGGCTGTCGGCGGCGGTGTCGGCCGCCATCGCCTATGCGCCGGGCTCGACCCACGCCCACACCACCGCCGCGGAGGCGCTGGACAAGGGTGAGGGCGTCTGCCAGGACCACGCCCATGCGTTGATCGCGCTCGCTCATGCGGCCGAGATGCCTGCGCGCTATGTCACCGGGTACCTGTTGACCGGGTCGGACGCCGGGGCGCAGGAGGAGGCAAGCCACGCCTGGGCGGAAATCCACGTACCGAGCCTCGGCTGGATCGGCTTTGATGCGGCAAATCGCTGCTGCCCGGACGACCGCTACATCCGGCTCGGCTCGGGGCGCGACGCGCGTGAAGCGGCGCCGATCCGGGGCGTCTCGCGCGGCGGCGGGACCGAGGAACTGGAGGTGACGGTCGTCGTCTCGCAGACGAACCAACAGAGCGCGAACGCGCAAACCCAGCAGTGAATCGACCGCGGAGACCCCAAGCGTGACATATTGCGTCGGTTTGCTGCTCGAGGCCGGAATCGTGATGCTGTCCGACACAAGGACGAGCGCGGGAATGGACAACATCGGTTGTTTTCGCAAGATGTTCGTCTTCGACAAGCCGGGAGATCGGGTCATCGTGATGATGACGTCGGGAAACCTGTCGGTGACGCAGACGGTGATGGCGAAGCTGCAGCACGACGCCGACCGGTCGGACGCGACGCCGGAAAGCTCGATCCTGCTGGCCGAGACCATGCTCGATGTCGCCGAAATCGTCGGCCGGACGCTGTTCGAGGTGGGCATGTCGGTGCGCGCCCGGATGAAGCAGATCGACAATTCGGCGTCGGCTTCCGCGTCGATCATTCTCGGCGGCCAGCGCAAGGGCGGGCGGCTGCGGCTTTTTCACATCTACCGCGAAGGCAATTTCATCGCGGCGACCGATGACACCCCGTACCTGCAGATCGGCGAGTTCAAGTACGGCAAACCGATCCTCGACCGGGTCGTGAATCCGGGAAGCTCGCTCGAGGACGGGCGAAAGTGCGTGCTCCTGTCGATGGACTCGACAATGCGCTCGAACATTTCGGTCGGGATGCCGCTCGATCTCGTGGTGATCGAGCGCGACGCCTACGCGATCGGACACCGCGCGCGCTACGAGGCCGGCGATCCGAAGTTCAGCGCGATGTCCGAGGCCTGGAGCCGCGTGCTGCGCGACGGCTTCACGAACATGCCCGACTGACGCGGGCGGCAGCACGCGTTTCCTGCGGCGACGCGCCCCGCGCCGCGATGCGCGGGCGTCGCCCGGCCGTCGCCGTCCAGCCGCGGTCTGCAACCGGGGCATGTCCGTCACCTACATGCAGCAAACGCGGCGCGCCTGGCCTTTGCGGAGGATCGGGGGTTCCCCGGCCCTTGCCTTGAGTCAGCCCGCCGGCATCGCCATCTCGACCAGTTTCACCCAGTACGACACGCCGACCGGGATCAACTCGTCGTTGAAGTCGTATTTCGGATGGTGGAGCTTCGCGGTGTCGCCGTTGCCGACGAAGACAAACGCGCCGGGGCGGGCGTTGAGCATGAAAGAGAAATCCTCGCCGCCCATCACCGGCGGCGCGTCCGCGTCGACGCGCGAAGCCCCCACCACCGACGCCGCGACCGAGGCGGCGAAGGCGGCGCGGTCGGGGTCGTTGGCGGTGACCGGGTAGTTGCGCCGGTAGTCGAGGCGCGCATCGGCCCCGTACGCGCCCGCGACGCCCGCGACGATTTCGTGCATCCGCCGCTCGATCAGGTCCTGCACCTCGGGCTCCAGCGAGCGGGCGGTGCCGCGCAGCTCGACCGTCTCGGGGATGACGTTGAACGCGTCGCTCGCGGTGCGAAACGACGTGACGGAGACGACGGCGGCCTTCAGCGGATCGGCGCTGCGCGCGACGATGGTCTGAAGCGCCAGCACGATTGCGCTCGCAGCGACGGTCGGGTCGATCGTGTTGTGCGGCTGGGCCGCGTGGCCGCCGCGCCCGGTCACGTCGATGGTGAAGATGTCGGAGGCGGCCATCAGCGGGCCCGGGCGAAGCGCGAAATCGCCGACGGGACGGCCGGGCATGTTGTGCATGCCGTAGACCTCAGCGATGCCGAAGCGCTCCATCATGCCGTCCTCGACCATCTCGCGACCGCCGCCGCCGCCTTCCTCCGCAGGCTGGAAGATCACCACCGCCGCGCCGTCGAAATTGCGCGTCTCGGCGAGGTATTGCGCGGCGCCGAGCAGCATCGCGGTGTGGCCGTCGTGGCCGCAGCCGTGCATGGCGCCGGGAATGGTGGACGAATGCGGCAGGCCGGTCGCCTCGGTCATCGGCAGCGCATCCATGTCGGCGCGCAGGCCGATCACCTTGCCCGAGGCGGTCGAGCGGCCGCGGATCACGCCGACGACGCCGGTGCGCCCGATGCCGGTCACCACTTCGTCGCAGCCGAAGTCGCGCAGCTTTTCGGCGACGAGGGCGCTGGTGCGATGGGTTGCGAAGTCGATCTCGGGATGCCGGTGCAGGTCGCGGCGCCATTCGGTGACGGCGGGGGCGAGTTCGACGATCCGGTTCAGCACGGGCATGGCGTGTCCTTCAGGCGGCGAGGCGGTGGATCAGGCGGCGCACGAATTCCGCGCCGGCGTCGAGCTGTTCGATCGCGATGAATTCGTCGGGCTGGTGCGCCTGATCGATCGAGCCGGGGCCGCAGATGACTGTCGAGAGGCCGCGCTCCTGGAACTGGCCGGCTTCGGTCTGGTAGGAGACGACGCGCCGGGCGTTGTCGCCGGTGAGGCTCCGGGCGAGCCGCTCGGCGAGGCCGTCCGGTCCCGGATCGAAGCCCTCCATCTCCATGCGGGTGCGCACCGCGATGCCCGCCTCGGGGTGGATCGCCTTGATTTCGGCCTCGAGGCGCGCGACCTCCGCCATGAACCGCGCTTGCCACTGGGCGATGCTCTCGCCGGGCATGATGCGGATCTCGCCGACGAAGCGACAGTCGCGGGCGGTGATGTTGCCTGCGGTCCCGCCTGCGATCAGGCCGGCGTGGAGCGTGGTGTAGGGCGGCGCGAAATCGCTCGGGGCCGCGGCGCGGGCGTTCTCGGCCATAGCCGCGTCCATCCAGGCGACGAGCCGCGCCGCCGTCATTACCGCCGAGACGCCGGTGTGGATCAGGCTCGAATGCACCTCATGGCCGCGCACCGAAACCTCGATGCCCCAGCTCGCCTTGTGGCCGGTGACGACGCGCATCATCGACGGCTCGCCGACGATCACCGCCTCCGGGCGGGGCTGGTCAGCGATCAGCCGCTCGATCATCGGCGGCGCGCCGAGGCAGCCGACCTCCTCGTCGTAGCTGAGCGCGAGCAGGATCGGGCGCTTCAGATGGGCCGCGCGCATCTCGGTCGAGAGCGCCAGCGCGCAGGCGAGAAACCCCTTCATGTCGCAGGCGCCACGGCCGTGCAGGCGCCCATCGCGCTCGGTCAGCGTGAACGGGTCGCTGGTCCAGTTCTGACCCGTGACGGGGACCACGTCGGTATGGCCGGAGAGAACCACGCCGCCGGGCGCGTCGGGGCCGATGCAGGCGATCAGGCTCGCCTTGGCGCCGGTCGCATCCGGCACCCGCACCGAGGCGACGCCGAGATCCGCGAGCCAGCTCTCGACGAAGCCGATCAGGTCGAGGTTCGAGCGATCCGAGACGGTTTCAAAGGTGACGAGCCGGGCGAGCATCTCCCGCGGCGAAAGGCTGTGGCGCATCCGGCGTCCTTCGATGGCTATCGCTCAATTTGTGGGCAGGGTCTGGCAGCGTCAAGTTGCGATTGACCGTTGTGGCGCGGGAAATCTTGCTGTTAACTCTTGATGGAATAGTCGCCGGAGCCATCCGCAGAACCGGCGCAGATACCGAAACCCGCTCGGCAGGGAGCACCGGATGCTGGACGGACCCGCGCCGGTCCTCGAGGTCACCGATCTCAAAACCATCTTCCTGACGCGCGACGGCGCGGTCCACGCCGTGAACGGCGTAAGTTTCGCCATCGCGCCCGGCGAACTGCTCGGCGTCGTCGGTGAGAGCGGCTCGGGGAAATCGGTCACGATGATGTCGTTGATGGGGCTGTTGCCGAGCCCACCCGCCGAGATCGCCGGCGGCTCGATCCTGTACCAAGGTCGCGAAGTGCGCGACATGTCGCGGAGCGAGATGCGCGAGTTGCGCGGCGGCGAGATCGGCTTCGTCTTTCAGGACCCGATGACGAGCCTGAACCCGGTCTTCACCATCGGCTACCAGCTTGTCGAGCCGTTGCGCGCGCATCTGGGGTTGTCGAAGTCGGCGGCGCGCGCGCGGGCGGCCGAACTGCTCGGGCTGGTCGGCATTCCCGATCCCGTCCAGCGCCTCGACGACTATCCGCACCAGTTTTCGGGCGGGATGCGCCAGCGCGTGATGATCGCGATGGCGCTGAGCTGCGATCCGAAGGTGCTGATCGCCGACGAGCCGACGACCGCGCTCGACGTGACGATACAGGCGCAGATCCTCGAGCTGGTGCGCAACCTCCGGGCGCGGCTCGGAATGGGCATCATCTGGATCACTCATGACCTTGGGCTTGTGGCGGGCATCGCGGACCGGGTGATGGTGATGTATGCAGGGTCGGTGGTCGAGCACGGCACGGTCGATGAGCTGTTCGCGAACCCGCAGCATCCCTATACTCGCGCGCTGCTCGGGACCGTGCCGAGCGTGACCGGGCCGCGCGCCAGGCGGCTGCGCACGATCGAAGGGCAGCCGCCGATCCTGATGGCGCCGCCGCGCGCCTGTCCGTTCGCGCCGCGCTGCGCGCACGTGTTCAACCGCTGCCGGGTCGAGAACCCGTGGCGGGTCAACGTGACGCCGACCCATGACGTCGCCTGCTGGTGGGATGCGGCGACGGGCGAGCACCGTCGTGCTTGACGAGAGCCCGTCCCTGCTCCGCGTGCTCGGCCTGAAGATGTACTTCCCGATCTACAAGGGCGTGCTGCGGCGCAAGGTCGGCGAGATCAAGGCGGTCGACGACGTCAGCTTCGACATCCGCGCCGGCGAGACGCTGGGCCTCGTCGGCGAGAGCGGCTGCGGCAAATCGACGACCGGTCGAGCGATCCTGCGGTTCTATGAGCCGACGGGGGGCGTGATCGAGCTGGAAGGCCGCGACATCGCCCATGTCGAGGGCGATGCGCTGCGCGAGCTTCGGCCCCGGATGCAGATGATCTTCCAGGACCCGCAGGCGAGCCTGAACCCGCGGATGACGGTGGGCTCGATCATCGCCGAGCCGCTGGTCGAGCACAGCGGGATCGACAAGGCGGCGCGGCGGGTGCGGGTGCTGGAACTGATGGATCAGGTCGGGTTGAACCGCAGCTTCGCCAATCGCTATCCGCACGAGTTCTCCGGCGGGCAGCGCCAGCGCATCGGCATTGCGCGGGCGCTTGCGCTCGATCCGGCCTTCATCGTCTGCGATGAGCCGATCGCGGCGCTCGACGTGTCGATCCAGGCGCAGGTGGTCAACCTGCTCGAGGATCTGCAGGAGCGGCTGGGACTGACGTATCTGTTCATCAGCCACGATCTGTCGATGGTCCGGCATCTCGCGACCCGCGTCGCGGTGATGTATCTCGGGCGGCTGGTCGAGCTTGCCCCGCGCGAGGCGTTGTACGATCTGCCGCTGCATCCCTACACTCAGGCGTTGATCTCGGCGGTCCCGAGCCCGAACCCCGAGATCGAGGCGCGCCGCAAGCGCATCATCCTGAAGGGCGACGTGCCGAGCCCGGCCAACCCGCCGCCTGGCTGCGCGTTCTCCACCCGTTGCCCGAAGGTGTTCGAGCAGTGCCGCGTCGAGACCCCGCCCTTGCGCGACCTCGGGCAGGGGCGCTTCGCCGCCTGCCATCTGGTCGACCAGCCCGACGTCGCCGCGTGACCGCGCAACGCCCGATCCATCAACAAAGGAGCGTCCGATGAAACTGAGACATATTCTGGCGGGGGCGGCCGCAGCGGCGATGCTCGCGCCCTCCGCGCAGGCCGAGCGGGGATCGGACGGTCAGGTGAACATCCTCTACTGGCAGGCGATCTCGATCATGAACCCGTTCCTGTCGAGCGGCACCAAGGACATCGAGGCGGCGAGCCTCGTGATCGAGCCGCTCGCACGGTTCAACGAGACGGGCGACCTCGTGCCGTTCATCGCCGAGAGCATCCCGACGCTGGAGAACGGCGGAATATCCAAAGACCTGATGAGCATCACCTGGAAGGTAAAGCCGGGGATCCTGTGGGCGGACGGAACGCCGGTCACCGCCGCGGACGCAGTCTTCACCTGGCAATATTGCACCCATCCGGAGGGCGGCTGCGCGCAGTCGCCCTATTTCGGCGACGTGACCAGCGTCGAGGCGGTGGACCCTTCGACGGTCAAGGTCACGTTCGGCGTGCCGAAGCCCTATCCCTACACCGCCTTCGTCGGCGCGCAGTCGCCGGTCATCCAGGCCGCGCAGTTTGCGAACTGCCTCGGGACGGCGGCTCCGTCCTGCACCGAGGCCAACACGAAGCCGATCGGCACCGGCCCCTTCGTCGTCACCGACTTCAAGGCCAACGACGTCGTGCTGCTGGAGGCCAATCCGAACTACCGCGACCCGGAGAAGCCGGCTTTCGCATCGCTCGTCCTGAAGGGCGGCGGGGATGCCGCCTCGGCGGCGCAGGCGGTGCTGTCCACCGGCGAGTACGACTATGCGTGGAACGCGCAGGTCGAACCCGAGATCCTCGAGCAGATGGCGACCGGCGGCAAGGGCGAGGTGATCTCCGCTTTCGGCACACTGGTCGAACGCATCCACGTCAACCAGACCGATCCTGATCCGTCGCTCGGCGACATGCGCTCGACCGACGCGCACACGCATCCGTTCCTGACCGACGTCAACGTCGTCAAGGCGCTCAGTCTCGCCATCGACCGGCCGATCCTCGTTGAGACCGGCTACGGCGCCTCGGGCCAGGCGACCTGCAACCTTGTGCCGGCGCCCGAGGTCAGCGCCTCGCCGAACAACGACTGGTGCCTGACGCAGGACCTCGACGAGGCCAACCGCCTGCTCGACGAGGCGGGCTGGGTCATGGGTTCGGACGGCGTGCGCGAAAAGGACGGTCGGCGGCTCAGCATCCTTTACCAGACGTCGGTCAACTCGGTGCGCCAGGGTGCGCAGGCGCTGATCAAGCAGTGGTGGAACGAGATCGGCGTCGAAGTCGAACTGCGCAGCATCGACGCGGCGGTGTTCTTCGGCGGCGATCCGGGCTCGCCCGACACGCTGCAGAAATTCTTCGCCGACGTCGAGATGTACGCGAACAACTTCGAAGGCTCCGACGCCGAGAAATACCTCGGCGATTGGGTTTGCGAAGAATTCCCGAGCCCCGCCGACGGTTGGCAGGGCGGCAACACCTCGCGCTATTGCGACCCGGCTTACGAGACGCTGCACGCCAGGATGGCGGAAACCTCCGGCATCGAGGAACGCGGCGCGATCGCGATCGAGCTCAACGACATGATCGTGAACTCGGCCGCGATCATCCCGTTGATCCACCGCGGCCGCGTCTCGACCAAATCGACGACGCTCGGCGGGGTGCTTCTCAATTCCTGGGACAGCGAGCTTTGGAACGTCGCGGACTGGTACCGCATCGACTAGCAGCAGATTAGCCCGCGGCGCCGGTCCACACGGGCCGGCGCCTCCAACCGAGGGGGTCGCCCATGTTCGCCTTCACCTTGCGGCGCCTGTTGTACGCGGTCCCGACGCTGCTGGTGATCAGCTTCATCATCTTCGCACTGCTCGACCTGTCGCCGGGCGATCCGACGGCGAACCTGCCGCTGACGATCCCGGCCGACGTGCGCGAGCAGATCCGGATTTCGCTCGGCCTGGGCGAGCCGTTCGTCATCCGCTACCTGCTGTGGCTCCAGCAGTTCTTCATCAACGAGCCGCTCAACATCCTCGAGCGGATGACGGGCTGGACAATCGGCGACTCCGAGAACCGGATGCGGGTGATCTCGTGGCAGACCCGGTCGCCGGTGGTCGATCTGATCGCCGAGCGGATGCCCCAGACGCTGTGGGTGGTGGGCATGTCCTATGTCGTCGGCATCCTCATCGCGATCCCTGTCGGCGTGATCTGCGCCTACAAGCAGTATTCGCTGTTCGACCAGTTCGGGACGCTGTTCGCGATGATCGGCTTTTCGGTGCCGACCTTCTTCACCGGGCTCGTGCTGATCGTGATCTTCTCGGTCAATCTCGGCTGGCTGCCGTCGATCTACGACACAAACCTGCGCGTCACGTCGTTCGAGACGTTCTGGTTGCAGGTCAAGCAGATGATCATGCCGGTCATGGTGCTCGCACTCGCCAACGCCGCGCAGATCGCGAGTTTCATGCGCGCCTCGATGCTCGACAACCTCAGCCAGGACTATGTGCGCACCGCACGCGCCAAGGGCATGAAGGAGCGCACGGTCCTGCTCGTGCATGTGCTGCGCAACAGCCTGATCCCGGTCGTCACGGTGATCGCGCTCGGCATACCGTCGATCTTTTCCGGCGCGATCATCACCGAGCAGATCTTCCGGGTGAACGGGCTCGGCCAGTTGCTGATCACCGGCATCCAGGGCGCCGACCTGCCGCTGGTGCAGACGCTGACCTTCATCTTCGCCTTTCTCATCGTCGCGTTCAACCTGATCGCCGATCTGGTCTACGGCATCCTCGATCCGAGGATCCGCTATGAGTGACGCAGCGATTCCCGCGCCGCAGGCCGTCGACGCGCCCCAGCGCAGTCTCTGGGGCGATGTGTGGCGGCAGTTCCGCATGCATCGCGGCGCGATGGTCGGCATGGTGATCTTCGGGCTGATCCTGTTCGCGGTGATCTTCGGGCCGGCGCTTTACGGCGTCGATCCGCAGTTCATCGACCCGCGCGCCCGCAACGCCTTGCCCTCCTGGGCGCATCCGATGGGGACCGACAACATCGGCCGCGACATCTTCGCCCAGATCCTGCAAGGGGGCCGGGTGTCGCTGGCGGTGGGGATCACCGCGATGTTGCTGGCGCTGTTTCTCGGGACGCTGATCGGAGTGCTGGCGGGGTATTTCCGGACGCTCGACGGGTTCCTTATGCGCACCACCGATCTGTTTCTGGCGCTGCCGATCCTGCCGCTGCTGCTGGTCATCATCATGCTGTTTCGCGACACGTTGCGGGCGATGTTCGGGCCGGAGACCGGGATTTTCCTGCTGATCGTGTTCATCATCGGCATCACCTCGTGGATGCAGACCGCGCGGATCGTGCGGGGCGACGTGCTGGCGCTGAAGGAGCGCGAGTTCGTGCTGGCTGCGAAATCCATCGGCACGCCCCCCTCGCGGATCATCACCCGGCATATCCTGCCCAACGTGCTGTCGCCGATCATGGTCTCGGCGACGCTGGGGGTGGCGAACGCGATCATCACCGAGAGCGCGCTGAGCTTTCTCGGGCTCGGGTTTCCGTCGGACTTCCCGACCTGGGGGCGGCTGCTGTTTGACGGCGCGAATTTCATGACGCTGACGCCGGCTCGGGTGATCTGGCCCGGTCTCGCGATCTCGCTGACGGTGCTCAGCGTCAACTATATCGGCGACGGGCTGCGCGACGCGCTCGACCCGCGCATCCGGGGGCGTTAGGGCGCGGCGGGAAAGTCGTAGACGACGTCCGCGAAGCTGTCGGCGGCGAAGACGTAGAAATAGCGGGTCCCAGCCCTCCACGCGCAGGTCGGCGAGGTCGCGGCGGACGGGTTCGGTGGGCTTGACGCGCTCCCGGGGTTTCGCCGCAGCGGGGCACGGCCTGCGCGGCCGTGCAAAGACGAGGCGCCGCGCCGTCCGCGCGTGAGACACCGCCAAGTCCTTGATATTGGCTGCGATCGATGGCGCGAGATTCGTCGGACGCCGCGTCAAGACATCGGCTTGCATCATGGCTCGGGGCACGGTAGACGTTGCGCCCTGCCGCAGGATCGACCCATCGCAACCGCCTGCATCTGTCGCTGACGCGGTTCGCGACGCCGGCTTTCCGTTCCCTCCACCGGACCGAAATGATAGCCCGTCGCGGATCGCCCGCCCGAGGTATCCCATGTCCGAAATCATGCTCTACAACACGATGACCCGCCGCAAGGAGCGGCTGGAGCCGGTCGTCCCCGGCAAGGTCTCGATGTATGTGTGCGGGCCCACCGTCTATGACCGCGCCCATATCGGCAACGCGCGGGCGGTGGTGGTGTTCGACGTGCTGTTCCGGCTGCTGCGGCATCAGTACGGCGCGGAGAACGTCACCTACGTCCGGAACTTCACGGACGTGGATGACAAGATCAACGCGCGGGCGGCGGAGACGGGACGGTCGATCCGGGAGATCACCGACGAGACGATCGGCTGGTATCACGACGACATGGACGCGCTGGGCGCGCTGCGGCCGAGCGCGGAACCGCGCGCGACCGAGTTCATCGGGCCGATGGTGGCGATGATCGAGACGCTGATCGCGCGAGGCCACGCCTATGTCGCCGAGGGGCACGTGCTGTTCTCGGTCGCGAGCTATGCGGAATACGGCGCGCTGTCGCGGCGGTCAGTCGATGACATGCGGGCGGGCGCGCGGGTGGAGGTGGCGCCCTACAAGCGCGATCCGATGGATTTCGTGCTGTGGAAGCCGTCGGATGCCGTCACGCCGGGGTGGGAGAGCCCTTGGGGTTTCGGGCGACCGGGGTGGCATATCGAGTGCTCGGCCATGGCGCGGGAGTTTCTTGGGCTGACGTTCGACATTCACGGAGGCGGGAATGACCTGACCTTTCCGCATCATGAGAACGAGCTGGCGCAGAGTCGGTGCGCGCATCCGGAGGGGGCGTTCGCGCGGATCTGGATGCACAACGACATGTTACAGGTCGATGGAAGAAAGATGTCGAAGTCGCTGGGCAACTTCTACACGGTTCGAGAACTTCTGGACGGTA
>JBBRUZ010000098.1:0-11570 GCA_038247355.1 Rhodobacterales bacterium
CGCGATCTGCCGGCGGCGGTGACGGCCGCCGACATCGTGGCGACCGCCACGATGTCGTCCGAGCCCGTGCTGTGCGGCGACTGGCTGCGTCCGGGTCAGCATCTGGACCTGATCGGGGCCTACAAGGCGGACATGCGCGAGGCGGACGACGGCTGTCTGCGCCGGGCGCGGATCTTCGTCGACAGTTTCGAGACCACGCTCGCGCATATCGGCGAATTGCGCGATCCGCTGGCGCGCGGCGTCATCGCCCGTGCCGACGTGCTCGGCGACTTGCGCGATCTCGTCACGGGACGGGTCGGGCGCCGGGACGAAAGCGACATCACGCTGTTCAAGAACGGCGGTGGGGCGCATCTCGACCTGATGACGGCACAGGTCATCTTGAAGGCGTGGCGGAACGGCCCCAACTTCGGGTGAGCGGTGGGGAGAGGGCGATGTTGCTGCGACCGGGCGAGACCTGCTGGCGGATCGAGCGGGCCGACCGGGTCGCCGTGATCGTGGACGCGGCCGACTACTTCGCGACGGTTCGGAGCGCGATGATGCAGGCGCGCCATTCGATCGTGCTGGTCGGCTGGGACTTTGATACGCGGATCATGCTCGCTCATGACGACGACGGCAGCGCGCCGCGGCGGTTGGGAAGGTTTCTGAGCTGGCTGGTCAATACCCGGCCGGGTCTTCGCATCCACATGCTAAAATGGGATCTCGGCACGTTGAAGGCGGTGGGACGGGGAACGACGCCGCTGTTCATCCTCGACTGGATCACCGACAAACGGATTGCGTTCCGGCTTGATGGCGCGCATCCGACGAGTTCGGCGCATCACCAGAAGGTCGTCGTCATCGACGACGCGGTGGCGTTCTGCGGCGGGATCGACATGACGGCGGATCGCTGGGACACCAGCGAACATCTGGACGACGATCCGCGGCGCAGGCGGCCAACGACCGGGCGGCGCTATCCTCCCTGGCATGACGCGACGACGGCGGTGGACGGAGCGGCGGCGCGGGCGCTGGGGGATCTGGCGCGCGATCGCTGGAAACGGGCGACCGGCGAGGACCTGCCCGAGCCGGCCGTGGGAAGCGACATCTGGCCCGAGGGACTGAAGCCGACCTTTGAGAATGTCGACGTCGGGCTGTCGCGGACCTTTCCTCCCTTTGGCGACGCGACAGGCGTGCACGAGATCGAGGCGCTGTATCTTGCGGCCATCGCGGCGGCGCGGCGGACGATCTACATCGAAAGCCAGTACTTCGCGTCGCGCAAGATCGCGGAGGCTATGGCCGCGCGGCTGCGCGAGCCGGACGGGCCGGAAATCGTGGTGATCAATCCCGAAGTGGCCGACGGCTGGCTCGAGGAGGCGGTGATGGGCTCCTCGCGGGCGCGGCTGCTGCGGGTGATCGGAGCGGCGGACGCGGCGGGGCGGTTCCGGATGTACACGCCGGTGACCAGTGGCGGCAATCCGATCTACGTGCACGCGAAGATCATGCTGGTGGACGACCGGCTGCTCCGTGTTGGTTCGTCAAACCTGAACAACCGCTCGATGGGCTTTGACACCGAGTGCGACCTTTCACTCGAAGCGGGTCCGGACGACCGGGACGTGGCGGCGGGCATCCTCGCGCTCCGCGATCGGTTGCTGGCCGAGCACCTTGGCGTTTCGTCCGCCGACATCGCGGCGGCCATGGCGAAGGCGGGCGGCGCGCTGATCCCGGCCATCGAGGCGCTGCGGTCCGGAGGGCGTTCGCTCAAGCCCTTCGAGCCGCCCGACGTCCCTGACCTCGCCGAGGAAGCGATGGGCGAGAACGAGTTGCTCGATCCCGAGCGACCGGCGCGGCAGTGGTGGCGGCTTCGCCGGCTATGGCGCGCGGTGGTTCCGTGGGCCGGCCGGCACCTGCCATCGGCGCGCCGAACCTGAGGTCGCGCGGCGGCGCGGCCCCGCTCAGAGGATAAAGTCGTCGGCGTCGAGCATCAGCACGGTCGCGAGGAGCACGGCGAAATCGATCGCGCCATCGCCGTCGATGTCCGCCGAAAGCAGGCCGTCGAGCGGATCGTAGCGCAGTTCGAACGGCGTCCCCGAGAAAGCGTTCGCTTCGATGAAATCGAAGGCGCCGCCGCGCGAGATCCGCGACAGGTCGATCAGGTCGGCGCCCGGTTCGAAGTCCGTGATCGCGTCGTGGTATGCGCCGCTGCTGGCGGCGGCCGTCGACTTGAAGACGAAAACGTCGGCGCCCGACCCGCCGGCGATCAGATCGACGCCGCGGCCGGCGATCAGCAGGTCCCGGCCAGAGCCGCCGTCCAGAACGTTGGCGCCTGACTTGCCGACAAGCACGTCGCGGCCGGCGCCGCCATAGAGGCGGTCGTCGCCGGGCCCGTCGCGGAGCGTGTCCGCGCCGTCTTGCCCGTAGATCCGGCTCGCGCCCGCGCCCCGGCCGGCGGTGAGCGCGTCATCGCCGCCGTGGCCATACAGGCGGTCATCGCCGCTGTCGCCGCCGAACAGCGTGTCGCGCTTTTCGCCGCCGTGAATCCTGTCGGACGCGTCGCCGCCGATGACCGCGCCCTGAACGCCGCCCCGACCGTCGAACGCGTTTTCCCCGCCCATCAGTTCGGTCACTCCGACGATGCGGCCCCGGTTCGTGATCAGGTCATCCTCGGAGGTGGCGATGATCGCGACGGCGTCCGGCTCATCGCTCCGGGTCCCGATGCTGCCGGTGTTCGTCAGATGGAGGGCGCCGCCGTTCTGGCGGATCGCGACGCCGGCGCCCCGGATCACCCCCGAGTTCTCGATGGTGAGCGTCTCGTACCACTGGTAGAAGGCGTCAATCGCGATCTCGCCGGTGATGAGCCCTCGGTTGACGATGCTGCCGGACGTCGCCGCCGAGAAGAAGACCGCGCTCAGGCCGCTCGACAACGTCCCGTCGTTGCGGATGTCGAAGTCGTGCGCGTTGCGAAAATAGACCGCGTAGTTGTAGGGCGAATGAACGGAGCCGGTATCTCCGACCGCCAGGCGGATGCCCGCGCCCTCGCCAAAGGCGGTGGGGCCGTCACCGACGTCGAGCGCGCCATCGACCTTGAGCCGGGCGCCATCGGCCATCGTGACGGCGGGGCCGACGGGAACGACGAGCGAGCCCGACCGCTTGATGCGCCCGGTCTCGCCCACATCGAGCATCTGCGCCGCAATTTCCTGCTCGTTGATAACGAACGCCGACATTTCACTCACCTTCCGTGTGTTCGTTCCGCCTGCCGGCGCGCCGGAGCGTCGTCGGGTTGTCGCGCCGGTGGGCGCGGCGCCGGCGTCAGCGCGATTCCACCAGACCCTGGAGCGAATCCTTGCCCGGCGAGGCCGCATGGACGCGGCTGAACTGCTCGCGTGCGGAACCCTTCTTGCCGCTCTTGAGCAGCGCCCATCCGCGCAACATCGCAAGTCCGCGGTCGAGCGACCCGGTGTCCCGCGACAGGCGGTCGAGATAGTCAAGCGTCTTGCGGTAGTTCTTGGCCTCGAAACTGCTGGTCGCCAGTTTGGAGATAACCACCTGGTTCACCGTACGGCGTTGTTCGGCGGTGAGCTGTGCGCGCGACGCGACCGATGCGGCCTGCTCGAGCTGGCCGAGCCGGGCGTAGGCGAGGATCAGTCCGAAGGTCGCGTCGCGCGACATCGATCCCGAGCCGCTTTCCGCGACCCGGCGGAACGCGTCGACCGCCTCGCGGGCGCGACCGTGGTTGTAGGCGCACCAGGCCCGCTGGTTGAGCGCCTCCATCGAGGACGCACCGGTGGTCAGCTCAAGGCACGCGCCCCAGTCGCCGCGGTCCGCCGCCGCCTGGGCGCGCGACAACTGGCCTGACCCCTGCGATGAGCCGCCACCCGAGCTGGCGCGCGGGGCGGCGGGCGCCGGCGCGGCGGCGGCGGTCGTGGTGGCGGCGGTCGTGGCGGCGACTCCGGCGCCGAGTTCGGTCTCGACGGCCGTCAGCTGCTCGGCGAGGCCCGGATTGCCTGTCCGCGCGACGGTGAAGAACGCGGCGAGTTGCTCCTTGTCGGCAATCTCGTTCAGTTTCTGCAAGGTAGCGACGACATAGTCCTCCTGCCGGCAGGATTGCAGCACGCCGTCGTAAGTCGCGATGGCGTCGTCCTTCAGCGCGTCGGCGATCTGTAGCTCGGCAAGCCGCCAGGCGTTGTTGATCCGATCGCAGTTGAGAATGACCGGAAAAGCAGCCAGCGCCGCGATTGCGTCGGCGCGGTTGCGCGCGGCGAACGCGGCGTCGAACTTTTCCTGACCCTCGTTCGTGTCGAGGATCTCCATCATGTCCGCCGGGGGGGTCCAGTCGGGGTTCGCCTCGCGGACCCGGACAATCTCGCCGCGGGCGTCGGCGTAGGACTTCGTCTCGATGTGCCGCCAGATCGGCGACGTGTCCACCTGGGCGGCCGTCGCGTCGATCAGCGCAAGCGTCGCCCCGACATCGGCGCCGGGAAACTCGACCTGCAGCCGCTCGATCTCGGCCGCGACGCTGGCCTGATCGTCGATGGACAGGAAGTATCGCAGCGCGGCCAGATCGGTCTCGGCGAGATCGGCCGCCCGGACCCCCGAGGTGCCGGTCAGGGCCATAAGCGTGCACAGACCGAGGGCGAAAATCGTCGGCTTCATCGTACGTAACATGCGAGGTTCGTCTCTCTTTGGGCCAGCAGGGACAGCAGCTGGAGCATTCCGGGGTAATAGGCCTGATGCGCCGAGAACGCCGGCATCAGTGTCGTGGTGTTGCGGCCGTCCGAGCAGGCGGTGAGCGCCGCGAGCGCGCGGTAGCCCGGATCGGTACTCGTCTCGCGCACTTCGCCGGTGGCCGCGTCGATCACGGTGGGGGTCGCGTCCACGCCAGGTTCGATCGCCGTGAGATACGCGTCTCGCGCGCGAAACACGGCGGCGTGGCCCGGAAGGCGCGACCAGACCAGATAGAGCGGCGCCCGCATCGCCTCGTAGCCGAACGCCGAGGACTTGCCCTGCGCGGGTTGAAAGCCGGTCGGGGTTATCCGGACCCAGTCGGGGACGAGCTGGGTCCGCGCGAGGCTCGACAGCAGCGCGTTGCCGTCGGCGGCGCAGGAGACCAGCGTCGGCTGGCCGCTGGCGACGCCGAGTTCGGTCATCGCGCGCAACATGTAGTAGGCCGGGTTGATCACATAGCCGTCCTCGGCGAAGAAGCCGTCGACGCCGGGCAGCAGCACGAGGCAATCGTCGCGGCCCGGGCATGGCTTGAGGCAGAGCGCAACGAGGTCGGCGGCCATCGCGAGGCCGATCTCGCGGTAGCGCGGCTCGTCGAAGCGGTCGGCGGCGCGCACCAGCGCCCAGGCGGCGAACAGATCGCCGTCACTGGCGTTGTTGGTGTCGGTGACCCGGCCGCCGTCGCCGGGATGCCAGCGCCAGGCGAGCAGCGCGTCCAAGCCGCGCACGGCGAGATTGTCGAGCGTCCAGGTGAGGATCAGATCGAAGCCCTCCCGGTCGCCGAGCGCCTCGGCGACGACGAGGGCGTAGCCCTGGCCCTCGGAATGGCTGATGTTGTCCTGCAGGCGGTCGATGACCCGGCCGGCGGAGGAGACGTGGATCGTCTTCCACGCTTGCCAGAGCGGCGCCAGCGGATCGCCCTCCGCATCGGGGCCGCCGAACGCCACGCGCGGCCCCATCGCGGCGGCGCCGAGCGCCGCCATCGAGGAGATCAGCGTCCTTCGCGAGATCATCGCTGCCTCCGCGACGCCGAGATGTACGAATTGGCGATCAGGACCGACAGCAGCGCGATGCCGGCGAGCAGGCCCACGAAGAAGCGGGGCCGCGCGGAGGCGTAGTTCCCGATGACGCCGCGCCAGTTCGCCTGGTCGAGGTTCTCCTCGAGCACGGGAAGGCGGGTGTCGTCGCTCCAGGTCACCCAGTTTCCGTCCCATGTCAGCATGGCGACATGGCCGTCGAGCGGCACCCCGCTTTCCGCCGCTTG
The DNA here is from genome assembly GCA_038247355.1 of Rhodobacterales bacterium. GTDB lineage: Bacteria > Pseudomonadota > Alphaproteobacteria > Rhodobacterales > Rhodobacteraceae > Amaricoccus. Next base: position 5,957 of record JBBRUZ010000098.1, read on the forward strand.
TCCGATCGCCGTCAGGACGTCCTCGGTGCGGGCGTCGCCAGACACGAGGAGATTGAGGTCGTTGGGCGCGGCGCGGTCGAGCTGGAACAGGATCGCCTGACCGCGCTGACGGCTGAGCCAATCGCCGAGATCGGCGACCGGATCGGGGAACGCGAGCCGGCCCAGCGCCTGCCACATGTCGCCGCCAAGCCCGCGGACCGCGTCGATCGCCGTATCGACATAGCCGGTTGGCTGGACCGTGTAGGTCAGCGGACCCTGGTCGAGGGTGCGGGCCTGGGCTGCGCCGGGCAGCGCCGCGGGCTCGGGCGCCGCCGTCGCGGCGACGGGGCGCTGCAACGTGGCGAGCATGCCCTGACGGCCCATGCCGAATTCCCCGAAGACGGCGCTCGACAGATCCGTGGGGCGAAGCACGACCAGCCGTCGCGCCGGCGCTTCGCGGTCGGTTACGCCGACGCCGTGCAGCGCCGCTGCGAGGTCGAGATACATCTCCGACCGCGCGGCGGCGTCAGGACCAGCCGCGGCGTTGGCCGACGCTTCGATCCGCAGCGGGCCGCCACCCGACATCCAGCGCGTTATCCCCGGCATGTGCATGCTCGGGGTCGAGGGAACGATCAGCGTCGAGCCGTCGCGGATCTCGATCCGGCTGACGTCGGCCGTAAGGCAGGGCTGGTCGGCCGGGTCGCCGGGCACGACCGCCTCGAAGCCGAGCACGTTCCGCCCCGCGTTGAGCAGGCCCGCGTCGAAGCGGACCTCGAGTGGCGCATCCTCGAGCCGGCCGCCGCGGTCGAGCGGGATGATGCGCACGACCGCGCCGTTCATCAGCACGCGCAGTTCGGCCCCGGTCGGCATGCCGGGGAGATAGGCGTAGCCGAGGTTGAGCACGGCGCGGTCCCGGACGTTCATCAGCCAGTCGGGCGGCAGGCGGAAGGGCAGGCTTTGCGTCCACAGATGCTCGGAGATACGCACGGTCGAAAAACCGAGATGGCTCAGCGGCACCGGGACGTCCAGCGGCAGGTCAGGCGGCGCGTTCGCGGCGGCGATCGTGGCGCCTGCGCCGAAGAGGTCGGGCACGACGCCGTTTTCGACGCCGATCTCGAGGACCTGTTCACCATCCGCGCCGAGGCGGAAGCGCACGCCCGCCGCGCCGTCCTTGAAGTCGATGACCGGCGCCGGATAGTCGCCCGCGCGCAGCGGCCGGGGGCTGCTCGCGAAGGTCAGGCCGCCGCCCAGCGCCTGGCCGAGGCGACGGCTGATCTCGCGCGCCTCGAGCGACGTCGCCAGTTCGGCGGAGTCCGAGCGGATGAGCAGGGGCTTGCCGGCGGTCCGCGCCACGTTCGCCGCCGCGAAGAACGCGTCGTCGTTGGCGCCCATTGCGTCGGGCTCGAAGGGGACGCCGCTCGCCGCCAGATCTACGCTGGTCCACAGGTCGTAGGCCGGCAACGCGCCGCAGTAGAGCCGGTGCGCAAGATCGACTTCGATCCGGATACGGTTCACTCCCGGGTCGAGAATGCCCGGCGCGAGAGCGAAGGTCATCCTTTCCAGCCCGGTTATGCTGCGCAGCGGCGTCTCGCCGATCAGCCGGTCACCGGAAAACACCCGCAGCACCGATCGGCCGGGCAGGATGAACGCGCTCGAAACCGCCGAGACCGTCAGTTCGCTCGCCGGAGCGCCGGGCGGCACGAAGAGCGCGAACTCCAGGCTGTCGCGTTCGCCGCGAAACTGCGCCCGGCCCTTCGAGACCAGCCCGATGTCGAGCGGCCAGATCCCGGCGAGCGGTCGCGCAGGCTCGATCGCCGGCGTCGTTGGGGCATCCGTCGCGGTCGGCGTCGTGGCGGCCGCGTTGACGATCCGTGGGCCGGCCAGCGTGATCGAGTCGGGCGTCGCCGGGTCGTCGGGCGTCGTGCCAGCCACCGCACGCGGCAGCGGGATGAGCGCCCTGGGCGCCTCGGCGGGGGAGGCCGGCGCCCCGTCTGCGCCAAGAATGCCGATCAGCGAGATCGACATATCGGGTGTCGGTTCGCCGACCGCCGCCTTCAGGACAATCGCCGCGGGCGGCGCTTGCTGCGTCACGGCCGACTGCGCGACCTGCGCCGCGACAGGAGCGAGGCCGAGCGCCGTCGCGATGGCGAGCGCCGAACAGCCGCTCGCGAATAGCGCCTTGGGTTCCATCGCGCCGAACATCGTGCGTCTCCTCTTGGTTGCCATCGTCATCGAACTGTCACGCCCTCTTGAGTTTTTCATCGGGGTGGGCCTCGACGGTTTCGGGATGCGCCTGGGTTCGCCGCCGGTCGATGGGAAGCGCTGCGGCTCGGGAAGGCCTGGGGGACGTGGGCGCATGAGCCCCGCGCACCGCGATGAAGGCCTGCGCCTCGATCGGAATTTTCGAGTTCCAGCCGGCGTCGGACTCGTTCAGACCTTCGCTCGCCATTGACGGCTTGTTGGACGCGATCATTGCGGCGAACGTATGGTAGATGCCCGCCAGTCCGAGCTTGACCGCGAAGACGCCCCCCGAGATCAGGCCGCGGCGCGTCGACGTCTGCTTGTGGCGGATCATCTGCCAGCGCCGGCTGTCGCCGTTGAGGATCGCGGCGATCGTTCCGTAGGCGGCGCCCTCCTGCGCGGGTTCGAACTCCGCTCCGATCGCGAGGCGGCCGTCGGCGGCGCCGACGCTGGCGACGCGGCAATGGATCGGGGCCGGATCGTCGATCCCTGCGGCGAGCGCCGGGACGATGCGGAAGCGATCTCCGAGCGTCGGGCGTCGCATGTCGCGGAGCATCGCCGCCGGAGGAATGATCACCCGCAGACCGCTGTAGGAGACGTCGGCGATGACGCACGGCATCTCGACCGAGGCGCCGTCCTCGCCGACGAACTCGGCGATCGCCGGGCAATCGACGTTGACGATCCTCGGCGCCTGGCGACGTTGACGCTGCTCGACCAGCGCCCGCAGGCTCGCGCCGACGAGGAGCGTGTTGAAGATCACCCAGGCGCCGACGATCTGCAGGACTGACCGGTCGCCCGGGAACGCGTTCCAGCGCCAGATCAGCGCGCCGACGCCGGCGAGCATCAGCACGAACAGGAACAGCAGCGGACGATAGACATGCGTAAGGTGGGTGTCGGTGATCGTTTCGTCCTTGCTCGTGACCTTGAACTTCGCGCCGCGCGGGTTCAGGAACGCGCCGATCACCGCGCGCGCCAGATACGGCGCCTGCGCGATCTCGTAGATCTCGGACAGGAACGGCCACCTGACGGACGAAAACAGGATGTTCTGCACCATGAAGCCGATGACGAGGTAGCTGCCCATGTACGCAAACGCTTCGGCGGCCGTGGTCACCACGATCTCGAGCCCGAAGAACAGGTAGATGAGCGGCGCGAGCAGCAGCACGAGGCGCACCAGCGGAAACATCCAGTAGGTCATCGAGTTCAGATAGCAAAGGCGCTGCCAGAAGGTCAGGCCGCGCACGAAGAACGGATTGCGGGTGAGCAGCAGCTGCGTCATTCCCGTCGCCCAGCGTCCGCGCTGCGTGAGGAACGAGGCGAAGGATTCCGGCTGGAGGCCGGCGACCATCGCATGGTTGACGTACATTGTCCGCCAGCCCTTTGCGTGGATCATCATCGACGTTTCGGCGTCCTCGGTGATCGTCCGGCCCGAAATGCCGCCGACGCTGTCGATCGCCTCGCGGCGCAGCAACGCAGCCGATCCGCAGAAGAACGCGCCGCCCCAGCGATCCAGTCCGCGGTGCATCAGGCTGTAGAACATCTCGTTCTCGGGGGGCGCGTTCTCGGGAAGCTTCAGATTGCGCGCGATCGGGTCGTCGTTGAGAAAGAAATGCGGCGTCTGGACCAGCGCGAGGCCGTCGTCTTCAGCGAAGTAGCCGACCGTCCGCGCGAGAAAATCGCGCGAAGGCATGTGATCGGCGTCAAAGATCGCGACCAGGTGGCCGTCGAGACCGGCGAGCGCGTCGGTCAGGTTGCCCGCCTTTGCGCCGCGATTCTGGGCGCGGGTGCGGTAGAGCGCGCCGAGCGTCGCGCAAAGCGCCGACAGCTCCTCGCGCCGGGCGCGCGCCGCGATGGCGACCGCCGGGTCGGCATGGCCGCAGCGCTCGTCGGTGCCGCCGTCGTCGCACAGCACCACGTTGAGCAGCGGCGCGGGATAGGAGATGTTGCGGGCCGCCGCGATCGTCAGCGCGAGCAGATCCGCGGACTCGTTCAGCGTCGGGATCAGGACGTCGACGGTGGGCAGATCCCTGACCTTGACCGGTTTCGGGCGCCGGTGATCCACCGGATCGGCGACGACGATGCAGCTGAGAAAGAACGCGCCGATCAGGTAAGTCTCGACCGCGAAGAGGATGATCGCCGCCGCAAAGGAAAGATGATCCTCGGGCGCGGGAAGCGTTTCGAAAAGCCGCCAGGACCAGTAACGCATGACCACGATGGAGGCGATCCCGAGCATCGTCAGGCGCCCGAGCCGCGAGCGCACGACGAAGCTCAGCGCGAAGACGGCCGCGACCGCGCCGGCCCCGATGAGGGCCTGGACGCCGAGCGACGTGGGCACGCTGATCAGCGCGATCAGCGCCACCACCGCCACGGCCCAGAGGGACAGACGGGCGAAACTGCCGAGCGTTGAAATTCCATGGTAGAACATAAGATTACCTTTTATCCTGGACGTGTCGGCTCGGTCAGTTTCCGCCGATGGACGCGATGGGCGCGAGCGCCAGCGAAGTTCCGCCGTTCACGCAGTTGCGCATGATGACCGGATTCCTCCGACCAGTGGCGGAGGCGGAGGACCCGAAGGCAAGGACGCACGTCACGCCCTCCGTCGGGGTGCGTTCCAGATAGGCGAGGCCGGACCTGCGCGTGAAGTCGCTCGAAATGGCGTATTCGAACGGCGCTGGCAGCGGTGCGGCGCTGCGGAGCGCCTGATCTAGCGACATCGGCCCGCCGAATCCGCGGGCCGCCTGGACGAGGATGAAATTGTCGCCGGCGAGCGCCGTGGCGTTCGGCAGCAGGCGCAGGCCCGTGGGTCCCGCATCCGCCGACACGGGGATCATGACGTTGGCATAATCGTCCTCGACGACGGTGTCCGACTGGCTCACATCCCCGAACGACGAGACGTCGACGTCGACGGCGCCCTGCCCGTCCTCGCATGCCGCCAGTGCAGTGCAGCATGCCGCAACCCAAGCGAGTGTTCGCAGGCGCAGCAAACGGTTTAAGTCCATGTTCGAAGCCAAAACTCACCCCCAATTCGTCAGGACACGCCACGACTGATCGCATCCGAACAGGTCGCAAACAGCGTGATCAGCCATGAATTGCGTTTCTACACAATTCATTGACATAGTTGACCCGTCGTTATCGACCCATACACCCACACGAGTTTCGCAATAGCAAACAATGCTGGTTCTTTCAAATTTTCCAGAGAGATTAGTTAACAGTTTACTAGAGCAGAGACCGCACAGTATGCTTCCGGCAATCACCAGATGTGGCGGCGCAACAAAAGCGGCTTCGTGGTGGGCTCGCTGGGAGAACCGACGCAGTGGCGTCGAGCGGATGGACCGCCGTTGCAATCGAGCCGCGACAAGGCCCCGAACGCTGCACGCCAGCCTGACCGACCGACGGC
>JBBRUZ010000099.1:0-11511 GCA_038247355.1 Rhodobacterales bacterium
TCGGCGCGCTGCTGATCATCGACGTGGACAACTTCAAGTCGATCAATGACACGTTCGGTCACGCCACGGGCGACGAGGCGCTGCAGATGATCGCCCGCTCCATCGACGCCGCGTCGCGCAACGGCGACATCGTCGGCCGAATCGGCGGCGAGGAGTATGGCGTCTTTCTCCCCGTGACGACCGCGGACCACGCGCGCGACGTCGCCGAGCGCATCCGCCACACGATCGAGGCCGCGCCCTTTGCGCCCGGCGGGCGAAGCCACGCGGTCACCGTCAGCGTCGGCTGTGCCGCCTTCGACGCTCCCATCGCCTTCCGCGACCTCTTCAAGATCGCCGACGAGCGTCTCTACCGCGCGAAGAACGGCGGACGAAACCAGATCTGCACCGGCCCCCCTGCAAGTGCCCCAGCCTGAACCGCTGCACGCGATGAAATGAGCGCCTTCACCGTCCGTCGGATCGCTGCGGCGCCCCGCACCAGCGCCCCCCGAAAAACCGGGCCGTCGGCCGCCCAGCTGGGGCACGCTCGACCCGATCGCTTGATCGCGACGTCCGGCGTCACCCCCCACCATATCCGCACGGGAACGGGGGCGGTGGCGCAACCAATTCCGCCCGCCGGCGTTGGATGTTCACGCGGCATGACCCGCCGCGGGAAAACATTCAGGAGAACCACGGCATGAACTGGGATCAGATCGAAGGCCGCTGGAAAGAGATGACCGGCAACGTCCAGCAGCGCTGGGGCAAGCTGACCGACGACGACCTCACCCAGGTCAAAGGCGATCGCCGTGAACTCGCCGGCAAGATCCAGCACAGCTACGGCGTCACCAAGGAAGAGGCCGAGAAGCAGATCGACGACTGGATGGCAGAGACGCGCTGACGTACGGCGCAGAACCGCGGCATCGCGAAGCCGCACAGTATCGACATCCGGTAAGTGTTCGACGGGAAGGGGCGTTCCGCATTGCGGGACGCCAATTTGCGTGGCGCGGGTCCCGTCATCGCCTGACCAGCGTCGGGGGCGCACATGCTCCCGCAGACGCCATGTTTTCCAAGCGTGCGCGACGGGCGGGGCGGCTGGGCGTTCCGCTCGCGACCGGCTGCGACGGCCGCCACGCGCAAACTTTCCGGAACCTCACGCCCACCAGCGCGTTTCTCCGGTGTGCCGCAACCGATGATGTCATTCGGTCGCCGCCAGATCCAGAGGAGAGATCCATGCTGAAGCACACTCTTGCGACAAGCGCCTTGGCGACCCTGCTCGCCACCGCTGTCTACGCCCAGACGTCGCCGGCAACCGATCCCGCGATCGATCCGGCCGCCCCGGTCATTGAGGGCGTAGAAAACGACGCAGCGACAATGCCGGCCGACGAGGGCGTCACCACCCCGCCCGAAATCGTTGAGGACGACGTCGCTCCCGGCGCAATGGACGTCGAAACCGCCGCCCCGGACGCCGACATGATGGACCCCGCCGCTCCAGCGGATTGGGCGCCGATGGACGTGACGACTATGTCGACCGAGAATCTGATCGGCGCCGATATCGTGAATTACGAGGACGAGACGATCGCTTCCATCGAGGAGGTGATCGTCACTGCCGACGGTCAGGTCGAAAGCCTGGTGGCGCGCTTCGGCGGTTTCCTCGGTTTCGGGGCCGATCGGGTGTTGTTGACCATCGATGAAGTCGAAGTGATGCAGGACGCGGACGAAGAGCTGATCGTTCGAACCAACCTCACGCCCGAAAGCATCGAAACGCGACCCGCCTACGAAGGCTGACCCTTGATCGACCGCCGGAGATGCGCTGCGGCGCGGCGATCTTTGACGTACCGATCTATCGGTCGCTGGCGCCGCCTCCCCACAATGGGGGGCGGCGTCTTGCTCGACTGATTTAATCGGTGGAGATCAGGTTCAGCTCGCAATCGCCCGCGTGACGACGGGTGTGCTGCTCGCCGCGCCGGGTCCATAGTCGGCGGCGCCCGAAATGCCGAGCGTCGCTTGCAGCCGCGAACGCGCCCGGCTTACCCGGCTCTTGATCGTGCCGACCGCGCAGCCGCAGATGACCGCCGCCTCTTCGTAGGAAAACCCGGACGCGCCGATCAGCAGTATCGCTTCGCGCTGGTCGGGCGGCAGTTCGCCGAGCGCCCGCTTGAAGTCGGCCAGGTCCAGCCGTCCGTCGTGCGACGGCGCCACCCCAAGGCGCGCCGTGAAGACACCGTCGGTGTCCTGTATCTCGCGACCCCGCTTGCGCATCTGACTGTAAAAGAGGTTGCGAAGGATCGTGAACAGCCAGGCGTTCATGTTCGTTCCGAGCGTGAACGCATCCTGCTTGGCCCACGCCTTCATCACCGTTTCCTGAACCAGGTCGTCCGCAACGTCATGGCGACCGCTCAGCGACATCGCGAACGCCCGCAGCGCCGGGAGTGCTGCCAGCATCGCGGACTTGAAACTCGGGGGGCTGTCGCTCACTCGCTCCCCCTGCGTTCGGCCTCGTCGAGTTGTTCGAGCAGCGCGATCAGTCGCGCCGGCAACGGTTCACTTTCGACTTCGGCATAGAGCTCTCGCAGCCGCGAGCCGATTTCGCTGTCGGGGCCGAGCGGATCCGGCCGTCGCGGTCGAGCCCGACGGGGGGGGGGCGCCGGCGGATCTTTTGTCGGTATCTCTGTCACGGCGTTCACTCTTGATCCTCGATCCTGATAAGCGAATATTGCGGTATCGCGCCACACTGCGAATGGTTCCCTCGATGGCGGGAACTTTACCGGCGACCGCGCATTGTTAAGCTTAGGTTAAGACCCAAGATGCTGCCAAACCCGGAGTCCTTCATGTCGCTTTCCACTCGGATTGCCCCTCATCTCGCGTATCTGCGCCGCTACTCCCGTGCGATCACCGGCAGCCAGAGTTCAGGCGACGCCTACGTTGCGGCAGTGCTCGAAATGCTCATCTCCGACGTATCGATCTTTCCGCAGGCGAGCTCCGACCGGATCGCCGTCTTCAAACTTTATGCGCAGGGCTTCTCGAGCCTGCAGGTCGCGATCGAACCCGCCACCTCGCCGTTCGGCTGGGAGCAGCGCGCGTCGGGCAACCTCGCCAACGTGTCGCCCCTCGCGCGCCAGGCGTTCCTGATGAGCGCGCTCGAAGGCTTCAGCGTCGCCGAGATCGGCGAGGTTCTCGCCATCGACGCCGCGGAGGCGTCCGAACTCCTCGGCCGCGCCGCGCAGGAGATATCGCGCCAGGTCGCAACCGCCATCCTGATCATCGAGGACGAACCGCTGATCGCGATGGACATAGAGCAGATGGCGGTGTCCCTCGGCCACCGCGTCACCGGCATCGCCCGGACGCGCGACGAAGCGATGGCGCTCTTTCGCGCGGACCCCCCCGGCATGGTCCTCGCCGACATCAAGCTCGCCGACGGCTCGTCCGGCATCGACGCGGTGAACGACATGCTTTCGACGAGCACCATCCCGGTTATCTTCATCACTGCATTTCCCGAGCATCTGCTGACGGGAGAGCGCCCCGAGCCGACCTTCATCGTGACCAAGCCGTTCAACGAAGACATGGTCAAGGCGCTGATCAGCCAGGCGCTCTTTTTCAACGCGGCCGCGGAAGTCGCCACCGCCTGAGTCTTCGCGGAACCCTGCTCATGCCGCGGCGTTGGTGTCGTGCGGCGGGGTCGCGACGAGCGGCTCGGCGAGCATTACAGGCGCAGAATGACCGCGAACGGCTGGATCGTCGAACATCGCACTGAATCTCTGCTCCGGGGCATCCGGAGCAGCGGGGTCTGCGTGATCTACCTCGACACCGATCTTGCGGTGCGGCTGGTCGAGAACCCGCCGTCAAGCTGGCCGCCGACCGAGCACATCCTCGCCACCGGCGATGTCGCCATCTTCGATCCCTTTACCGCCGAACGGGTGCTCGCCGCCAAGCGCGAAGTCCTTGCGCAAGGCGAGCCGCAGCGCATCGAGGCGCCGCTGCGCCGCGACGGCGCCGATCTGCTCTGGTTCGAACTCAGCATCGAGCAGGATCGCGACGGCGCGGACGATGTTCGCGGTCTCTTCGTCGCGGTCACCGACATCACCCACGTCAAGCGTCGCGAGGCGGCGCTGCGCGATCTGCTGTTCGAAGTCAGCCACCGATCGCGCAACATGCTGGCGATCCTCCAGAGCGTCCTCGGCCAGACGGCGACGAACGCGACCAGCGTGATCGAGTTCGAGGAGAAATTCCGCGGCCGTATCGCCTCGCTGGCCCAGAGCCAGGATCTGATCACCTACGCCAACTGGCAATCGGTACGCTTCCGCCGTCTCGCGGAGGCGCAGGTCGCACCTTACAGCGAAAAGGACGGCGCCAGTCCGATCGTCGAGGGGGCCGACCCCCAGCTTTCGCCGAACACGACGCTGCATCTCGGGCTCGCGCTGCATGAACTCGCGGCCAACTCGCACGCGTTCGGCGTCCTCGGGCACGGGGCGGGCGCGATCGAGATCATCGTGGCGCCGATCGACGGGGGATTCAGGTTCGAGTGGATCGAAACGCCGGACAGTCCGATTTTTCCCGACGTCGAGATTTGGGGGTTCGGGCGGACGATCCTTCAGCACGTCGTCCCTCGGGCGCTGCAGTCGGACGCCGTATTCACGGTACGACCGGACGGCGTGCGCTACGCGCTCGATCTGCTCAACCGTCATGCAGACGATACGCCGCCACCCCCCGAAAGCCGGTCCTCTCGCCTCAGCGCGCAGGGCTGACCCCACACCCGCCGCCGCTTCGCGAGGATCGGCCCGGTCCGACGCTCAACCCGGCACAGTCCCATGACTTCGGAAATACGTGTAGACGGTCGCGGGCGGCAGGTTCGTCCAGATGCGTCGCGACCGGCGATACGTCAGGCCGTAGCTTTGCAGGATCGCGTCGGGCACCGGCGACACCGCGCCATAGGTGAACTGGACGAAGACGCCGGTCGGTCCGAGCTTGCCGAACGCGGCGGCCACGATTTCGGTCCGGACCGCCTCGGGCATCGACAGCAACGGCAATCCCGACACCACCGCGTCGAGCTGCGTCGGGCCGTTGCGGGCGAGGTCCTGCGCCGGGCCCTCATGGATCCGAACGCCGGGAAACGTGACCCGGAGCCGCGCGGCGAAGGTGGGGTTGATCTCGAAGACATGGAGATTGCGCGGCGCGACGCCCCGTTTCAGGATCGCGCGGGTCAGCCGCCCCGTCCCCGCCCCGAGCTCCGCCACGCATTCGGCGCCGATCGGCACGCTCGCCGCCATTTCCCGCGCGAGCCGGCGCGATGACGGCGCCACGGCGGACACCTGCGACGGATTGCGCAGCAGCTGCCAAAGGAACAGGCCCTTTTCGCTGCGAAAGCGACCCGCGACTGGCCCGCGCCGATCCTTGTTCCGCGGTTTCGACATCCATCCACCCATACGCGGCGATGCGCGTGTTCGATCACCGGCCGCAGACCGACGTCACGCCAGCACCGCGCCGGGGTTCAGCACGCCCAGCGGATCGAGCGCCGCCTTGATCGCCCGCATCGCCGCCAGTTTCACCGGATCGCCGTAGCGCTCCAGATCACCGGTCTTCAGTCGGCCGACGCCATGCTCGGCGCCGACCGATCCGCCGAAGCCGTCGACCAGGTCGTGCACCGCCGTCTTCACCGCGTCGCGCAGCCCGTCATACTCCGCCCGTGTCCGCCCCGCAGCCGGAAAGACGTTGTAGTGCAGGTTTCCGTCGCCCAGATGCCCGAAACAATTGACCCGCAATTCGGGATCGAGCGCCGCGATCGCGGCGTTCGCCTCGCGCAAGAACGCGGCGATCCGCCCCGGCGGCAACGAGACGTCGTGGCTCGAGACCGCCCCGATCAGCCGGTTCGCCTCCGGGATCGTTTCGCGGACCGTCCAGAACACCCGGCGCTGCGCCTCGTTCTGCGCGATCAGCGCGTCGGCGGCGAGACCCCCCTCCAACGCCTCCGCCAGCGCCGCCTCCAGCCGTGCGCCCACCTGCGACCCGGGTCCGTCCGTCGCTTCGGCGAGCACCATCCATTCCGGCGGATCCCGCATCGGCTGCGCGATCTGGGGTAGCCGCTCGGCGAGGAACTCGAGCCCGCGCCGGTGGATCAGCTCGAACGCCGAGACCGCCTGCCCCAGCCGGTCGCGCAGCAGCGCCAGCATCTCCAGCGCCGCCGCCGGGCCGGGCACGCCGACCCAGGCCGCCGCCGTCTCGGCGGGCAGCGGATACAGTCGCAGGCTCGCTGCCGTGACGATCCCGAGCGTTCCTTCCGAGCCGATCAGCAGATGCCGCAGATCATAGCCCATGTTGTCCTTCAGCACCCGGCTGAGCCCGTGCATCACCCGCCCGTCGGCCATCACCGCCTCCACGCCAAGGCACAGATCGCGCGCATTGCCGTAGCGAAGCACATGGACCCCGCCCGCGTTGGTCGCGAGCAGCCCGCCGACCCGCGCCGAGCCCTCCGAGGCCAGCGTCAGCGGAAACAGCCGCCCCGCGTCGCGTGCGGCGACATGGACGTCGACCAGGACCACGCCCGCCTCCGCAACCATCAGGTTGCCGACCGGATCGACCTCGCGGATCGTTGCGAGCCGCTCCAGCGACAGGATCACCGGTGCCGGACCCTCGGTCATCGTATGGCCGCCCACCAGCCCCGTGCCGCCGGAATAGGGCACGATCCCGACCCGCGCCGCCGCGCAGATCGCCACGGCGCGCGCCACCGCCGCGGTCGATCCCGGCAGCAGAACGGCGGCGGCCCGCCCATGCCTGCGTCCCCGCATCTCCTCGAGGTACCGCGGCTCGGGCGAGCGCACCGCGTCCGCCCCCAGCGCCGCCACGAGCCGGTCGAGCAACGCGCCGTCCGCCGGGTTCAACGAAGGTGCGCCGTCATCCTTCATCGGTCGCACGCCTCCGCCGATCGCCGCGCAGATTCGCGTAGAGCACATGATCGCGCCATCGCCCGTCGATCTGCAGGTAACTCTGCGCCACGCCCTCGTAAGCGAAGCCCGCATGCGCGAGCAGCCCGCGCGAGGCGACGTTCTCCGGCAGACACGCGGCTTCGATCCGGCTGAGGTCGAGCGCCGCAAACGAATGCTCGACGACCGCCGCCAGCGCTTCGGCCATATAGCCCTGCCGCGCATGGTCCTTCCCGATCCAGTAGCCGACCTGCGCCGATTGTGATGGGCCGCGGCGGATGTTGTCGAGCGTGATCGCGCCGAGCAGCCGGCCGTCCTCGCGGCGCATCAGGAACAGCGACAGCGCCCGTCCTTCCTCCCGTGCGCGGTAGGCCCAATATACCCGGTTGCGAAAAGCCTTGCGCGTGAAGTGATCGTTCGACCAGCTAGGCTCCCAGGCCCGGAGAAAATCCTCGCACTGCCGGCGCAAAAGCGTCCAGGCCAGATGGTCGCTCATTTTCGGCAGGCGCAACGTCAGGCGCCGGGTGTCGATCGCCACGCTCGCCGCACGCCGAAAGCTCAGCACTTCAGGCCGCCATCCGTCCCGCGAGGCTCGCCTGGCTCGGAGCCTTGCGGACCGGCCCGAGCAGCGCCACCGCCGGCGCGGCTCGCGTCACCAGCGTCTCGGCGAACGCCCGCACCGCTTCGGGCGTGACCGCGTCGATCTTGGCGAGCGTCTCGTCGAGGCTCGGCGCCCGGTCCCAGAGCGCCACCATCCGGGCCAGCCGTTCGGTTCGCGCTGACGGGCTCTCGAGGCCCATCACCAGCCCCGCCGTCATCTGCGCGCGCGCGCGCTCGATCTCGGGTGCGCTCAACCCCTCCGCCGAGCGCCGCAATTCATCGATGGCCAGCTCCTCGAGCTCGCGAAGCTTCTCCCCCCCGGTTCCCGCGTACAGCGTGATCAGGCCGGTGTCCTCGTAGGAACTCGCATGCGCAAAGACGGTGTAGCAGAGCCCCCGGCGCTCGCGCAGCTCCTGAAACAGCCGCGAGGACATGCCGCCGCCCATCGCAGTGGCGTAGAGGTGTGCTGCGTACATCGCGTCGTCGCGCACGCCGGGGCATTCGAACGCCATCGCCACATGCGCCTGTTCGAGCTTGCGCACACTCCGCCGCTCGCCGGCGCAGAAGATCGCGGGCTCGGCGCGCCGGCCCGGCCGCGGCGCCAGCCCGCCGAACCGCCGCTCGACCGCCGCCAGCAGCTTGTCGGGATCGACCGCGCCGGCCGCCGCGACGATCAGCTGCGCCGGCCCGTAATGCTCGGCGACGAAGCCGGCGAATTCGCCGCGCCCGAACGCGCCCACCCGCTCCGGCGGCCCGAGGATCGTCCGACCGAACGGCTGACCGGGATAGGCCACCTCCTGCAGCCAGTCGAAGATCACGTCATCGGGCGTATCGAGCGTCTGGCCGATCTCCTGCAGGATCACGCCGCGCTCCACCTCGATGTCGGCCGCCGCGAACAGCGGGTTCAGCACGATGTCCGCCACGATTTCGAGACCGCGATCGACGTCCGCCGCCATCACCCGCGCGTAATAGGCGGTGACCTCCTTGCTGGTGTAGGCATTGACGTAACCGCCGACATCCTCGATCTCCTCGGCGATCGCGCGGGCGCTGCGGGTCGGCGTGCCCTTGAACGCCATGTGCTCGAGGAAATGCGCGATGCCGTTCTGCTCGGACCGCTCGTGGCGCCCCCCCGCGAGCACGAAGACGCCGACCGTCGCCGAGCGCAGGCCGGGCATCGGCTCGACGACGAGCCGCAGGCCGTTCGAGAGCCGGTGAAGGGCTGCGCTCATCGGGCGATCTCCTGGCGTATCATGGCCTCGATCGCGGCGAGGTCGTTGGGAACATCGATCACCCGCTCGGGACGCGCGTAGAGATCGGCCATGCGCGCCGGCAGTTCGGGCCGAACGCCGCAGGCCGCCTGGACCGCATCAGGAAACTTCGCCGGATGCGCAGTGGCGAGCGTCACCATCGGCACGGCCGGATCGCCCCGCCGCGTCCGCGACGCCGATACGCCCACCGCCGTATGTGGACAGATCACCTCACCGGTCGAGCCAAGCACGTCCCGGATCGTCGCCCGCGTCGCGTCCTCGGACACGGCGTCGCTGTCGAACTCGGCCCTGAGGCGCCCGAGCGCGCCCTGACTGAGCGTGAAGCCGCCGTGGTCGCGTAACTCGCCCATCAGCGCCGCCACCGCGGCGCCCTCCCGGTCGTACAGCTCGAACAGCAGCCGCTCGAAGTTCGAGCTGACCTGGATGTCCATCGACGGACTGATCGACGGCGCGACCCCGTCCTTCACATGCCCACCGGTGGCGAGCGTGCGGTGCAGGATGTCGTTCTGATTGGTGGCGATCACCAGCCTTTCGATCGGCAACCCCATGCGCTTGGCCACGTATCCGGCAAAGACATCCCCGAAATTCCCCGTCGGAACCGTGAAGCTGACGGCGCGTCCCGGCGCGCCGAGCGCCACCGCGGCGGTGAAGAAATACACCGCCTGCGCCAGCACCCGCGCCCAGTTGATCGAATTGATCCCGGCGAGCCCGACACCGTCACGAAACGCGTGGTCGTTGAACATGTCCTTCACGCGCGCCTGCGCGTCGTCGAAATCGCCCGTCACGGCAAGCGCGTGGACGTTCGCCTCGTCGGGCGTCGTCATCTGGCGGCGCTGCACCTCCGACACCCGGCCCTTCGGGAACAGGATGAACACGTCGACCGCGCCGAGCCCCCGGAACGCCTCGATCGCCGCGGACCCGGTGTCGCCGCTGGTCGCCCCGACGATCGCGAGACGCCGGCCCGACCGCGCGAGGCTCGCCTCGAACATCTGTGCGATCAACTGCATCGCCACGTCCTTGAACGCCAGCGTCGGCCCGTGAAACAGCTCCATCAGCCAGTCGTTCGGCCCGATCTGCACCAGAGGCGCCCGTGCTGCGTGCCCGAAACATCGGTACGCCCGGTCGATGATCGCGCGAAACTCGGCATCGCCGAACGCGTCGCCCACGAACGGCCGCATGACCCGGAAAGCGACCTCCTCATAAGGCAGGCCCGCCAGCGCCGCGATCTCCCCGTGGCTCAGTTGCGGCCAGGTTTCGGGCACGTAAAGCCCGCCGTCGCGCGCGAGCCCGGCCAGCATGGCGTCCTCGAACCCGAGCGTCGGGGCGGCGCCACGGGTGGAGACGTATTGCATCAAAACTGCCTTCAGACGGTCCGACGCTTGATACGCCAAAGCAGGTACACTGTCATCAACGCCCAGACCGCCGCGAGCCCGAACCACGTGACCGCGTATCCCAGATGCGGATGGCGGATGTTCACGCCCACCGGCAGCGGCATCGGTGCGCTCGGGTCGTCGCTCGCCGCCGTCACCAGCATCACCGGCTCGGTCTCCAGCACCTGCGCCATCAGGCCTACGTCGCGCGCAAACCAGATGTTCTTCGCAAGGTCGGGCGGGCTGGTGAAGCTGTCGGTCTCGTCGGGCCACATCAGCGACCCCTCGACCGTCAGCGGCCCGACCCGTCGCGGCGCGTCCTTTTCCCCGATCGGCACGAAGCCCCGATCGATCAGTATGCGCCGCGCACCAGCGATCTCCATCGGCGCGATCACGAGGTAGCCGACGCCCCGCGGCGGCGCCGACGTGTAGACATGCAGCTCGCCTGCCAGCAACGCCCCCATCGCGCGCACCCGCACGTATTCGTGCTCCGCCTCGGTCGGCGTGACCGGCACGGGCCCGGGCGCCGCCTCCATCCGGCCCACGATCTCCGCGAGCACACCCAGCTTCCACTCCAGCCGCTGAAGCTGCCAGACCCCCAACGTCAGCAGTGCGGCGACTCCGCCGATGCCGAACGCCAGCGGCCCGATCATCCGTCGCGTCATCCCCGACGCTCCCGGCGGCGCGCTCATGGCCCGTCGGAGCAATCAATGCCCGCCTACGCCGCCGCCCCAGATGTAAACCGCAGCGAACAGGAACAGCCAGACCACGTCGACAAAGTGCCAGTACCAGGCCGCCGCCTCGAATCCCACATGCTTTTCAGGGGTGAAATGGCCCGCATAGACCCGCGCCAGGCATACGGCGAGAAAAATCGTGCCGATCACAACGTGAAAGCCGTGGAAACCCGTCGCCATGAAGAAATTCGCGCCATAGATATTGCCCGAGAAACTGAACTGCGCCTCGGCGTATTCGACCACCTGAAAAATGCTGAACAGCAGACCCAAACCGATCGCCAGCCACAGACCCCATTTCATCTGCTGCCTGTCGTTATCGTGGACCAGCGCATGGTGCGCCCAGGTCGCGGCGCAGCCGGAACATAGCAGGATCAGCGTGTTGATCAGCGGCAGATGCCAAGGATCGAACGTCTCGATGCCCGGCGGCGGCCATGTGTTGTCGATAGCGTCCATCGGATACATCGCGTGCTTGAAGAACGACCAGAACCACGCCGCGAAGAACATGATCTCCGAGATGATGAACATGATCATCCCGTAACGCAGCCCGATCTGCACCACTGGCGTGTGTTCGCCGGCATGGGGGTCGGCGGTCACGGGCGACCACCCCGCAAACATAGTGTAGAGCACCCGCGGCAGCCCCAACAGCAAA
>JBBRUZ010000100.1:0-11413 GCA_038247355.1 Rhodobacterales bacterium
CCAGCGCCAGCCCCATCAGCATCAGCCAGGGACCGTTGTCGTGAAAGAACAGCACCGCGCCCAGCAACATCACGAACGCGCCGACCGCCCCGGTGAAGGGCCAGATGCTCGGGGTGAGGATGTGATAGTCGTGGTTGCGCCGGCCAGCCATGTCGAGGTCCCCCTAGTTCGCCACCGCTATTGCGGCGATCGTCGCTGCGCGCGGCGCCTGGGCCGTCGCTAGGTTGGTCAGGCGCGGCGCCTGCGCTGCCTCTTCCGCCGGCAAAGGGCTGCGAAACATCGTGTAGGACAACGTTATCACCCCGACGCCCTTCGCGTCACGGTCCTCCAGCATATCGGCGTCGACGAAAAAGCTGACCGGCATCTCGATGCGCTCGCCCGGCTGCAACACCTGCAACTCGAAGCAGAAACACGCGATCTTGGCGAAAAACGGCCCCGCCTGATGCGGCGTCACATTGTAGCTGGCCGTCCCCGCCACCGGCGCGTCGGTCGGGTTGTAGGCCTCGTAGAACGCCAGCGCCGATTGGCCCAGGTGAACCTGCATCGCGCGCTCGACGGGACGAAACTCCCAAGGCATGTCGGGGGCCGTGTTCGCGTCGAACCGGACCGTGATCGTCTCGCTTCGCGCCGGTCCGTCAGGGGCCAGCGCCGTCGCCGTGGTCCCGCCATAACCAGTCACACGGCAGAACCAGTCGTAGAACGGAACGGCTGCGAAGCTGAGGCCGACCATCACAACGACGATACCGGCCAGCCCCGCCGCAACGCCGTCATTGCGCGACACACCCATCCGCTCACTCCTCGGCGGCGGGCAGCATCGCCGGGCGGAACGTGTGGTCGAACCCCTCCATCGGCTGGCCCTCGACGAGCTTGACCACCGTCACCGCGAAGATCGTCAAGACCAGCGCGCCGAGGATGATCCCAAGCCCGAGATTCCGGCCCCACCGCCGCGCGTATATCTCATGGCTGTCGGGACGCATCGCGGTCTCCTCAGAAGAGCATGGGCCAGCCCGTCACCCCGAGGCCGAGGCCGCGTAGCGCCGCCTCGATCAGGAACAGGCCGAACTGCAGGAACAGATACAGGATCGAGAAGCCGAAGAAACGCTTTTCCACCCGCCATGCGTCGGCATGCGCCGCCGCCTCGTCGCGCCGCCAGACCCGCCAGGCCCCCCGCACGAACATCGCGTTCAGGACCACCGCGCCGACGAGATAGACCGGCCCGCCGACGATGCTGAACGCCGGCGCGACCGCAACGGGCGCCAGGATCATCGCATAGATCAGAACCTGGTTGCGTGTCGCCCGCGGCCCCGCCGTGACCGGCAGCATCGGCACGCCCGCCCGCGCGTAATCGTTGTTGCGAAACAAAGCCAACGCCCAGAAATGCGGCGGCGTCCACAAAAAGATCACCGCAAACATTGCCAAGCTCTCCGGCGACACGCCGCCCGTCGCCACCGCCCAGCCGATCATCGGCGGGAACGCCCCCGCCGCGCCGCCGATGACGATGTTGTGCGGCGTCGCGCGCTTGAGCCACATCGAATAGACCACCGCGTAGAAGAAGATCGTGAACGCGAGCAGCCCTGCGGCGAGGAGGTTCGTGAACAGCGCCAGCATCACCACCGAAAAGCCCGACAGCACCAGGCCGATCGCCAGCGCCGTCGCCGGCTCCACCCGGCCCGACGGCACCGGGCGCCGCGCCGTGCGGGCCATCACCGCGTCGATGTCGCGGTCCCACCACATGTTCAGCGCGCCGGAAGCGCCGGCACCCACCGTGATGCACAGGATCGCCGCCAGCCCGATCACCGGATGGACGCCGATCGGGGCGCACACCAGCCCCACGAACGCCGTAAAGATCACCAGCCGCATCACGCGCGGCTTCAGCAACGCGACGAAATCGCCGAACTCGGCCTCGTCGCTGACCGGCCTGATCCATGTCGCGTCAGTCATGCGCTCCCCCGTTCGCGCCACGCCGCCCCGGACCACGCCGGCCCTGACGCGCCAGTCAATTCGCCACAGCCACGCCGGAGTCACGTTGCGCAACCGCCACGCCCGCGTCGCCCGGGACGTTCGCGACGTCCGCCTCGCCACGGGTCCCGCCGTATTCATCGATCGCCCAGTCGAGCCACAAGGCGTAATCGTCGGGTGTGAGCGCCTTGACCGTGATCGGCATGTAGGCGTGATCCTTGCCGCACAGCTCCGAGCATTGCCCGAAATAGACGCCGGGTTCATCCACCGTGAACCACGTCTCGTTCAGTCGCCCGGGAACCGCATCCATCTTCACGCCGAAGGCCGGTATCGTCCACGAGTGGATCACGTCGGCGCCGGTCATCTGCATCATCACCACCGCGCCCACCGGAACCACCATCGCGGTGTCGGTCGCAAGCAGATACAACTCATCTGAGTATCCGTTCGCCGCCAGATCCTCGGGCAACAGCATCAGGCTGTCGAACGAGAACGCGTTGTCGGCGTATTCGTAGTTCCAGTACCACTGGTTCCCCGTCGCCTTGATCGTCACGTCCGGCTCCGGAATCTCGAGCTGCTTGAACAGGATCGGCAGCGAAAACGACCCGATGACGATCAGGATCAGAACCGGCACCAGCGTCCAGGCGATCTCGATCTTGGTGTTGTGCGTGAAGGCCGCCGGGGTCGGGTTCGCCTTGGCGTTGAAGCGAAAGATCACGATCCCGATCAGCGCCGTGACGAAGAGCACGATGGCGATCATCAGCCCGTGCACCCAGTTCGACAGCCAGTGCGCATCCTCGGCGAGGCTCGTCGATGCCGGCTGATAGCCGACGCCGTTCGGAACGGGCACGCCGATGACCGGCAGATCGGGCATCACAAAATCCGGAGCTGGCGGATCGCCCTCGGGCGCCGGGGTCTCCAGAGGGGATACCGGGGCTTCCGTCTCGGGCGCCTGCTGCGCGATCGCCGGGGAAACCAGATGGGCCGCCAAGGTCAGCAAGATCACCACTGAGAGGCTCGCGAGTTTCATGGCGCCGTTCCCATCGTCGTGGCCCCGCGACAGAGACCGAGTTGCAACTGCGAATGTGTCAACCATATTAGGAAGCGAAGAACAAGACGCGGCGTTGCGGCATCGGGACGCTTGCGCCGAAAGGACGATGTCCGGGGAGACCGCCGCCATGCCGCAGAGCCCACGTTTCCGCCCCTTCGAGACCGATCTGGACGAGGGCCGCGCCCTCACCACGTTACGGCGCGCGGTGGCCGGCGCCGACGACGGCGAGCTGTTCCTCGAACGCCGCCGCTCGGAGTCGCTCGTCTTTGACGACGGCCGGCTGAAGAACGCCAGCTACGACGCCGCAGAAGGTTTCGGGCTGCGCGCGGTCCACGGCGAGACCACGGGCTACGCCCATTCCACCGAAATATCGGAAGCCGCGCTGACCCGCGCCGCCGAAACCGCCCGCCTCGCAGTCGGCGCGGGCGGCGGGGGCACGCCGGCCCCGGCGCCGAAATCGACGAACCAGCGCCTTTACACCGACCACGACCCGTTCGACGACGCCGAATTTGTGGTCAAGGTCGAGATGTTGCGCGAGATCGACGCTTTTCTGCGCGAGCGCGACCCCCGCGTGGTCCAGGTCTCCGCCTCGCTCGGGGCCTCGATGCAGGAGGTCGAGATCCTCCGTCCCGAAGGTGGACGCCTCGCGGAATCCCGCCCGATGGTGCGGCTTTACATCTCGTGCATCGTCGAGGAGAACGGCCGCCGCGAATCGGGCGGATCCGGCGGCGGCGGCCGTTATGGCCTGTCGCCGCTGATGGGCACGGACCACTGGAAAACCATCGCCGATGAGGCCCTGCGCATCGCCGCGGTCAACCTGCGCGCCGAGCCCGCGCCCGCGGGCGTGATGGACGTCGTGCTCGCGCCTGGTTGGCCCGGCATCCTGCTGCACGAGGCGGTCGGTCACGGCCTCGAAGGCGACTTCAACCGAAAGCAGACCTCGGCTTTCGCCGGTCTGATGGGCGGCCGCGTCGCCGCCCCCGGCGTCACCGTGATCGACGACGGCACGATCCCCGACCGTCGCGGCAGCATCTCGTTCGACGACGAGGGCACGCCGTCGCAGCGCAACGTGCTGATCGAGGACGGCATCCTCGTCGGCTACATGCAGGACCGCCAGAACGCCCGCCTGATGGACGTGCCGGCCACCGGCAACGGCCGTCGCCAGTCCTATGCCCACGCCCCGATGCCGCGGATGACCAACACCATCATGCTCGGCGGGACCGACGATCCCGCATCGATCCTCGCCGATCTCAAGGACGGGGTTTATGCGGTCGGCTTCGCCGGCGGACAGGTCGACATCACCAACGGCAAGTTCGTCTTCAGCTGCACCGAAGCCTACCGCGTCAAGGACGGCCGCGTCGGCGCGCCGGTCAGGGGCGCGACCCTGATCGGCGACGGCGCGACCGCGCTCAAGCACATCCGCGCCATCGGCAACGACATGGCGCTCGACCCCGGCATCGGCAATTGCGGCAAGAACGGCCAGTGGGTGCCCGTAGGCGTCGGCCAACCGACGATCCTGATCGGCGGCCTGACGGTGGGCGGCAGCGCCGCCTGATATCCGGCCAGGCGCAGAGCCTACTTGATGAATGGAGTTTGGATGTTCCGCGAGAGTTGCGCATCCAATTCGCCCGCCTCGTTTCGGGTGAGCGTCAATGCGGCCGTTTCCGCAGAACCATTCAGTTCGCGGTATCGGGCGTTGTTGCGCAAGAGGTCCAAGGTTGCTGCGAGAAAGAGGTTCACCGGCACCGCAGTCTCCGTGAAGATCGGCGCCTCGCCGATTGCCGCGCTCGTGGAATGGCCATTGCCCGCGTGATCCAGCGCCGTGAGCTGGAGCCGCAGCACATTCGTCTCCGGCAGAGCCGCAAACAGGCGCTCAGGGTCACACCCGGCAAACGAAAAGTGTTGCAGCACGATTTCGCCGTCGCCCACGACTTTCGCACCAAGCTCGTCATCGGCGCTTTCGGTCGCGAAGAAGATTCCCGAAGCCTCGTGACCGAGCGGCGGCTCGACAAAGTTCTCGAGCCACAGGTTTACGTCGAGGAGTGCGGTGTCGCGGTTGGCCGGGTCGAAGAGCGCGAGATCGACAGAGCACAAGGCTGGCGCGATCAACGGGCGCGGAGAGAAGTAGAAGGAGTTGACCTGAGCGAGCAGGCGCGGCGTCTCCGCGACGTGTTGGACGTAGAAATTCGCGACAGAAACAATGACTGCGCCAACGGATGCAGCGAGCAAGAACGCATCGAGCCAAACGCGCCGACCTGATCCACGCTCTGGCGAGTCGACAGTCCCGCGCGAAGTCGTACTGGCCTGATCTGTCCCGCGCCCTGCGGGATGCGATTCTGATGGGTCAATGACGCTTTGTCGCACGTCCAGGGCGGATCGGCCACTGAGCCAGTCTGCATTAGCCTTGCCTTAACCAATGCAGACGCAATTTGGAGCTGAGCCGCCCCATGCCCGACGACGCCGCACCCCGTTCCGCCAAGATCCCCCCCGAGGCCCTCCCGACCACGGAGGCCGGCGCGCGGGACTGGCTCCGTCTCAGCCGCTCGCGCCGGGTCGGCCCCGCCACGTTCATCCGCCTGCTCCGCGAATTCGGCTCGGCCCCGGAGGCGCTGAAGGCGCTGCCCGGCATCGCGAGGAGAGCCGGCGTCACCGACTACGCCCCGCCGCCCCGCGAGGCGATCGACGCGGAATGGCGCGCGGCGCGCATTGTCGGCGCCCTGCCCGTCCTTCTCGGCGCCCCCGACTACCCCGCGCTCCTCGCCACCATCGCCGACCCGGCCCCGTTCCTGTGGGCGCTCGGCGACCTCGCCCTGGGCCAGCGCAAGATCGTCGCCGTCGTCGGCGCCCGCAATGCGTCCGCGCTCGGCTGCCGCATGGCGGGTCGCCTCGCCCGCGAGCTCGGGGCCAGCGGCCTCGTCGTCGCCTCTGGCCTCGCCCGCGGCATCGACGCCGCCGCCCACGAGGCCGCCCTTCCCACCGGCACCATCGCCGCCCTCGCCGGCGGCCTCGACCAGATCTACCCGCCCGAAAACGCGGCCCTCGCCGCCCGCATCGCCGCCACGGGCCTGCTGCTGTCCGAAATGCCGTTCGACCACGCCCCACGCGCCCAGGACTTTCCCCGCCGCAACCGCATCGTTTCGGGCCTCGCGCTCGGCGTGGTGATCGTGGAAGGCGCCGAACGCTCGGGCAGCCTGATCACCGCGCGCAACGCCCTCGACCAGGGCCGTGAGGTGATGGCGGTGCCCGGCAACCCGCTCGACGCCCGCGCCGGCGGCTGCAACGCCCTCATCCGCGACGGCGCCACGCTCATCCGCTCGGCCGCCGACGTGGCGGAGGCGCTGGCCGAGAGCCTCGTGGCCGTCGCGCGGACGCCCGCGCCGGTCCTTCGCGCCCAACCGGCCCCCGAGGGCCTGCCCGGTCGCCTGCTCGATCTGCTCGGCCCCGCGCCCGTCGCCGAGGATCTCCTCACCCGCGAGACCGGCGCCAGCTCCGCCGCCGTCGCCGCGGCGCTGCTCGAGCTGGAGCTGTCGGGCCATGTGCTGCGCCACCCCGGCGGCCTGCTCAGCCGCCCGCCCGCCTGACGCGACGTCGGCACTCACGCGAACGGATACCGACCGCCGGGATGGTCCGCGCGATGATAGCCCTTGGCGCCGACTTCCGCCGCGAGGCCGCTGCCGATCGGCTGTCCGGCGGCGAGCTGGCGCAGCACCGATCCGAAATCGTGCTTCGGCGCCCAGCCCAGGTCCGCCCGCGCCCGCGCGCAGTCGTAGACCCGGTCGATATCGCTAAACATCCGGAACCCGATCCGATCGTAGACCTCCCGAAACCCCGGATGACGCGCCTCGACGACGCCCGCCGGGTCAGACCGCAGCGCCGCCAGATCGCCACGCACGAACGGCGTCGCGGCGCTGATCACATATCGCCCGAACCCGATATCGGGCGCCCGGACCAGCGCCCGCTCGTGCGCCATGGCGGCATCCTCCACGTCGACCCGCCGGAACAAGAACTCGTTCGCCTTGACGTTGACATCGTCGTACCGGTCCCGAACCTCCGCCGTGTCATCCGGCTCGGGAAAGAACCGCGACGTCCGCAGCACCACGACATTCATCCGCCCCTCCCGCGCGAACAGCGTGCACAGGTCCTCCGCCGCGGTCTTGGTGACACCGTAGATGTTCTTCGGAACCGGCGTCACCGTGTCGTCGATCCACGCGGCAGGCGCGCCGCGAGGCGGGCTCAGCGCGTCGCCAAACGCACTCGTCGTGCTGGAGAAGACGAACCGCGCAACCCCCGCCCGCGCCGCTTCCTCGAGCAGGACCAGCGTGCCCGCGACGTTGGTCGCGACGAACGCCGCCTTCGGATGGGTCGCGACATGCGGCTTGTGCAGCGTCGCCGTGTGCAAGACCCCGTCCACCCCCGCGAGACACCGCCGCACGAAGTCCCGGTCGCCGATCGATCCGACATGCGTCACGTACGGCCCGCCCAGCAGATCGAGGCTGGAAACCTCGTGCCCCATCCCCGGCAGCACGCGCATCAGCGCCTCGCCCAGATGCCCAGCACCGCCCGTCACCAACACTTTCACGCCAATCCTCCCGATCGCCGGCGCCCACGCCGCGCGAACCCGTCGCGCCGGCATACTCCGGCCCGAACCCGCGCGGCGACCGCCGCCCCCCGGTCGCGGGCGCACGCCCAGAACCCCCCGGCCTTGGTTGACAAGGCCGGACGACGGGCACATGTACCGCCCGACGTGGGCCAAGCTCGCGCCGTAGGAGTAAACCCAATGGCCGTCGTCGTCGTCGAGTCTCCCGCCAAAGCGAAAACCATCAACAAGTACCTCGGCCCCGGCTTCACCGTGCTCGCCAGCTACGGCCATGTCCGCGACCTCCCACCCAAGGACGGCTCGGTCGATCCCGACAACGGCTTCGAAATGCTCTGGGAGGTCGCCTCCGACAGCCAGAAGCACATCCGCGCAATCACCGAGGCGCTGAAGTCCGACGACAAGCTGATCCTCGCCACCGACCCCGACCGCGAAGGCGAAGCCATCTCCTGGCATCTGCTCGAAACACTGACCAAACGCAAGGCGGTCAAGAAATCCACCGCCGTCGAGCGCGTGGTCTTCAACGCCATCACCAAATCCGCCGTCACGACGGCGATGGCGAACCCCCGCCAGATCGACATGGAGCTGGTCGAGGCCTATCTGGCCCGCCGCGCCCTCGATTACCTCGTCGGCTTCAAACTCTCCCCCGTGCTCTGGCGCAAGCTGCCCGGCGCCAAATCCGCCGGCCGCGTACAGTCGGTGGCGCTGCGCTTGATCGTCGAGCGCGAGATGGAGATCGAGGCGTTCAAGACCCGCGAATACTGGACCGTGTCGGCGCTGCTCGCCACCCCCCGCGGTCAGGAATTCACCGCCCGCCTCGTGTCGCTGGCCGGCAAGCGCCTCGACAAGTTCGATCTCGCCACCGCGCTCGACGCCGAAATGGCGGTCGCCGCCATCCGCTCGCGCGACCTCGCCGTACGCGCCGTCGAAGCCAAACCCGCCACGCGCAATCCCTCCGCGCCGTTCATGACCTCGACGCTCCAGCAGGAGGCGTCGCGCAAATTCGGCTTTGGCGCCCGCCAGACGATGAACGCCGCCCAGCGCCTCTACGAGGCCGGCCACATCACCTACATGCGCACCGACGGCATCGACATGGCCCCCGAAGCGGTGATGGCCGCTCGCGACGTCATCAAGCAACGCTACGGCGCGACCTACGTCCCCTCCAGCCCCCGCATGTACAAGAACAAGGCCAAGAACGCCCAGGAAGCCCACGAATGCATCCGCCCCACCGAAATGGGGCAGGACCCGTCGCAACTGGCCAGGCTCGAAGGCGATCAGCGCAAACTCTACGATCTGATCTGGAAACGATCGATCGCAAGCCAGATGGAGGCCGCGCGTTTCGAGCGTACAACCGTCGACATCGAAAGCGCCGACGGGCAGGTCGGCCTGCGCGCCACCGGCCAGGTCGTCACTTTCGACGGCTTCCTCAAGGTCTACATGGAAGGCCGCGACGAAGACGTCGAACTGTCGGACGACGAGGACGGCGGCCGCCTCCCCCAGATCATGCAGGGCGACCCCGCCGCCAAGCGCGCCGTGACGCCGGAACAGCATTTTACCCAGGCCCCGCCCCGCTACACCGAGGCGACGCTGGTCAAACGCATGGAAGAACTCGGCATCGGCCGCCCCTCCACGTACGCCTCGATCGTCTCGACCATCCAGGAGCGCGACTACGTCAGGAAGGACGCGAACCGCCTCCACCCGCAGGACAAGGGCCGGCTCGTAACCGCGTTCCTGACGAACTACTTCCGCCGCTATCTCGACTACGACTTCACCGCCGATCTCGAAAGCGACCTCGACCGCGTCACCACCGGCGACGAGAACTGGAAGGCGCTGCTCGCCCGGTTCTGGAAGGACTTCTCCGCCGCCCTTGGCGAGACCGAGGGCCTGCGGATCACGGAGGTGCTGGAGAAGATCAACGAGGTGCTGGAGCCGCACCTCTTTCCCGTCACCGCCGAAGACCCCACCCCCCGCACCTGCAAGGTCTGCGGCGACGGCCGCCTCAGCTTGCGCACCGCCCGCTCCGGCGGCGCCTTCATCGGCTGCTCGAACTACCCCGAATGCCGCTACACACGCCCGCTCGCCGGCGAGGCCGACGGCGGCGACCTGCTCGGCCCAGACGGCGCCAAACTTCTCGGCCTCTCGTCCGACCTCGAACTCATCGAAGGCGAAGCCGGCGTCCCCGTCACCCTCCGAAAAGGCCCCTACGGCTATTACGTCCAGCTCGGCGACGCGACCGAGGACGCCCCAAAACCGAAGCGCGCCTCGATCCCGAAGGCCATCGATCCTGCGTCGATCGACTTGCGGCGTGCCCTCGACATGCTCGCGCTGCCCCGCCTCGTCGGCACGCACCCCGAGGACGGCGAACCGATCGAGGCCTCGATCGGTCGCTTCGGCCCCTACATCAAGCACGGCAAGGTCTTCGCCAACCTCAAGGACCCCGAAGAGGTTCTCACGATCGGCATGAACCGCGCGATGGAGGTCCTCTCCCAGAAAGCCGCCCGCGGCCCCGGTCGCGCCGCGATAACGCCGCTGCGGGAACTGGGCGACCACCCGGACGGCGGCCCGGTCGCGCTCTACGAAGGCAAATACGGTCCTTACGTCAAATGGGACAAGGTCAACGCCACCGTCCCCAAGGAGATCGCCGCCGAGGCGATCACCCTCGCACAGGCGCTCGAACTGATCGCGGCGAAGCAACCCGCGAAACCGGCGCGCAAGACCGCTTCGAAAAAGCCCGCCGCGAAAAAGGCCAAGGCGAGCAGATCGGCGAAGAAACCGAGCCCCAGGAAACCCGCCGCCACCAAGACCGCCGCAGAGTGATCCGCAGCACTCGACCGGCCCTCATGCCGGTCAACTGCGCGCCAGCAGCGCGCCGAGCTGCGAACGTGCCGCCGTAACCTTGGTCGAGCGACGGTCGCAACTTTCGGAACTAACCTTCCGCCCCACGTCCGCGCAGACCCGGCCACTCCTGCAACTGATCCGCCACGCTTCATGCGCGCCAGACCCGGTCATGCGGCGCCTGTAGGCCCACGACGCCGACGCGATATCACGCGCCGCCATCGCGCCGGCGTCGCGCGGCCGGGAGTCCGGCATCGAGTGGCGACGTCGCAAGCGCCGATGCCCCCCTTTTCCAGAGCGCCGCCATCCGTAGTCCCGAGTGCATCGAGTTGCGTCCACTGGTCGCTCGGCAAGCCCGGATCGGGACGGGGAGAGCCCGGCGAACACACGGGAAACCTCATGTCGCCTTTGTGCCGGGAAGTCAGTTTTCGGATTTTTATTTATTTTATTTCACATGCTTAAGAGGATAACACTATGTTATCGCATCCTGACGCATTCCGGAATCCGGGACATAGCCTAAAAACCGGGCTGTCTAAGTCGTTGCGCTGATTCAAAAAATGGAAGGTTTGCCGTGAGACTGATGTCGGGAGATTTCTCCTGACATGACGCCATGGCAAAGAAAACAGCACAATCCCCTTCTCATTCTGGCGCAGCGGCCAATGTCGTTGGTGGCCGGAAAGCTGTCTTGACCCTTCCAAAGACTGGAACCAAATTGGCCCGCAAATTTCCCCAAGTATCCCTGCAACAAATCTACCCTGCGCCAGGTGATAACTGCAACCTAATTACTTGCGGCGATCCAGACTGCGGAAACTTCGGCGTCGAGCCGGATTTCACAAGCCCGTCCCGCAAAGGGGGAGCGCACATCAAGACAAGGATGCTGTCCACGACCGCGCACCCGTCTTTGGCCAAGGGGCTCGGCCGATACTCGATCGGGGCAAGCGGACGTCCGGACGATCACCGCGTTTCCACAGCTTTCG
>JBBRUZ010000101.1:0-11401 GCA_038247355.1 Rhodobacterales bacterium
CCTTGAGCAAATGGAGCCGCAAGGATGCATTCCCGAATCTTGTTTCTCGCGGCGCTCGCCGCTTCCGTCTCAACGCCCCTCTTCGCCGACGAATTCGAGGCCCCCCTGACCGAACTCGCCCACGGCGAACTCGCGGCCTGGGTCGCCGATCCGGTGATCGTCGTGGCCGTCCAGGCCCAGAACACCGCGAACGCGTCGCTGACCCAGGCCGAGATCGACGGGCTCGACGCCGCGTGGCGCGCGGAAGTCGGCGCCGCCCCCGCGCCGATGATCGACGCGACCTTGGCCAGCCCGGCCTCGGTCTGGCTGCGCCAGCGCCAGGAGGCCTCCGCCGGCCTCGTCACCGAAGTCTTCGTGATGGACAACCGCGGCCTGAACGTCGCCCAGAGCGAGGTCACTTCGGACTACTGGCAGGGCGACGAGCCCAAGTGGCAGGACACCTACGGCGTGTCCGCCACGGCCCTGCACATCGCCGAGGTCGAGCTCGACGAAAGCACCCAGATCTACCAGAGCCAGGTCTCGATGCCGGTTGTCGATCCGGCCACGGGCGCGGCCATCGGCGCCGTGACCTTCGGGATCGACGTCAGCCTTCTTCAGTAATCCGGTCTCTCGACCGCCCGCGCGACGAAGGAACCCAATGACCCCGAGCACCGTCACCCAACGCCGAAGCGGATTCGGCCTCGGCCAGCGGCTCGCGCTTTTCGTCGGTTTCGCACTGACCATGGCCATCGGCGTCGTCGCGGCCATCGTCTTCGCGGGCCAGGTCCGGGCGACGCAGGCGGCGTTCGCCGAAACCGGCGCGCGCGCCACGAACCTTCTGTCCAGAACGCTCGGCGGCGCCGTGCGCTTCGCCAAGACCGAAAACATCGACCCGGCGCTGACCGACTTCATCGCCGGACAGGAAACCGACATCGCCTGGATGGCCGTCGTCGATCCGACCGGAAGGCCCATAACCTCCCGCGCGCTGCATGGCGCGCCGGATGCCGCGACGCTCGCCGAGGCGATGACCCGCGTGGCTTCGTCCGGGGACGACGTCCGCCTCGACGGCGTCACCGCCGCGCCGGTGCGATTCGGCCCGGAGGACGCGATCGTCGGCGGGCTGATCGTGAGCTGGTCCGACGAACGCGTCCTCGCCGGCGCCCGCGCGACGGCGGTCCGGCTCGCGCTGACCGGCGCCGGCCTCGCCGCCCTCTTCTCCGTGATCGCCTACCTCGTGATCTCTCGACTCGTCTCCGCGCCCATCGGGCGCCTCGACGCGAGCCTGAAGGCGCTCGCCGCCGGCCGCTTCGACACCCAGGCCCCCGGTCAGGGCCGCGGCGACGAAATCGGAACCATGGCGCGCAACATCGAGCGCCTGCGCGCAGCGCTGGCCGAAGCGGAGGCCCAGCGGGCGCGCATGACCGAGATGGAGGCCGCCGCCGTCGCGGCGCGCGAGTCGATGCTTCACGCCTTGCGTCAGGGCGTCGGCTCGGTGGTCGGGGCCGCGCGCAATGGCGATTTCGCGCGCAGGGTCGATCAGCGGTTCGACGACGAGACCCTCCAGGGCCTCGCCGACGGGGTCAACGCGATCTGCGACGTGATCTCGCGCTTCCTCGACGACGGCGAACGCGCCCTCAAGGCGCTCGCCCGCGGCGACCTTTCCCAGGCGATGCCCGCGACCTACACTGGAAGGTTTGACGGTTTCGCCTGCGCGCTGAACACCACGCTCGACGGGCTAACGTCGCTGGTGGCCCAGCTCCAGGAAACCCATGCACGCATCTCGGAGACCGTCGAGGAAATCAGCCGCGACAGCGACGCGCTCTCCGAGCGCGCCGTCGCTCAGGCGACGGCGCTCCAGCAGACCAGCGCGACAATGGTCGAGCTGTCCACCACCATAAGGACCAACGCCGACAACGCCGCCTCCTCCGCCGACGCGGTCGGGGACGCACGCGGCCAGGCGGACGCCAGCCGCGATCTGATCGGCCGCGCCGTAGCCGCAATGAAGGACATCCAGTCCGGCACGAACGAAATTACCGAAATCGTCAACGCCATCGACGGCTTCGCCTTCCAGACGAACCTGCTCGCCCTCAACGCGGCCGTCGAGGCGGCGCGTGCGGGGGACGCGGGCAAGGGCTTCGCCGTTGTCGCCTCCGAAGTGCGCACCCTCGCGCAACGCGCTGCCGAAGCCGCCAAGGACATCCGCCGGCTGATCGCGGCAAGCCAGTCCAATGTCGAGAAGGGCGCCGCGGTGGTCGACGCGACCGGCGCCGCTCTCTTCGACATCCTCGCGTCTTTTGTCGCCATCGCGCCGGCGATGCAGGACATCTCGAACGCGACTCGGGAACAGTCGACCGGAGTGGGCGAACTCACATCGACGCTGACCGAGATCGACGACGCCACGCAGATGACCGCCCATCTCGCCGAACGCGGCGCGATGCGCGCACAGACCCTGCGCGACCAGTCCCAGGCCCTTGCCGAGCTGATCGCGTTCTTTGATCCCCGGCAGGCCGAGGCGTACGCCCCGTCGCGCGCCGCCGAATGACGGCCGGGCGCGCAATCGGCTCGGACGAGCGCGGCAGCGCGCCACGCCCGGACCAACCCCTGCCGCAGGCCGCCCCGACCGGCCCCGCGCATTTGTGGAGTGACCCATGCTGAGCATCCCGGGAAACGAACGGGTGATGAACCCCGACGACATCATTGTCAGCAAGACCGATCTCAAGGGCAACCTCACCTACGCCAACGAGATTTTCCTCTCCATCGCCGACTTCAGGCTCGCCGAGGTGATCGGCAAGCAGCATTCCCTCGTTCGCAACGACGCCATGCCGCGCGCCGTCTTCAAGCTCCTGTGGTCCCGGATCGAAGCGGGCCGCGAGATCTTCGCCTATGTTGTGAACCGCACCAAGGGTGGCGACTACTACTGGGTGCTCGCCCATGTCACGCCCAGCCGCGACGCCAGCGGCCAGGTGGTGGGCTACCATTCCAACCGCCGCAAACCGGATCCCAAGGCGCTTGCCAGGATCAAGGAACTCTATGTGACGCTTCTGGCCGAAGAGGCCCGGGCCGCCAACCGCAAGGAAGGCCTGGTCGCATCCTGGGCGCTTCTTCAGAAAATCCTCAACGAAAAAGGCATGGATTATGACGAGTATGTTCTCTCGCTTTAGCCTCGGCGTAATCCTGCCGCTGCTGATCGTCGCCACGCTGGGCGGCGCGGTCAGCCTCGCAGGGCTTGCGCCCGCTGCGGTCGGATGGGCCTCCGCCGCGGCGCAGATCATCCTCGCGCTCATCGCCTACGCCTCCCTTGCCACCAGCGGCCGCGTGACGGCCGCGGTCATCGCGACGACCGGAGCGGTCCGCAGCGGCGACTTCGAGGCCCGCATCGTGATCGCCGGCCTCCGCGGCGACCTCGCGCGGCTCGCGAACGGCGTCAACGCCATGATCGACGTCAACGACGCCTTCGTCCGCGAAAGCGCCCTGACGATGGCCGCCGCCGCCGAGAACAACTTCAACCGCAAGATCCGGCCCGAAGGCCTGAAGGGCGCCTTCCTCCAGGCCGCCGCCAAGATCAACGAGGCGGTCGACCGGATGTCCGAACGCCCCGTGCTGATGAACCAGCTCGAACGCTCCTTCGGGGCCGTGGTCACCTCCGCCGTCAACGGCGATTTCTCGCGGCGCGTTGACGCGAACTTCCCCGATCCTGTCCTGAACGGCCTCGCCACCGGGCTGAACGACCTCATGGGCACGGTCGACCGCGGCCTCAAGGAAACAGGCGAGGTTCTGTCCGCCCTTGCCCGCGCCGACCTGCGCGTCCGCGTGCGCGGCGAATACGGCGGCGCATTCGGCGTGCTCAAGGAAGGCGCGAACACGCTCGCCGACAGCCTCGAGGACGTCATCGCCGGCATCATCGACGCCTCGGCCAACCTCAAGAACAGCCAGGCGGCCATCCAGTCCGGGGCCTCCGACCTCGCCGACCGCACGAACACAGGGGCCGCAGCGGTCGAGCAGACCTCCGCCGCCATGGAGGAAATCTCCGTCACCACCTGCGAGAACGCCCGCAAGGCCGCGAGCGGCACCGAACGCGCCAACACCGTCTCGACCTCGATCGAATCCGTCCGCACCGCCATGGACGAGGCCGACGCCGCCGTGCAGCGCATTCAGGCCGCGTCCGAGGAAATCTCGGGCATCGTCACCCTGATCGATTCCATCGCCTTCCAGACCCGCCTGCTCGCGCTCAACGCCTCGATCGAAGCGGCGCGCGCCGGCGAGGCCGGCCGCGGCTTCGCCGTCGTCGCCTCCGAAGTGCGCAACCTCGCCGAACGCGTCGTCTCGGCCTCCAGCGAGATCAAGGGCCTCGTGGCCCAGAGCGGCGGTCAGGTGCGCCAGGGCTCGGTGCTCGTGGCCGACGCGGGCGCCCAGCTCGGACGCATCCTCACGCTGATCCGCGAGAACGCCACCGACATGCGCGAGATCTCCTCGGCCTGCGGCGAACAGGCCAACGCAGTCTCCGAAATCTCGACCGCCGTCTCGCAACTCGAAGACACGACCTCCCAGAACGCGGCCCTGGTCGACCGCACGAACTCGCAGCTTCTGGAGGCCGCGAACGAACTCGGCCGGCTCGAACAGATGGTCCAGCGCTTCGAGCTGAGCCGGCCGATCCGCATCGAGCCGCCCGCGACCCAGGCCCGCCGGGAGCCCATCCGCGCCCTGCGGCCCGTGTCCCCCGAATCCGCCGCCTTCGCGACGCCCCCCGAACGCCGCTTCGCCGCCGCGCCGGTTCCGCGCCTGTCCGCGGGCAATACGGCGCTCGCCTCGGACCAGGATTGGGACGCCTTCTGACGCGGCGCCGGTCTGGCCGCGCCGGGAGCGTTGCAGGCCGCCCCCGGCCCCCGCTCCCGCGGAAACACGCGCTCCAGACAATTGGGGCAACGGTGGAGCGGAGTTTTCGCGATTGCTCGACCCGTCAATCGAAAGGCCTCGCATATCGCAGCCTACGAGCGGCGGCTGAACGCCCTGGGCCCCGACGAGACGGCGGCGTTCGCCGACGCCGTGCACCTTGAGCATCAGTCGCGTCCGGCGCATGCTGGTCTCCGATCGACGAAGATCGCGCTCAAGGCTGCCTCAGGCCGCCAGCGGCTCATCTCTCCGAAAACCTACCGTCTAATTGGCTGAGACGGGTATATCCCGGTGGTCCCCTTTCATTTTGCCCCGGTTTGCGCCGCGCTGCGCTGCTGCACCAGATCGGCCAGCATGCTCAAGTCCGGATCGTCGAGCCCCAGCGCCGCCAGCCCCGCGACGGTGTTCATCAGATACTCGACGTTCGGCCCCATCGGCCCCGCCGCCCGCGCGATGACCTCCGCCTGGGCCTCGAGGCTCAGCCCGCCCCGATACTGCGGATGCTCCCGGTTCATCACGTAGCATATCGCCTCGACGACCTCGCCATCGCCGTCGCCGTCGCCGAGCGCCACCGGCAAGCGCTCCTCGTTGTACGCGTAGGCGATTAACTCGCGCTCGCGCAGATACGCCACCGTCCCCGCGCTAGCCTCGGTCGCGATGCGATACGCAACCCCCACGCACTGGGCGCCCGGCTCCCTGTCCAGCGCGAGCACCAGCCCCGGCGCCTCGGGCGTGCCGCGATACCGCATCG
This sequence comes from Rhodobacterales bacterium, assembly GCA_038247355.1. GTDB lineage: Bacteria > Pseudomonadota > Alphaproteobacteria > Rhodobacterales > Rhodobacteraceae > Amaricoccus. The sequence goes on from JBBRUZ010000101.1 coordinate 5,621, forward strand.
AGGCCATGCAGAACGACCGCCGATACCCCGGCAACACCGCCAGCCGCCGCTCGGCGAAGTCGAACCCCGGCTTCCAGATCAGCGAGCCGTATCCGAACACCCAGGTCTCGCCCGACATTTCCCTGTTCCCGACCCCGGGCTTGCGCTAAACGCGCCCCGATCGGCGAGGGGTTAGTCCATGCGCGTGATATTGGCAATCGTCGCGCTCGGAGCCCTCGGCTGGACCGGCTGGTGGTTCGCCGTAGCCTCCGCCAAGGAAGCCGCCATCACCGCCTGGCTCGACGAACGCCGCGCTTCGGGCTGGGTCGCAGAGGCGTCCGCCATCGACGTCGAGGGCTTTCCGTACCGCGTCGACACAACGGTGCGCGGGCTCGAACTCGCCAACCCGGACGCCGGCTGGGCCTGGAGCGCGCCCCAGTTCCAGTTTCTCACCCTCGCCTATCAGCCCAACCACCTGATCGCGATCTGGCCGGACGCACAGACCATCGCCACCGTCTTCGGCGCGACCGACGTGCGCTCGGAGACGATGCGCGGCTCGCTCGTCGTCGAACCCGACACCCGCCTCACCCTGCGGCGCACGGCGATCGAGATCGTCGGCCTCAGCCTTACGCTTCCCGTCGGCGGCGTCATCGGGATCGAGTCCGCGATGCTGACCACGCACCAGGCCGAAGGTCCCGCGGCGGCCCCGTTCGCGCACGAGATGGCCTTCACCGCCGAAACCCTCAGCCTCCCCGATGACCTGCTCCGCGGCGTCGATCCGACCGGCGTGCTGTCCCCGGTGATCGAAACCGCCCGCTTCGACGTGCTGGCCACCTTCGACGGCCCGTGGGACCGGCCGGCGATCGAAGGCGTTCCGCCGGCGCTCGACGCGCTCGAGATCCGCGACATGACACTGACATGGGGCAGCCTCGATCTTCGCGGCAAGGGCGCGCTGACGGCGGGCGCCGACGGCTATGCCGTAGGTCGGATCGACCTGCGGGCGCGCAACTGGCGCGAGATGATCGACCTCGCCGAGCGCGCCGGCGCGGTCTCCTCCGGCGTCGCCGGCACGATGCGCGGCGGCCTCGGCCTCCTCGCGCGACTTGCAGGCGACGGCGAAACCCTCGAGGCGCCGCTCGACTTCGCAAACGGCCGCGTCTTTCTCGGACCCGTGCCCATTGGCCGCGCCCCGCGAATGGCGAGCCGCTAGTCAATGATCCCGAGCCAGCGCGCGTTGTTCGACCTTCCGCGCGAGGTCGCCTATTTCAACTGCGCCTACATGTCGCCGCTGCCGAACGCGGTCATCGCCGTCGGTCGCGACGCCCTCGCACGCAAGGCCCGCCCCTGGACGATCCGGCCTGCGGATTTCTTCATGGATTTGCACCGCGCCCGCACGCTCTTCGCCGAACTGATCGGCGCGGACGCCGAATGCGTGGCGCTGGTTCCCGCCGCGAGCTACGGCATCGCCACCGCCGCAGCCAACCTGCCGCTCCGGAGCGGCCAGACCGTCGTGATCGCCGCCGACCAGTTCCCATCGAACGTCCATGCGTGGCGTCGCCGCGCGTCCGAGACCGGCGCGCGCGTCATCACCGCGACGCCCGGCCCCGACGGCGATCTCACGGCGGCCTTCCTCGCCGCCATCGGTCCCGAAACGGCGATCGTCGCCTGCGCGCAGTGCCGCTGGACCGACGGCGCGCTGGTCGATCTCGTCCGCGTTTCCGCCGCCGCCCGCTCGGTCGGTGCGGCGCTCGTCCTCGACCTCACCCAGTCCGCGGGCGCCTTGCCGATCGATCTGGAGGCGGTGCAGCCTGACTTCCTGACGACCGCATGTTACAAATGGCTGCTCGGCCCCTATTCCACCGGCTTTCTCTACGTCGCCCCGCACCGACGCGACGGCCGCCCGCTGGAGGAGCACTGGCTCGGCCGCGCAGGCTCCGAGGACTTCACCCGGCTGGTCGACGACGCGCATACCTATCAGCCAGGCGCCCGGCGCTTCGACATGGGCGAGGCGCCGAACTTCGCGCTGCTCCCGGCGGTTTGCGCCGCCCTCGAACTGCTCCTCGCCTGGAAGGTCGCCGCAATCGGGTCCACGCTGCGCGCCCGGACGGGCGCCATCGCCGCCCGCGCAACGGCGCTCGGCCTCATCGCCACCGATCCGGCACTCCGTGCGGGCCACTATCTCGGCCTGCGGTTCCCCGAAGGCCCGCCGCCCGGCCTGCCCGAGCGCCTCGCCTCGACGGGCGTCCACGTCAGCCTGCGCGGCGACAGCCTCCGCGTCACCCCCCATCTCTACAACGACGACGAGGACGCCGATCGTCTGATTGCCGCCCTCGGCGCCGCTCTCTGACCCGACCGGGGCCCGACGCACCGGCCGCGCCTTGACCAGACCAACCCGCCCCCGCACGCTTCTACGCAGCCCTTCGCGATCGCCGCCGGCTCGCGCCCGGCTCGCCGAACGCCACCTGCGCTTGCTCGGCGCCGCCCCGCGGAGCACGCAAACGCGCAGCAGCCGCGGAACACAGACCGGACGGCAACAACACCCGAGACCTTGCATTGGCCCCGAAGCCACTCGGTCAGCAGATTTACATGTGGGGCCGGATCTGATGCGAACCCTCAAGATCCGGGGGAGTCATTTCGCAAGCCGATGGTTTGATGACCAAAAGCCGCTCGCATGTTTACCTCGTGATTGGCGTCGGCATTCGCGCCGGCGCGTTTATGGCGCGGGCGGGCGCCGAGACAACCTACGATGTTTCCGTCATCCAGTCCGGCGTCGCGAACGTGACCGAGTATCCGGTGATGACGGGCGGCCATGACATGGTCACGGGAACGTCCGAATGGACCGCGCCGGCGACCGACGATCCGGTGAGTCCGTTCCGGGGGTTGCACGGCGTTTGCTTCGGGATGACGGAGTTCAAGGGCGACGTCGTCGTCGTCGGCGGCAGGTTCTGCACGTACGAGGATCAAGTACGAGGATGCGGACGGCGAGAGCTATGTGTCGAGCTGGATACTGGGGAACAACACCGGAGGCAGCGGATCTGGGGGCGAGTGGACGGCGGTCGGCGGGACGGGGAAGTTCGAGGGCGTGACCGGCAGTGGCGCCTACCAGACCGGTCGTATAGCCGGCGATCTGCGGACGCGCCGGTTGACGGGCAAGATAACGCTACGGGACTGATGCGTCGGCGTGGGTCGCACAGGTCCCACCCAAAGGCGCCCGACCCCTTGCGAACAGCTCAGTCCAGCGCCCGCGCCTCGTCGACGAGCATAACCGGGATGCCGTTGTGGATCGGAAACGCCAGCTTCGCCCCCCGCGAGACCAGTTCGCGCCGCACGGCGTCGTAAGTCAGCGGTCCACGCGTGACGGGGCAGACGAGCAACTCCAGCAACCGCCGGTCGATCGGCACGACCGGCTCGCCGTCGACCTCGGCCTCCGGCGCGCTCACTGGATCGTCCCCTCGTCGCCGCCCGAGCGCAGCGCGAACTCCATCAGCGTCACCAGCGTCTCGCGGCGGTTGGAAAGCGTCGGCGCCTCGAGCAGCGCCTGCTTCTCTTCGGGATCGAACGGACACAGGATCGACAGCGAGTTGATCAGTAGCTCCACGTCCGCCTCCTTGAGGCTGTCCCAGTCCGAACTGAGCTGCGCGGTCTCGAAGAACCGGCCGAGCACCCGCAGGAAATCCGCGCGGTCGAACGCGTCGTCCGCCTCAGCCCGGCCGAGATCGCGCTGGAAACTCGTCCAGTCAACCGTCGCACGGCGATAGGGCGCAAAGCCGTCGACCTGCTCGACCATCCGGTAGCGGCTCACCCCGCTCAGCGTGACCAGATACCGCCCGTCCTCGGTCTCCTGAAACGCCGTCACCCGGCCCGCGCAACCGATCCGGTGCAGCCGGCCCGCCGAACGTCCGCCGGCCTTGCCCTCGGGCATGACGATCGGCTGGATCATGCCGATCAGCCGATGCTGGGTCTTGATCGTATCGTCGAGCATAGCGAGATAGCGCGGCTCGAAGATGTTCAGCGGCAGCCGGGCGCGCGGCAGCAGCAGTGCGCCCGGCAGCGGGAATACCGGAATGGTGTCCGGCAGATCGGCGATGCTGAATTTCTTGCCCATCGGTGCTCCCGGAACGCGCGGTCTCAGGCGAAGATCATCGAGCTGAGCCGCCGCCGGCCCTTAACCGCCGCCTCGCTCTTCGGCCCGAGGCTGTCGAACAGCGTGAACAACTGGGTCTTGGCCGCGCCGTCGTTCCACTCGCGGTCGCGACGGAAAAGGTCTAGCAGCGTGTCGATCGCGCCCTCCGCGTCGCCCTTCGCCACCAGCGCCAGCGCCAGATCGAACCGCGCCTGATGATCGTCGGGGTCGCGCTCCAGCGCCGCAAGCAACTCGCCCGCCTCGCCGGCGTCGGCGCTCGCCTCGGCGAGATCGATCTGCGCGCGGACGGAGGTGATCCGCGGATCGGTCTCCTTGCCTTTCGGCGCCAGCGCGAGGATGCCGCGGGCCTGGGCGAAATCCCCCAGCGCCAGGTGCGCGCGCGCCAGCCCGCCGACCGCCGCGACATTGCCCTCGTCCTCGGCGAGGATCGCGGCGAAGGTCTGGGCCGCGTCCGCCACCGCGCCCTCGACGAGCATCGTCTCGGCCATCGCGAGCGCCTCCTCGAGCCCGGCGTCGGGACCGCCGAGCGCAATCAGCCGGTCGATGAAGGCCTTGATCTGCGACGCCGACTGCGCGCCCATGAAGCCGTCCACCGGCTGGCCGTTCACGAAGCCGAACACCGCGGGGATCGACTGCACGCGCAACTGTCCGGCGACGGCCGGATTGCGGTCGACGTCGATCTTGACCAGCCGGACCTTGCCCTTGGCCTCGGTCACGGCCTTTTCCAGCGCCGGCGTCAGCGTCTTGCACGGCCCGCACCACGGCGCCCAGAAATCGACGATGACCGGAACGGTGACCGAAGCGTCGATCACGTCCGCGAGGAACGCGGCGTCCGAACTGTCGCGGATGAGCGCGTCGGCGGCGGCGGGGGCGGTCTTGATGTCCATTGCGGCGGGTCTCCGGATAGGGGGCCCGGCTGCGATCCTGCGGGCCCGACGTCATCGCGCTAGGTGGTGTACCCCCCCCGATCCGTCAAGCACAATCCCGCCGCGATCCGCCCAGCGGCGCGCAGGGCGCTCCCGGTCACGCCCCGTCGAACCGCCCGCGGATGCGCGCCAACAGCGCCGCCGCCCTGGCGTGATCGAACGGCTGGTGCCCCGCGTCGAACCCGCGCAGCGCCGCCTCGACACACGGCGCCGCGTCCGCCAGCGCCGCCTCCGGATCAACGCACGTCTCGTTCTCCGCCAGCGCCTCGTGCGCCAACCCGAGATTCACCATGGTCGCCGCCCAGTCCACCGGATGCGTGGCCTCGGTCCGCACCCGCAGCGCCGCGCGGGACGCCGTCACCGCCTCGCCGAGCAGCGCCGCCCCCTCCGCCCCGCCGAGGCGCGCGCCCTGCGCCTGCAGCGCGTTCGCGAGGTTGTTCTGCGTCATCGCCCAGCCCACCGGATGCGCCGCCTCGGTCCGCACCCGCGACGCCGCGCGGCACGCCGCCACCGCCTCGCCGAGCAGCACCGCTCCCTCCGCCCCGCCGAGGCGTTCGCCCTGCGCATGCAGCGCGAGTGCGAGGTTGTTCTGCGTCGCCGCCCAGTCCACCGGATGCGCCGCCTCGGTCCGCACCCGCAGCGCCGCGCGGCACGCCGTCACCGCCTCGCCGACCAGCGCCGCCCCCTCCGCCCCGCCGAGGCGCGCGCCCTGCGCCTGCAGCGCGTTCGCGA
>JBBRUZ010000102.1:0-11328 GCA_038247355.1 Rhodobacterales bacterium
ACCTCGAGACCGGCTTCACCCCCGACTTTGATTCCGTCGGCGGCTCGATGGCCGCCGTCCAGCGCAACACGGCGAAACTGCCGGGCGGCGACAGGAACGCGATCGCCGCGTATCTGAAGCTGCTGCCTGCGCAGTCGAGCGCGAGCGGGGCTGCGCCGAGCCCGCAGCCGTGAATTCACGGTTCGCCATGCATTCGCCGCTTCGATGACGACCTTTCGTCCTTACCCGATTTGTCCCGTGACAAATCTGGGCGCGCCCGCCTGCCCTCGACGTCCCGGACACCCGGTCGCCGCCCCGCCATCGCCGCCTCCGCCCTGCAACAACGCCACGACGCCGACACGCGATGGTCGCCCCAGCTAGCGCGGGATTCCGGAGGCGCCCACGTTACGATTGGCGGGTTCGTTATGATTGGCGGGTTCTGCTATCCTGGCGATCGGCTCGTCGAGCGCTCGACTTCAGAACACGCTCTGACGTGCGCGGGACAAAAAGAACCCATGGCCGTCAGAATTTCGGCACTCGAACCCCGTCGTGGACGAATTGCACTGAATGCCACCCCAGTCGGCGCTGACGCCATAGGGTGCGATGTCGATGCCCGTTGCGGTGCTGGGTCGGCCGGGGTCGCCGCGCTCCATCTGCACCCTGCCCGTCGCAAGCAGGACAAAGGTATGACCCCATACGCCTGCGCAGCTTTCCGGCTTGGGCATTGCTAACGGCCCTGAACGCTCAAAGATGTCGCACCGCAGATCGGGCGGTCCGTTAGCGCTCTCGCCGATAGAGCATTCAATATTGCCTGACGGCGTTTTGAACGGCGTGATGTCGGCGGCAGCTATTGACGCGCTCAGCAAAACTACGGTGACCGCTACGCGCTTGACGCGCCTTCCCAGCCAAGAAAAAGGAACTCCACGCATCAATTTCCCTCCATGATCTTTGCAGCGTCGACACCCGAATGGAACCGGAGTTCACATCATCGAATCGAACGCTTGGACATCTCCGGAAATGCTTCTCCCGTGTTTAATAGCCGGGCGGGAGGGGATTTGTCGAGTTTCTGATCGGGTGGCTCGGGTATTTTCGAAGGTTTGGCCCCGAGCCGCGTCTGGGCCGCGGCTGCGGCGTCATGCGGGCGCACGTCTGCTGTGACCGAAGCCTACGCCCGCGTGCGGCCGGTGGTGGGGATCACCCTATCAGAGCCATGACTGCGCCACGGGGCGTTGTCGGGACGGGTCCGGGTTCAGGCCGGCTTCGGGATCAGGCCCTGACGCGGAGCGACTTCGGGTCGTAGGGGGCGGCGAGGAAGGGGCTCGCGGGGATGCGGTCGGTGGCGACTTCGATCTCGTAGGCGCCGGTGAGGACGGTGGCGGGGTCGACGCCGCCCGCGTCGCGGACGTAGCCGTAGCCGATGGCGCGGCCGAGGCTGTGGCCCCAGCCGCCGCTGGAGAGCCAGCCGACACGGCGTCCGTCGCGGTAGATCGTTTCGCGGCCCAGCAGGACGGCTTCGGGGTCGGCGGTGAAGCCGGCGAGCAGGCGCGGCAGGGGGGCTGTGCGTTGGGCCTCGAGCGCGTCGCGGCCGAGAAAGGGGGTGGTCGAGGCGAGCTTGACCGCGAAGCCGAGGCCCGCCATCAGCGGCGAGTGGTCCGGGCCGATGTCGGCGCCCCACGCGCGGTAGGCCTTTTCCAGCCGCAGCGAGTCGATTGCGCGGTAGCCGGCGTCGCGCAGACCGTGCGGAGCGCCCGCCGTGGTCAGCGCGTCGTAGAGGGTCGCGGCGAATTCGACGGGGACGTGCAGTTCCCAGCCGAGTTCGCCGACGTAACTGACGCGCAGGGCGATGACCGGGCAGCCCGCGACCGACAGCCGCCGCACGGTTGCGAACGGGAAGGCGGCGTTCGAGACGTCCTCTTCGGTCAGCGGCGCGAGGATGTCGCGGGCGCGCGGCCCCATCAGCGACAGGACCGCGTGCTGCGACGTGACGTCGGTGAGCCGCGCGTCGAGGCCTGTGGGGATGGTGCGGCGGATCCAGTCGAAGTCGTGGGTGGCGAAGCCGGTGCCGGTGACGATGTAGTAGGCGTCCTCGGCGAGACGAGCGAGCGTGAGGTCGCACTCGATGCCGCCGCGTGCGTTGAGCATCTGGGTGTAGGTGAGCGCGCCCGGCGGACGGGTGACGTCGTTGGCGGCGATCCAGCACAGCGCGGCCTCGGCGTCGCGGCCGACGAGCATGAACTTCGCGAACGAGGTCTGGTCGAACAGCGCGGCCGTCTCGCGGCAGGCGCGATGCTCGCGGGCGACGGCGTGAAACCAGTTGGGCCTGAGGAAGCTCGGGACGTCTACCGGCGTTTCGCCGGCGCCCGCGTCGGCGAACCAGTTGGGGCGCTCCCAGCCGAGCTTTTCGCCGAAGGCGGCGCCCCTGGCTTTCAGCCGGTCATAGAGCGGCGAGCGGCGGAGCGGGCGCGCCGAGCCGTATTCGTCGTGCGGCCAGGCCATCGCGTAGTGCCGCGCGTAGGCCTCCGCGGTGCGGGTGCGGACCCATGGGGTCGAGCGGTGATTGCGGCCGAAGCGGCGGATGTCGACGGCCCAGAGGTCGTAGGGCGGCGCGCCGGTCACGACCCATTCGGCGAGCGCCATCCCGGCCCCGCCGCCCGCGGCGATGCCGAACGCGTTGAAGCCGGCGCCGACATAGAAGTTCGCGACCTCCGGGGCTTCGCCGAGGATGAAGGCGCCGTCGGGGGTGAAACTCTCGGGGCCGTTGATCAGTTGCTTGACGCCGGCCGTCTGCAGCGCGGGGACGCGGCCGAGCGCGAGTTTCATCATCGGCTCGAAATGGTCCCAGTCGCCGTCGAGCAGCTGGAAGGCGAAATTTACCGGCACGCCCGCCTCGGCCCAGGGTTTGGGGTTCGGCTCGTAGCCGCCCATGACGAGGCCGCCGACATCCTCCTTGTAGTAGGTCAGGCGGTCGGGGTCGCGCAGCGTCGGCAGGTCGGGGGTCACGCCGTCGATGCGCTCGGTGACGATGTACTGGTGCTGCATCGAGACGAGCGGCACGTCGACGCCGGCGAGGCGGCCGACGGCGCGCGCCCATTGGCCGGCGCAGTTCACCAGCTTCTCGCAGGCGATGGGGCCGTGGGTCGTCTCGACGCCGGTGACGCGGCCGCTCTCGATCCGAACGCCGGTGAGCGCGACGTCCTCGACGATCGTGACCCCGCCCTTGCGGGCGCCGCGCGCCAGGGCCTGGACGATGTCGGACGGCGAGGCCTGGCCGTCGCCGGGCAGGAACGCCGCGCCGATGACGTCCTCGACGTTCATCAGCGGCCAGAGCGCCTGCGCCTCCTGCGGGCCGAGCAGGTGCATGTCGAGGCCGAACGAGCGGGCCGTGGTGGCCTGACGCCTGACTTCGGTCCAGCGTTCGGGCGTGCAGGCGAGGCGCAGGCCGCCGTTGCGCCTCCAGCCGGTCGCGAGGCCGGTCTCGACCTCCAGCCGGTCGTAGAGCGTGACGGAATAGCCGAGGAGTTGGGTGACGTTGGCGCTGGAACGCAGTTGTCCGACGAGGCCGGCCGCGTGCCAGGTCGAGCCCGAGGAGAGCCGGTGGCGTTCGAGCAGGATCACGTCGGTGACGCCCATCGCCGCGAGGTGATAGGCGGTCGAGCAGCCGACGATGCCGCCGCCGACGATGACGATGCGCGCCGAGGCGGGGAGCGGGATCATCGCGGATCGATGTCCTGGAAGGCCGCCCATGCCGCTTCGAACCGGGCGCGGTTCGCGGCGGTGTAGGCGGCGAAGTCGAAGTCGATGGTGGAACGCGCTTCGGAGACCATGCTCCACATCGTCTCGCGCAGCAATGAGGCCGCGGTCATCGCAGCGGCCCGGCGGCGAAGCGCCGTGTCAGGGGGCGCGTGGAAATAGGCCTCGAGCAGCGCGTCGCGTTCGTCGCCGGTCATTTCGGCGTTGGAGGCGAGGCCGCCCAGATCGAACAGCGGACCGTTGAAGCCGGCGTATTCCCAATCCACCAGCCAGAGCCGGGCGCCATCGTCAAGGATGTTGGCGGGCAACAGGTCGTTGTGGCCGAAGACTATCTCGACCGGGCCGACCGCCGCCTCCAGCTGCGCGGCCGCCTGCGCGAGACCCGGCAGGTCGGGGGCGTGCGGGCTGCGGGCGTCGGCGAGGCGGTGGGCGTAATCGCGCAGGACCTGGAACACCCAGAACATCGGCGCGGGGCCGCGCCAGTGCCTGGGAATTTCGCGGTGGCAGCGGCGCAGCAGGTCGGCGAGGCGGGGGAGGTTCGCGGGGTCGCGCACGTCGGCGGCGGTCAGCGTCCGGCCCTCGATCAGATCGAGCACGAGGACGCCGCGCTCGGCGTGACGCACGGCGGGCGCGAGGCCGGCGGCATGGGCGGCGCGGCTCGCGGCGAGCTCGGCCCACCGCTGGATGTTGTGCTCGGGGATGTCGCCGCCGATGCGCACGACATAGCGACGGCCGGCGTCCTCGACGGTGAAGTTGAGGTTGGTCATGCCGCCCGGCAGCGGCCGCGGACGGACCGGACCGGTCCAGATCGCAAGCGCTGCCGCGCGGCGGCGCGCAATTTCCACCGGGTCGGTCATCTCGCAGCGCGGATGCGGGCGCGTCGCGACGCGTCGGCGGTGATCGGAAGGCCAACCGTCATCAGAGGCCCGTCCGGCATTGGCGGCCCGTCCGGCAGTGGCGGCTCGCCCGTCAATGGCGGCTCGCCCGTGATCGGGGCGCGGCCATGATCGGGGGCGCCGCAGGCGCACGCGGAGCGCGGGCGGCGCAGCGGTTCAGGACGCGCTGACGGCTGGATGAAACACGTGGCGCCTCCGTTGTTTCGCATCGCTCGCCACAGGTTTCCGCCAGCCGCCACAGCGCGTCAACGGTTTTCCACAGGTTCACTGCGCGCCCGGTGGATTCTGGGCAGGTTTTTGCGTGAGCGGCTTGCGTTCGCGCCGGCACACTCCTGCCGCCCGCGCGCATTGGCTCGATGCGATTTCCGGGTCGCCGGCTGCGACGATCGGTTTCGAACGCGCTCCGCGAGGTGATCTCGCACGTCACGAAGCCGGTGGCGAACGTCGATCCTCGAGCGGGCGGGCGCCGCGGGCAACGCAAGGATCGCCCCCCACCGCGGCCATCGCGTGCCTCGTCACCGACGCGCCGCAGCCTTAGGCGGTCGCGAAGCGCCGCGTCGCCGTCGGCGAGCTGCGGGTCGGGGGCATGCTGGAGGGGCGGCGCGTCAGTCGGTGCGCGGACCGGACTCGCGCAGCACCTGGGCGTAGACGTTGACGATCAGCGCGAGCAGCAGGATCAGGCCGCGGATCAGGATCTTGAGGAAGCTGTCGATCTGGATATGGTCGAGGCCGTTGTTGAGCACGCCGAGCACCAGCAGGCCGACGATGGTGTTGCCGATGCCGCCGCGCCCGCCGAACAGGCTGGTGCCCCCCACCACGACGGCGGCGATGGCGTCGAGCAGATAGGTGTCGAACTGGTTCTGCTGCGCCGAGCCGTAATAGGCGACGCCGAGCATCCCCGCGATCCCCGAACACATCGCCGAGATGATCATCACCGCGGCGATGATCGCCTTGACGTTGACGCCGGAGTATTCGGCCGCCTCGCGGTTGCCGCCGACCATGTAGACGTAGCGCCCGAACCGCGTGTAGGTCAGCACGAAATGCGCGGCGCAGAGGAAGAAAACGCAGACGATGATCGACCACCGAACGCCGAAGATCGAGCCCGAGCCGAGATAGGTGACGACATCCGGGAACGAATAGGCGATCTGGCCGCGGACCAGCAGCGCCGAGACACCGTTCGCGATCTGCATCACCGCCAGCGTCATGATGAACGACGGGATGCCGATCCGGGTCACCCCGAACGCGGTCAGGCAGCCGAACGCGAACGCGCCGAGCAACGTCAGGACCACGGCGATCACGCCGTTAAGCGGAATGTTCGCGAGGTTCACGTAGTCCGGTTGCAGCGTGAAATACGCGACGAGAATGCCGATGGCGTTGGCTACGGCCGCAACGCTGAGGTCGATTTCCGCCGTAAGGATGACGAAGGTGAGGCCGACTGCGATGATGCCGGTGATCGAGACCTGGCTCAGGATGTTCATGCCGTTCGCCACCGTCAGGAACGTCGGACTCGCGAACGAAAAGAACAGCGCCAGCACCAGCAACGTGAACACCGGCGCGATGTTGCGCAGCTGATCGGCAAGAAAGGCGCGGGCGCCGCGGTCGGCGGGCCGCGGGGCGTCGGCGTTATCCAAGGCTCGGGTCCTGCGTCAAGGTGCGGTCACGCGGCGGCGAGGAGGTCGGATTTGGCGATCCGGCCTTGCGAGAATTCCTGCGCCACCGCGCCCTTCTTCATCACCGTCACCCGCGTCGCGAGGGTCAGGATCGTCTCGGGCTCGGTGGAAAGCACCAGGATCGCGACGCCGCGGTCGCGCAGCGACTGCAGGATGCGGATCACGTCTTCCTTGGCGCCGACGTCCATGCCGCGCGTCGGCTCGGACAGGATCAGCACCTTGGGCAGGTAGGTCAGCCATTTCGCCAGCGCGACCTTCTGCTGGTTGCCTCCCGACAGCGTGCCGAGCGGCAGGCCGGTCTGGGCCGGGCGGATCTGCAGGTCCTTTGCATGACCGGCCGCGATCTCCCGCTCGCGGCCGGGGTGCAGCATGATCCGGCCGATGCGGCCGAGAATGGCGATGGACACGTTCTTGTACACCGGCTCGGTGCGGAACAGCATCATCCGCCGGTTCTCGGGCAAAAAGGCGATGCCAGCCTGACGCGCGGCGGCGGTCGAGCGCAGGCGCGCCGGCCGACCGTCGAGCTCCATCGCGCCGTGGCTGAGCCGCAGCTTGCCGAACAGCGCGCGGGCGAGCTCGATCTGGCCGCAGCCCATGAAGCCGTAGACGCCGGTGATCTCGCCGGCGCGGAGGTCGAGCGAGAACCTGTCGAGCGCGCGCCCGAGGCTGGCGTTCCGGACCGACATCACCACGCGGCGATCGTCGTCCCCGGTCAGATCCGCGACCTCGCCCATATGCAACTCGACCGATCGTTTGCCGATCATGTGGCCGATGACCGCGTCCTTGTCGAGGCGGGCCGCGTCCTCGGTGATCACCTTGTGGCCGTTGCGGAACACCGTCACCCGGTCGGAGACCGCCAGCACGTCGTCGAGGAAATGCGAGATGAACACCACACTACGGCCCTCGGCGCGCAGTTTGCGCAGCACGCCGAACAGCCGCGCCACTTCGGGCGGCGACAGCGCCGACGTCGGTTCGTCGAGGATCACGATCCGCGCGCCGGAGAACAGCACGCGGGCAAGTTCGACCATCTGCTGGAGCCCGACGGGCAGCGAGCCCATGCGCCGCTTCGGGTCGATCTCCAGCCCGAGGCTGGCGATCAGCCGGCGCGCGTCGGCGTTCATCCGGCCCCAGTCGATCGTGCCGAACGCCGTCACCGGATGCGCGCCGAGAAAGACGTTCTCCGCGACGCTGAGTTCCGCGACGACCGACAGCTCCTGGTGGACCATGCCGATGCCGCGGTCGAGCGCGTCGCGCGGCGAATGCAGCGCCACGTCCGCCCCGTCGATCCGCATCACGCCGTCGAAATCGGTGTGGACGCCGGCGATGATCTTCATCGTCGTCGACTTTCCGGCGCCGTTCTCGCCGACGAGGCCGTGGATCTCGCCGCGCCGCAGCGAGAAATCGACGTTACGCAGCGCCGCCACGCCGCCGAACGACTTGGATATGCCGATCAACTCCAGCAGGGGCGATGTCTCGTCCCTGCCGGCGCGCGATATGTCAGGCGTCATCTGCCGCGATTACATCAGGAAGTTCTGCTGCAACCAGAGCTGGCCCGGCGCGGTCTCCGCGGTGATCACCGGACCGTCGGCGAGGATGTAGGAAGGTATGCCCGCCGTCGCCCTGCCCCCGCCCGCGACCGCCGCGACCCCGGCCGCCACCGACCAGCCGTGGATGCGGCTCGACGGGTTGCGCACCGTGGTCAGCATCAATCCTTCGAGCACCGCGTTGACTGCGGGCGGCATCGCATCCACCCCGCCGATGATGATGCCCTCCCGGCCCTTGGCCTTCATCACGTTCGCCGCTGCCAGCGCCATGTCGTCGTTGTGGAAGAACGCGCCCGCTATGTCGGCGTTCTGGGTCAGCACCGAGTCCCAGATCCGCGCCACCTTGGTCACGTCCCAGTCGGCGGGCTGTTCATCGACCACCACCACATCGGGATAGTTGGCGACGACCTGCGCGAAGCCCTTTGCGCGGCCCTGGGCGCCGGAATGCCCGAGCGCGCCCTGGGTCATCACCACGTTGCCCTTGCCGCCGATCGCCGTCATCAGCTCCTGGGTCACGACGGCGCCCATCATCACGTTGTCGGGCGCGATGAAGCTCAGGATGTCGATGGTGCCCGGCGGCGCGATCAGCGTGTCCATGGCGATAACCGGGATGCCGGCGTCGATCATCCGGTTGACCGGATCGGTCAGCGTGCCGATGCCGAAGCTCTGGATCGCGACGAAATCCCACGGCTGCGACGCCATGTTGTCGATCGAGGCGCGCTGCTTCGTGGCGGACAGCTCGCCGTCGAACCAAGTGATCTCGACGTTCATCAGCGCGCCCCAGGCCTCCGCGGCTTGCTTGCCCTGCGCGCACCAGGTCGCCTGGAGCCCGGCGTTGGAGAACGCGGCCTTCAGCGGCGTCGCGGCTTTTTTCAGATCCTGCGCCAGCGCCGGATCGAAGCCGACGCTGGACAACAGCGCCGCGCCGAGCGCCGTGGCGCCGACGGTCTTGAACATGTCGCGGCGCGTGGTCGCCTCGCGGGCGATCGCATCGAGCGCTTCGGGGCGACGGGTGGTGACGTCGGTCATCGCACGCGCCTCCCGAACGACAGCCCACGACAAAAGTTGCCGGACGAGCCCGCGGCCGCCCTTTCGGATGTGGATTTCACTCAGTCCTCCCAAAGATGCACATGGGCTTTGCGCCCTGTTGTTCGGCCGGCCCGAAGCCCGACTCGGTGACGATACACCAGCCCGCCGCATGCTCCAAGTGCGTCGTGTCGAATGCTCGCGTCGCCATGTCGAGCACGCCCGACGCACTCTCGCGTCGCTGGACGGCCTCCGCGCCCCGCGCTATTGCACCGATCGAGTGCACCGGATCTAGTGCGCCGATCGAGCCAGCCGGAGCCGCAGGAATGGACTTCCCCCGCGCGATCGAGGAGGTGACCCTGCAGCAGGCGATGGAGGAACTCGCCGACCTTGCGCTCCGCATCGACGCCGCCAACCGCGCCTATCACCAGGCCGACGCCCCCGAGATCAGCGACGCCGACTACGATGCGCTGAAACGCCGCAACGCCGCCATCGAGGCGCGCTTTCCCGAATTGAAGCGCGACGACAGCCCCTCCGAGCAGGTCGGCGCGGCGCCGGCGGACGGCTTCGCCAAGCACCGCCACGCGAGACCGATGCTTAGCCTCGCGAACGCGTTCGCCGACGCGGACGTCGCCGAGTTCGACGACCGCGTCCGGCGCTTTCTCGGCCTTTCGCCGGAGGCGCCGCTCGCCTACACCGCCGAGCCCAAGATCGACGGTCTGTCGCTGTCGCTGCGCTACGAGGCGGGGCGCCTCGTCACCGCGGCCACCCGCGGCGACGGCGAGTCCGGCGAGGTCGTCACCGCCAACGCACGGACCATCGCCGACATTCCCCGGACCCTCGCGGCCGCGCCGGCGGTCCTCGAGGTCCGCGGCGAAGTCTACATGTCCCACGCCGAGTTCGCTGCGCTCAACGAACGTCAAGTTGCGACGGGGGCCCGGACCTTCGCCAATCCGCGCAACGCCGCCGCGGGCAGCCTGCGCCAACTCGACGCGCGGATCACCGCCGCCCGACCGCTGCGCTTTTTCGCCTATGCCTGGGGGGAGGCGTCCGAGCCGCTCGCGCAGACGCAGTCGGGCGCGATCGCCCGGCTCGCCGCGTTGGGCTTTCGGACCAATCCGCTGACGACGTCATGCGACGGCCCCGAGGCGATGCTCGCGCATCACCACGCGATCGAGGCGCGGCGCGCCACGCTCGGCTATGACATCGACGGCGTCGTCTACAAGGTCGACCGCCTCGACCTGCAGGCCCGGCTCGGCTTTCGCTCGACGACGCCGCGATGGGCGCTCGCGCACAAGTTTCCCGCCGAGATCGCCGCGACGCGGCTCGAGGCCATCGAGATCCAGGTCGGGCGCACCGGTGCGCTGTCGCCGGTCGCGCGGCTCGCCCCGGTCACGGTTGGCGGCGTCGTCGTCGCCAACGCGACGCTGCACAACGCCGACTACATCGCCGGGCGCGACAGCCGGGGGCTCGCGATCCGCGACGGCCGCGACATCCGCGTCGGCGACTGGGTCACCGTCTATCGCGCCGGCGACGTCATTCCGAAGATTGCCGACGTCGACCTCGCCCGGCGCCCGCCCGACGCGGTCCCCTACGCGTTCCCCGACCGCTGCCCCGAATGCGGCTCGGACGCGATCCGCGAGGCGGGCGAGGCGGTTCACCGCTGCACCGGCGGCCTTATCTGCCCCGCGCAGGCGGTGGAGAAGCTCAAGCACTTCGTCTCCCGCGACGCGTTCGATATCGACGGCCTCGGCGCGAAGCAGGTCGAGGCGTTCTTCGCCGACGGCTGGGTGCGCGAGCCCGCCGATATCTTCACGCTGAAGGACCGCCACGGCCCCGGCGCCGCAACCGCGCTCGCCGATCGCGACGGCTGGGGCGCCAGATCCGCCGAGAACCTGTTCGCCGCCATCGACGCGCGTCGCCAGGTGCCGCTGAACCGGCTGATCTTCGGTCTCGGGATCCGGCACGTCGGCGAGACCTCCGCCACGCTGCTCGCACGCCGATACGGCGCCTGGACGCGCTTTCGCGACGCGATGGAGGCTGCGCGCGCGCATGAGGGCCCGGAGTGGGACGAGCTTTACGCCATCGACGGCGTCGGTCCCGTCCTTGCCGCGGCCCTCGTCGACTATTTCCACGAGACGGCCGCGCGCGCGGCGATCGACCGTCTCGTCGCCCATCTGACGATCGAGGACGTCGAGGCGCCGGACGCGGCCGGCTCCCCCATCGCCGGCAAGACCGTGGTCTTCACCGGGACGCTGGAGCGCATGACCCGCGCCGAGGCCAAGGCGCGCGCAGAAGCGCTCGGCGCGCGGGTCGCGGGCTCGGTCTCGGCGAAGACCGACTATGTGATCGCCGGTCCGGGCGCCGGTTCGAAAGGCAGGAAGGCGCAGGAGCTCGGTCTCGCCGTGCTTTCGGAAGACGACTGGCTCGCCCTGACGCGGTGACGCGGTTGGCTCGGCGTCG
>JBBRUZ010000103.1:0-11322 GCA_038247355.1 Rhodobacterales bacterium
GGTCGGGCCCAAATCACGTCGCGGCGGTCCAGCGCCCGGTAGAGATGCGGAAACAGCGCCCCGCCGCGCGACGGCTCCCAGGTCAGCGCTGCACCCATCGCACCCGGATCGCAGGCCACCAGCCAGAGCCCGTCCACCCCGGCGAAATGCCGGACGGCGGTCTCCGGGGCCTGCGCCGCGGTCGACAAGTGCACGTAGCCATCCGCCAGATCGACCGGCGCGCCGGCGCTGCGGCCCGCCGCGACGAAGTCGGCCATTTCCGCACTGCGTAAGATCTTGTAGATCAAACTCATCCCTGTGGCGTGGCAGCGCCGCGCGCCTTGGCCCGCTCCAGCCCGAGCTTCTGCTCGCGCCAGATGATGAAAAGTCCGGCCGACACGATCAGCGCCGCGCCCGCCAGCATCGTGTGGGTCGGCAATTCGTCGAACACCAGATAACCCAGCACGAGCGCGAGGATCATCGACACGTATTCGAACGGCGCGATGACGCTCGTCTCCGCATGGCGGTAGCTCTCGGTCAGCAGGATTTGCCCCACACCGCCGAGGAGACCGGCGCCGACCAGCAGCGCCGCCTCGGGCCGCGTCGGCACGACCCAGCCGAACGGCAGCGTCGCGAGCGACAGCATCGCGCCCGTCAGCGAGAAATAGAACACGATCGCCGGCGTCTGCTCGGAGTGCACGAGCTTGCGCACGAAGACCTGGGCCAACGCCGCGAAGACCGCGCCAAGCAGCGCGGCCATCGCCCCGACCGCCTCCAGCGTCGACACGTTCTCGCCGGTCAGCAGGGTAAGGCGCGGCGACAGCACGATCATGACGCCGATCAACCCGACGAGTACGGCGCTCATCCGGAAAATCCGAACCGCCTCGCCGAGGAACATCGCCGCGAAGATCACCGTCAGCAGCGGCGCGGCGTAGGCCAGCGCCGTCACTTCTGGCAAAGGCAGCAGGCCCAGCGCTGTGAACCCCAGACCCATGGCGGCGGTCCCCACCAAGCCGCGCCAGAAATGCCCCATCGGGTTCGTCGTGTCGAGCCCGTGCCGCAGGTTGTGCGTCCACACGAGCCAGCTCACGATCACTGGTATCGCGAAGAACGACCGAAAGAACACCGCCTCGCCCGGTGGAACCCGTGGCGCGGCGGACTTGATGCAGACCGCCATCAGCGTGAACAGGGCGACCGACAGCACCTTCAGTCCGATCCCGCGCAGCGGGTTCAGCCGGACGGCCGCCTTCGCCGCCGCCGCGTCAGCCAAGATGGCCTTCGGCCGCGGCCCAGGCATGCGTCGCGTCCAGCGACGCCTCGACGGGGGCGAACATCTCGTCGATCTGGTCTTCGGTGATGATCATCGGCGGGCAAAAGCCGATGCTGTCCGTCATGGCCCGGACGATCACGCCATGCTGCAGCATTTCGGCCGCCATCTTCGCCCCGACCTTGCCGGGCGCGTCGAACCCCTTGGGCGACTTGCCCGGCGCCAGCTCGAGCGCGCCGATCAGGCCCACGCCCCGCGCCTCGCCGACCAGCGGGTGTGCGCTCAGCCGCTCGAGATGGGAGTGGAACCGCGGCGCGAGCCCCCGCACCCGCGCGGTGATGTCCAGGCGCTCGTAGATCTCCAGCGTCTTCAGCCCTACCGCACAGCCGACCGGATGTCCGCCATAGGTGAAGCCATGCCCGAATGTGCCGTGCTTGCCAGAGTTCGCCTCGATCACTTCGGCCATGTCGAGGTTGATCGCCACCGCCGACAGCGGCAGATACGCGCCGGTCAGCTGCTTGGCCATCGAGATCGACGTGCAGGGATAGTCCAGCGTCTGCGCCCCGAACCATTCACCGGTGCGCCCGAAACCGCAGATCACCTCGTCCGAGATCATCAGCACGTCGTAACGGGCGCAGACCTCGGCGATGGCGGGAAAATAGCCGTCGGGCGGCAAGATCACCCCGCCGGCGCCCATCACCGGCTCGGCAATGAAGGCCGCCACCGTGTCCGGTCCCTCGGCGATGATCATCGCCTCGAGATCGGCCGCCATACGCTGCGCAAACTCGGCCTCGGTCTCGTCCTCCAGCGCGCCTTTCCAGTAATGCGGCGTCGAGGTGTGCTTGATCCGGTCGACCGGCAGGTCGAAATCCTTGTGGTTGTACGGCAGACCGGTCATCGAAGCCGCGACGATCGTCACGCCGTGATAGCCCTTGACGCGGGCGATGATCTTCTTCTTGTCCGGTCGTCCCAACGCATTGTTGTAGTACCAGACCATCTTGACCTGGGTCTCGTTCGCCTCGGACCCGGAGGACTGATAGAAGACGCGCGCCATTCGGCCCGGCGCCAGGGACTTGATCTTTTCCGCCAGTTCCACCGCCGGCTCGTGGCTCTTGCCCGAGAACAGGTGATAGAACGGCAGCTTCTCCATCTGCGCGCGCGCCGCCTCGACCAGTTCGGGGTTGCCAAAGCCGAGACCCGCGCACCACAGGCCCGACATCGCCTCGATGTACGGGCGCCCGGACTGGTCGAAGACATGGATGCCCTCGCCTCGCTCGATGATCTGTACGCCGGTCTGGCGCAGCGCCACGGCGTTCGAATAGGGATGAAGCAGCGCCTCGGCGTCGCGCATCTGGGAATTGGACAGCGGCTGGTTCATGGCGGACCTGACGAAAACTATTGTTCCAGATCACCTTATGGATGCGATCCCGCGGGGTCAATCGAAGGCTCCGACACCGCCCCTGCGGCGAAGCATCCGCGCGGGGCTTGGCAAGGCCGTCGCCCCCCTGTCATGGTGGGCTGGCAAGATGACCGTCGCCCGACCCGACAAGGAGAAACCGATGCCGCTTCGCCCATTCCTTCTCGCCTCCGCGTCCCTCATGACCTTCGGCGGACAGGCCCAGGCGTTCACGCTGAATATCCTGCACATCAACGACTTCCATAGTCGCATCGAGTCGATCACCGAAGGCGGCTCGACCTGCGACGCCGAGGGCGAGGCGGCAGGCGAGTGCTTTGGCGGCATGGCCCGCCTCGCGACCGCCATCAACGAGACGCGCGACGCCCGCACCGCGGCCGGCGAGAGCGTGCTGGTGCTGGACGCGGGCGACCGGTTCTCGGGCTCGCTGTTCTTCACGACCTTTCAGGGCCAGGCGGAGGCCGAGTTTCTCAACGCCATCGGCTTCGACGCGCTCGGGCTCGGCAATCACGAATTCGACCTCGGCCCGGCACCGCTCGCGGACTTCATCGACACCGTCGAGGCCCCGGTCGCCTTCGGCAACGTCGACGCGCACGCCGACCCCCTCCTCGGCCCGCTCGACCCCGGTGGGCCCGTGATCGTCGACGTCGACGGCGTACGCATCGCGATCCTCAACGTCACGACGCCCGAGACGGTCGAAATCGCGTCGCCCGGTCCGAACGTCGTCTTCGCCGATCCGGTCGCCTACCTTACCGAAGCGGTCGCCGCGCTCGACGTCGATCGCATCGACCATATCGTCGTCATGAGCCACGTCGGCGCGCTGCAGGACATTGCGCTCGCCAAAGCGGTGCCAGGCATCGATGTCATCGTCGGCGGCCATTCCCACACGCTTTTCTCCAACACCGACCCCGACGCGCCCTACGACTATCCGACGATGGTCGAGGGACCGGGCGGCGTCGCCGTGCCGGTGGTCTCCGCCGGCTCGTACTCGAAACACCTCGGCCATCTGACGCTGACGTTCGACGAGAACGGCGTCGTCACGGCGGCCACCGGCGACACCCGCCTGCTCGACGCCAGCGTCACGCCCGACCCGGCGATCCTTGCGAGGATCGGCGAGATGGGCGCACCGATCGAGGCGCTGAAGGCCGAGGTGGTGGCCGAAGTCGGGGCCGCGATCGACGGCGGCCGGGAAAGCTGCCGAACGGTGGAATGCGCGATGGGCAACCTCGTCACCGACGCCATGCTCGACCGCGTCAAGGACCAGGGCGTGACCATCGCGCTGCAGAACGGCGGAGGCTTGCGCGCGTCGATCGACGCGGGCGTCGTCACCAAGGGTGACGTGCTGACGGTGCTGCCGTTCCAGAACACGCTCTCGACCTTCAACATCACCGGCGCCGGCATCCGCGCCGCGCTCGAGAACGGCGTCAGCCAGGTCGAGGAAGGCGCTGGACGTTTTCTCCAGGTCGGTGGCCTCAAGTACACATGGGACGCTTCCGCCGAGCCGGGCGCCCGCGTCACGGCCGTGATGGTGCGGGAAGGCGATGCATGGGTCCCGCTGGATGCGGCAAGGACCTATTCCGCCGTCACCAACGATTTCATGCGCAAGGGCGGCGACGGATTCGACGTGCTTCGCGACGAGGCGACGGAGGCCTACGATTTCGGTCCGGGCCTCGAGGACGTGCTTGCCGACTATCTCGCGTCAAACCCGGGCTACACGCCCTACACCGATGGCCGGATCGCCAGAATCGAGTGAGCGCGCGCCCCGTTCACCGGCAGATCAGGTTGCCGAGCGCGTCGCGTTGACAGTTGCGAACCCCGACGACGCCGGGCAAGGGCCTGTCGGGGGGGAGGTCCTTCGCCGTGAGAAGAGTATTTCCGAGCGCATCGGTCCGGCGTGCGGGCGTGAGCTTCGGCCCGCTCTGCACGCCGGACGCCGCCTGCACCGTTCCGAGCCCGAAACGCAGTTGCGGGTAAGACACGCGCGAGCGCGGCTCGGGCGACGCGACGCCGACGCAGACCTCGGCCCCGAGCACGTTCGCCCGGCAGGTCACCTGCGCCGCCGCGCCCCCCGCAAGGACCTCCATCGCGACCAACGCCGCCAGCACCCGGCCCGCCATGCGCGCCTCCCATCTCATCCGGCCAGAACACTACCATCGCCGCCCGCGCGATCCCAGCGCTCTGGGTTCACTTCGCCGCGCAATCGGTCGGGGCTTCGGCCCACCCGACACGCGAGCGCAGCGCGACGCGCCACGACCGTCTCGACGTCGCCCGCGACGAAGCCGCGGATGCGCACGGCAAGATCGTCGCCCATGCGACCGGTCCGCCAGCTGCGGTTGGCCCGACAACCGGACGAACCGTTCGACACGCGCCCGCAGGCTGCCTACCCTGATGGCGCTCAGCCACTCGAGCAGACCCGGGGATGCGGGCTTGAAGCATGGACCCGCGACGAGCATGGATGAAGACGCGATCGGCCGGGTATCTAGTGCGGGACGGGGTGAAGGACGATGCGAGAAAGCCGCCGCGGGGATCGCCCTTGGCGCCAACGGGCGCGGACGGTATAGCGACGCGCCGGTCCTCGGAGAATGCGCGTGAGCGAGAGTGATTCCTTCATCAGCGAAGTGACCGACGAGGTTCGCCGTGAGCGGTTCTTCGGGACGCTGCGGCGCTACGGATGGCTGATCGTTCTGGCCATATTCGCAATCGTCGGAGGCGCCGCCTGGCACGAATTCGCCAAGGCGCGCGACCGGGCGGCGGCCGAAGCCGCAGGCGACGCGTTGCGCGCCGCGTTGCTCACGCCCGAGCCCGTGGCCCGCGCCGCAGCACTGGCGGCTTTGCCTGCTGGGCCTTCCTCGCCGCTCGTGCGCCTGGCCGAGGCAGGCGCGCAGCTCGAGGCCGGCGACCGAACGGCCGCGGCGGCGCTGCTCCAAGGCGTGGCAGGCAATGGAGGGGCGCCGGAAGTCTATCGGTCGCTGGCCGCGCTGCAACGGGTCATGGTGCTCGGACGCGATCTGCCCGCGAGCGAGCGGCTCGGCGCGATCGAGGGGCTTGCCGGCGATGACGCGCCGTTCCGGCTGCTCGCGATCGAGCAGCGTGCGCTCCTTCGGCTGGAGAGCGGCGACATGGCCGCCGCGATCGCTGATCTCGAAACCATTCTCGCATCGCCCACCGGGCCCGAGGGATTGCGCGGTCGCGCCCGGCAACTGATCATCGCCGCCGGCGGCGATGATCCGGCGGCGGCGCCCGGCGGCTAAGGGCGGGTCGAGAACGAAGGGACGCCGATCATGCCGGACACTCCTGCGCGTCGCGCGCCGTATATCGCGATACTCGCCTTGCTGGCGTTGGTCGCCTGCGGCGATCGCGAGGCGCGGCTTCCGGGCGAGCGGATCGAGATCCGTCCCGACGCCGCGCCGATCGCCGAGACCGCCACCGGTCCGCTGGCCTTGCCCGCGCCGATCGTGAACGCCGACTGGAGCCATCGAAACGGGTCGGCGCAGGGCCGTTTCACGCATCTCGCGTTCGCCTCCGGTCCGAAGCCGATCTGGACCGTCGACATCGGCGCCGGCAGCGGACGGCGAACGCGGCTGATCTCGGCGCCGATCGTCGCGGGGGGACGCGTCTTCGTTATCGACGCCGCAGGTCAGTTGTCGGCGGTGTCGACCGCGGGCGCGCTCGCTTGGCGGCGCAACCTCGCGTCCGAAGGCCAGAACCCGGACGGGGGGCCTGGCGGCGGAATGGCCGTGGCGGACGGCGTTCTCTACGTCACGACGGGTTTCGGCGAGGTCATGGCGCTCGATCCGGCGACGGGGGGGGAATTCTGGCGGGTGACGCTGGACGCGCCGGTGCGGGCGGCGCCTGCGGTGGCCGACGGTCGGGTCTTCGTGGTGGCCCGCAACGACACGGCCTACGCGCTCTCGACAAGCGATGGCGCGATCCTCTGGCGGGTGCAGGGCGTTGGTGGCGCGGGCGTTCTGGGCGGGGCGACCCCGGCGGTCGATGGGGCCATCGTGGTGATGCCCTTCGTATCGGGCGAGGTGCTGGGTCTGCTCGCGCGGAACGGTCTGCAGATATGGGGAACGGCGGTGACCGGCGGGCGACGCGAACTGGTGCGCAACCGGATCAGCGACATCACCGGCGACCCGGTGATCGACGGCGCGGTGGTTTACGCCTCGAACCAGAGCGGGCGCACGATCTCGGTTGATCGCGAGACCGGCGAGCGGAACTGGACCATCGCCGAGGGCGCGTTCGGTCCGGCCTGGCCTGTGGCCGGCTCGGTGTTCCTTTTGTCCGATCAGGGGGCGCTGGTGCGGATCGACGCGGTGACGGGGGGTCTGATCTGGCTGACGCAACTGCCCGAGTACTTCACCGAGAAGCGCATCGAGGCCGTAGCGCATCACGGTCCGCTGCTCGCTGGCGGGCGACTGTGGGTGGCAAGCTCCGACGGGTTGCTTCGGGCGTTCTCCCCGTCGGACGGCGTGTTGCTGCCGTCGCTCGCGTTGCCTGGCGGGGCGGCGGCGCCGCCGGCGATCGCGCGCGGCGTGATGTACGTCGTGACCCGGGACGGGCGCCTTCACGCTTTCCAATAGACGCGCTCTCGGCTAACAGGGTTTTCGCGCCGCAAAGGCCCCGGACCCGCATGTCCTTCACGCTCGCCATCGTCGGTCGGCCCAACGTGGGCAAGTCGACCCTGTTCAACCGCCTCGTCGGGCGCCGCCTCGCGCTGGTCGACGACCAGCCGGGCGTGACCCGCGATCTGCGCGAGGGCGCCGGCCGGATCGGGCCGCTGCGCTTCACAGTGGTCGATACGGCGGGGCTCGAGGAGATCACCGACGACACGCTGCCGGGCCGGATGCGGGCGCTGACCGAGCGTGCCGTGGACAAGGCGGACGTGTGCCTGTTCATGGTGGACGCCCGCGCCGGGATCACCTCGACCGATCGTCTGCTGGCGGAACTGCTGCGAAAGCGCGCGGCGCGGGTGATCCTGGTCGCGAACAAGACCGAGGGCCGGGTTTCGGACCAAGGGTACTACGACGCGTTCTCGCTGGGTCTGGGCGAGCCGGTGGCGCTGTCGGCGGAGCACGGCCAGGGCATGGACGATTTGATGCGGGCGCTCGAGCCGGTCGCGGAGGAGTTCGAGGGGTCGCAGGCGATCGTCGACGTCGACGTCGAGGACCGGGTCGACGACGCTGTCGACGAGGAAGGCGGCGGCGCGATCCTGCCGCCGGGCCGGCCGATCCAGATCGCGGTGGTGGGGCGGCCCAACGCCGGCAAGTCGACGCTGGTCAACGCGATCCTCGGCGAGGACCGTCTGCTTACCGGGCCCGAGGCGGGGATCACGCGGGACGCGATTGCGGTGACGACCGACTGGCTGGGCACGCCGTTCCGGATCTTCGACACCGCGGGGATGCGGAAGAAGGCGAAGGTCCAGGAGAAGCTGGAAAAGCTGTCGGTCTCGGACGGCCTGCGGGCCGTGAAGTTCGCCGAGGTCGTGGTGGTGCTGCTCGACGTCCAGATCCCGTTCGAGAGCCAGGACCTGCGGATCGCCGACCTCGCCGAGCGCGAGGGGCGGGCCGTGGTGGTGGCGGTCAACAAGTGGGATCTGGAGGACGACAAGTCCCACAAGCTCAACGACCTGCGCGAGGCGTTCGGGCGGTTGCTGCCGCAGTTGCGGGGCGCGCCGATGGTCATGGTCTCGGCGCTGACGGGCAAGGGGCTCGACCGGCTGCAGGGCGCACTCGTGCGGGCGCATGCGGTCTGGAACAGCCGGATCTCGACGGCGCGGCTGAACCGCTGGCTGGGGCTGCAGACTTCGGACCATCCGCCCCCTGCGCCTTCGGGGCGGCGGCTGCGGCTGCGCTACATGACGCAGGTCAAGACCCGGCCGCCGACCTTCGTGCTGTTCGCGTCGATCCCGGACGCGCTGCCCGAGGACTACCGGCGGTTCCTCGTGAACGGGCTGCGCCGGGATTTCGACATGCCGGGCACGCCGATCCGGCTGTTCGTGCGGGGCGGCGACAACCCCTATGCGGGCCGCAAGAAACCGAACACGACCTCGCTCGACAAGCACCGGCCCCGGCGGGTCACCGAGTAGGCCAGAGATCGGGGGCCGCGTCGGGAAGGCCCGCCACGGCGCCGTGTGTCCGCGTGTGCGACATCGATAACCCCTTGATATAAAACGATCGTAGGGGCCTGAGTTTTTCGAATCAGGTCCCGGATGCGCTTGGTGAAACCGGTGATGACCGCGTTCGCGGCGGCTGCGCGAGGCGGCGGCGATGAAGCGGCGGTCAGAGGCTGGCGGCGATGAGCCGGGCGATGGCGAACGCGCGTTGCTCGAGCAGGACCGGCGTTTCGCAGACGTATGTGAGCGACTGGGCGCGGTCGCGGAAAATCCGCGTCTCCCAGGCGAGCGTGTCCTCGATCTCCTCGATGCGGTCGAGGTCGCCGTCGTCGCCCCGGTCGAGCGTCACGAGTTCGGCCTGAAGGTCCTCGACGCGCGCGGACAGCAGGGTCTGGTTGTGGGCGTAGCGGCTGATGCCGACGATCAGCTCGCCGCGTTCGGCGTCGATCAGGTCGATCATGCCCGCGACCAGCAGGGCGAGGATCTCGGCGCGCACGGCTTCGGGCTGGGCGGTGGCGAAATCGGCGACCATGGTCTCGACCGTCGCGAGCGACGTGCGCCGCGGTGCGATGGCGTCCGCCAGCGCGCGGATCGCGGGGGCTTCGCGCCAGTCGCCGTCGGGGATCGGACCCGCCCACATCTGACCGATCGACAGCGCCGGGACCTTGCGCTGGATGCACGGCCAGTCGGGATCGGTGAACTCCGCCGCGCCGAGCGTCGTCGCGGCGAAAGCGCAACCGAAGACGAGCACAAACCTTGAAACGGGCGCGCGCCGCATGGTTTTCATTCCCGAGTTTCCCCGATTCACCCTGATCAAAAATTCGGAATCACATCATAGCGTTTCGGACCGGGAGCGCCCATCCGTCCAAAAGTCGTAAGAAAGTGTTTTGAGCGACCGAGCTGCGTGTTAATGTCGCATTAATCATGTTGTCGTGAAATTAGTCTTACGTATTAAGGGGACGCAGGAGTATCCCAAAACATCCGCGGACAGTCGCGGGCGCCGGGGGTGGAGCCGTCCTGCAATTTTCGGTGCTGGAGACTCTATGATGATTGAACTTCTGTTCGTCGTTTGCCTGAAGACCATGCCGACCGCCTGCGAGGAGCGCAGCCTGCTGTCGCTTGAGGATAGCGGCCTGATGACCTGCATGATGCAGGCGCAGCCGCAACTGGCGGAATGGTCGGCTTCGCATCCCGATCACCGCGTCGTGCGCTGGTCCTGTCGAAACAGCTCGGAGCGGGAGATCCGCGCGTAGGAACTGGTCCTTCCGACGCACGCGCATCGGCGGAAGGACCGGCCGCAGCAAGCCGGCCCTACTAAGGTCGCAATAACCCCGCCAGGGCTGGACTAAGTTTTACCCCCTCACCAAGGTTGCGCCCGCCGCGGGACCTGCGGTGAATTGCCTGATGGGGGATAGCTCGATGAAGACGCGCGCCGCAGTCGCACTGAAGGCGGGGGCTCCGCTCGAGGTGATGGAAGTGGATCTCGAGGGCCCGCGCGCCGGCGAGGTTCTGGTCGAGATCAAGGCCACGGGCATCTGCCACACCGACGAGTTCACCCGGTCGGGCGACGACCCCGAAGGGCTTTTCCCGGCGATCCTCGGGCACGAGGGAGCGGGCGTCGTGGTGGATGTAGGCCTGGGCGTCACGACGCTGAAGAAGGGCGATCACGTCATCCCGCTCTATACGCCGGAATGCCGGCAGTGTCCGTCGTGCCTGTCGCGCAAGACCAACCTGTGCACGGCGATCCGGGCGACCCAGGGCCAGGGGATGATGCCGGACGGCACGTCGCGCTTTTCGCTCGATGGCGCGCCGATCCATCACTACATGGGGTGCTCGACGTTCTCGAATTTCACGGTGCTGCCCGAGATCGCGCTGGCCAAGGTCCGCGAGGACGCGCCGTTCGACAAGATCTGCTATATCGGCTGCGGGGTGACGACCGGCGTCGGCGCCGTCATCAACACCGCCAAGGTCGAGATCGGAGCGACCGCCGTCGTCTTCGGCCTCGGCGGGATCGGCCTGAACGTGCTGCAGGGGTTGCGGCTCGCCGGCGCTGACATGATCATCGGCGTCGACCTGAACAATGACCGCAAGGCCTGGGGCGAGAAGTTCGGGATGACGCATTTCGTCAACCCCAAGGAGATCGACGGGGACATCGTACCCTACATCGTCAACATGACCAAGCGCGGCGCCGACCAGATCGGCGGGGCCGACTACACGTTCGACGCGACGGGCAACGTCAAGGTCATGCGCCAGGCGCTCGAATGTTCGCATCGGGGCTGGGGCCAGTCGATCATCATCGGCGTGGCGCCGGCGGGCGCCGAGATCTCGACGCGACCGTTCCAGCTCGTGACGGGCCGGCAGTGGAAGGGCACGGCCTTCGGCGGCGCGCGCGGCCGCACCGACGTTCCAAAGATCGTCGACTGGTATATGGAGGGCAAGATCCAGATCGACCCGATGATCACCCACCTGCTGAAGCTCGAGGACATCAACAAGGGGTTCGATCTGATGCACGACGGCGAAAGCATCCGGTCGGTGGTCGTCTACTGA
>JBBRUZ010000104.1:0-11311 GCA_038247355.1 Rhodobacterales bacterium
AAGCCAGAGAGCGTTCTGGTCTTCCTGGTCGAAGCGGATCGCTCCTCTGGTGCCCGTGACCTCGTAGGCGTAGCCCATCTTGCGGCCCGTCGCGACCCGGCTGAAGAACAGATGCCCCATCGCGCCGCTCTCGAAGCGACACATGATCTGCGCCTGGTCGTCGTTGGTCACGCGTTCGGGACCCTGCGGGCCGGGACGCGCCCGGTGCACGGTCTCCACCTCGGCCAGGAGCTTGCGGATCGGCCCGGCCAGCGCCAGCGCACCGTTGATCATGTGCGGGGCGAGATCCCCCATCGCGCCGTTCGCCGCGCCGCGCGTCCGCCAACTCGCAGGGGCGACCGGGTCTGCGTAGAAGTCTTCGGTGTGTTCGCCGCGAAACCAGGTGATCTCGCCGATCTCGCCGTCGGCGATCATCGCGCGCGCCAGCTGCGAGGCCGGTGTGCGGATGTAGTTGAACCCGACCATGTTGACCGCGCCGGAAGCCTCCGCGGCCGCGACCATCGCCCGGCTTTCGTCGAGCGAGGCGCCGAGCGGCTTCTCGCAGAACACGGGCTTGCCCCTTTCGAACGCGGCCAGCGCGATGTCGCGATGGGTCGACTGCGGCGACGCGATGACGATGGCCTCGACAGCCGGGTCCGCCACCAATGCGCGCCAGTCCGCTGTCGCGCGCGCAAAGCCGAAGCTGGCGCGATAGCGTTCCGCCGATGCTTCGCTTGTGGCGCAGACCATCTCGAGCCGGGGCCGCAGCGCCGTGTCGAAGATCGCGCCGACGGCGAGATGCGCGACGGCGTGCGCCTTGCCCATGTATCCGCCGCCGACGATGCCGATCCCGATCTGTCTCACGGAGTGTCCCCTCGGCGGCACAATCGGATTGCAACCGGTTGCAAGGAACCCTATCCTCAAATCTGGTTGGAAGGTCAACGGGCAATCGATGGACGGCCCGGCGATGGCGCCGAGCGCAAAGCGGAGGATGGCCATGGCGGCCGAGCGGAATTCCGGCGACGAGCGGATGACGGTGGCCCAGGCGATCGTCGCCTATCTCGCGAAGCAGCGCATCGAGATCGACGGCCGCGAGACCCCCCTGTGCGGCGGCGGGTTCGCGATCTTCGGCCATGGCAACGTCGCCTGCCTCGGCGAGGCTCTCCACGCGCACCGCGACGCCCTGCCGCTATACCGCGGGCAGAACGAGCAGAGCATGGGCTTCGCCGCGGCGGCCTATGCGAAGTATCACCTTCGGCGGCGCTTCATGTTCTGCACGGCGTCCGCCGGGCCGGGCACGGCCAACCTGCTGACAGCCGCAGGGCTCGCTCACGCGAACCGCCTGCCCGTTCTCCTGCTCTGCGGCGACACGTTCCTGACGCGGCTCCCGGACCCGGTGCTCCAGCAGATGGAGCATTTCGGAAATCCCGCCCTCGGACTGAACGACGCGTTCAAGTCCGTCAGCCGATACTGGGACCGCATCACCCATCCGGCACAGATCATCCAGTCGCTGCCCGCCGCGCTCGCGACGATGCTCGATCCCGCCGACTGCGGGCCGGCGTTCCTAGGCTTGCCGCAGGATCTGCAGGGCTGGGCCTACGACTTCCCGGCGGCGTTGTTCGAGCCGACCGTCCACCGCATCCGCCGCCAGACGCCCGATCCCCGCGAGATCGCCGATGCCGCCGCGCTCCTCAGGACCGCCGGGCGACCCATGATCATCGCCGGGGGCGGCGTCCAGTATTCCGGGGCGGTGGAGGAACTGGCCGCCTTCGCCGAGGCTCACGACATCCCCGTCGTGGAGACCATCGCCGGACGGGCGAACATGCTGGCCACGCATCCACTCAACATCGGGCCGATCGGCGTCACCGGATCGGACTCGGCCAACGCGGTCGCCGAAGCCGCCGACGTCATCCTCGCGGTCGGCACGCGCCTGCAGGACTTCACCACGGGGTCCTGGACCGCCTTCGACCGGTCGGCGCGGATCATCGCGATCAACGCCGCCCGGCACGACGCCGGCAAGCACCGGGCCCTGACGGTGGTCGGCGACGCGCGCGCCTCGCTGGTCGAACTTGGGGCCGCTCTCGGCGACCACCGCGCGCCGTCCTCGTGGCGCGAGAACGCTCAGTCCGAGCGCAAGGCGTGGGATGTTCATGTCGCCCGGAACGTGCGGCCCGGAAACCGCCCGAACTCCTACGCCCAGGTCATCGGCGTGGTGAACGCGGCGTGCGGTCCGCGCGACCGGGTCGTCACTGCGGCGGGCGGGCTGCCGGCCGAGGTCACCGCGAACTGGCGGACGCTCGGCATCGGCACGGTCGATGTCGAGTTCGGTTTTTCCTGCATGGGCTACGAGATCGCGGGCGGCTGGGGCGCGCGCATCGCGCAGAGCGAGTCCGAACCCGAGGCGGAGACGATCGTCCTCGTCGGCGACGGCTCCTACCTGCTGATGAACTCGGACATCTATTCCTCGGTGCTGACCGGCAAGAAGCTGATCGTCATCGTCCTCGACAACGGCGGCTTCGCCGTCATCAACAAGCTCCAGAACAACACCGGCAACGCGTCGTTCAACAATCTCATCGCTGACTGCAACATCGCTACGGAGCCCTTCGCGGTGGATTTCGCGGCGCACGCTCGATCGATGGGCGCCATTGCGGGGACGGTTGAGAACGCGCCCGAACTGTCCGAGGCCTTCGCCCGGGCAAGGGCCTCGCAAAAGACGCATGTCATCGTGATGAAGGTCGACGCCTACGAAGGCTGGACCGACCAGGGCCACGCGTGGTGGGAAGTCGGCACGCCGGAGGTCTCCGAGAACGAGAGCGTGCGCGTCGCGCACGAACGGCAGGAAGCCGGCCGCGCCCGGCAGCGCAAGGGTGTCTGACGCTGTCGTCCCGGACGGTCGAGGTTCGCGCGGGCGCTCGCTGGAGCGGCTCTCGCGCAATGCCTTCGTGGTTCTCGGCCGGGCCGGGATGGACCTCTACGCCGACCCCCCAGGCGCCCGAACCGAGGCGGCCACCCGCTTCGTCTCCTGCCTGGGCGGCTCCGCGGCCAACATCGCCGCGGCGATCACCCGGCACGGCGGGGCGGCCGATCTGGTCACCTGCGTCTCGGACGACGCCGTCGGCCGCTTCTGTCGCAACGAACTCGTCCGTTACGGAATCGGGGTGCGTCATGTCCGGTCCGTGGGCGGCGAGTCGCGGACGTCTCTCGCCGTCGTCGAAACCCGCATCGAGGACCACCAGTCGGTCATCTACCGCAACCTGGCCGCCGATTTCGTGATGTCGGATGCGGACGTGTCGCGCGTGGACTACGCTGACTATGGCGCTCTGATCGCCACCGGCACGGCCTTCGCGGCGGAGCCGTCGCGGTCCGCGAGCTTCCGGGCCTTAGATCTTGCGAAGGCCTCCGGACTGCCCCTGATCCTCGACATCGACCATCGTCCGTATTCCTGGCCCTCCGCCGCGATCGCTTCGGAGGTCTGTTCGCGCGCCAGCGGGCTGTGCGACATCGTCATTGGCAACGACGACGAGTTCGGTTTCATGGCGGGCGCCAAGGACCTAGGCCTGAGCCTCGCGCGCGATCTCGCCCACGCCTCCGCCGCCATCGTGGTGTACAAGATGGGGCAGTTCGGCGCGATCACCATCACGCCCGGAGCGGAGTTTCAGACCGGAGTATATCCCGTCGCGGCGCTCAAGCCCACCGGGGCCGGAGACGCCTTCCTTGGGGGTCTTGTTGCATCCCTCGCGAAGGGGCACGACCTGCGCGAATGCGTGCTGCGCGGATCGGCCTCCGCAGCCATCGTCGTCTCGCGCGTCGGTTGCGCCCCCGCCATGCCGACGACGGCCGAGCTTGAGGCTTTTCTCTCCGACCATCCCGGACCGACCGCCGCGTGAAAGGACCACCCGTGCACATCGCCCCGTTCGACAATCGAAACCGGCCCATCGTGGATGTCGGGGATGCCTGCGTGCCGCTCAACTACTTCAGCATCGTCAAGCTGCGCCGCGGCGAGGCGTTCGAGTACCGGGTGCCCGGGTACGAGACCTGCATCGCGCCCGCGACGGGAACTGTGGACGTCCAGGTCGGCGAGCACACGTTTCCGGCCATCGGGACCCGGACGGTCGACGTCTGGGACGGCGAACCCGAAGGCGTCTACGTGCCCACGGACGCGCCCGCGCGCATGGTCTGCGCGTCGGACGCGGCCGAAGTCTTCGTTGCCGGCGCGAAGTACGACCGGTCTCTCGCGCCGTTCGCCGTTCGCACAGGCGACATCGATCGCGTGCAATACGGTTCGGACGAAACCAAGACGCACCGCAAGATCAAGCATATCCTCGGCCAGAAGCAGCATGACCGGGTCGGCCGGCTGCTGGTGTCGGAGCTCTTCACGGTGGGTCAGGGCGGCTGGTCGGGTTTCCCCAGCCACAAACACGACACCGACCGCCCGCCCCACGAGACCCGCCACGACGAGACCTACAACTTCCGGTTCCGCCCGAAACACGGTTCTGGCCTGCAGATGCTCCAGCGCGAGGAAGGCGCGCCGGGCGACGCCTATCACATCGTCGACGGCTCGACGGTCTGCATCGACAAGGGTTACCATCCCTGCGCGGTCCTGCCAGGCTACGAGATGTACTATTTCACCATCCTCGGCGGCCTCAGTCAGCGCAGCCTCACGCAGTACTTCCAGCCGACGCACGCGTATCAGATCGAGACCATTCCCGGCATTGCGGACATGATCGCGAAATTCAGATGACGCTTGCGACGCTGGCTGAGGTGCTGCAACCCGCGCTGAAGGGGGGCTACGCCGTCGCTGGGCTCGTCGTGCTGGGCTGGGAGGACGCTCGCGCGTTTCTCGCGGCCGCCGAGGCCGAGAACGCGCCGATCATCCTGCAGGCGGGGCCTGGCTGCAGGGCGCATATGCCGCTTCCGGTTCTCGCCGCGATGTTCCGCACCTTGGCCGAGGGCTCCGGTGTCCCGATCGTCGCCCACCTCGACCACGGCTACGAACTCGATGAGTGCCGTCGGGCGATCGAATGCGGATTTACCTCGGTCATGTTCGACGGGTCGCGCAAGCCGATCGACCAGAACATCGCCGAGACCGCTCGCGTCGCCGAGTTGGCCCATGCGGCTGGTGTTTCCGTCGAGGGTGAGATCGGGTTGGTCGGCTACGACCAAGGCGCCGCCTCGGCGCGAACCCATCCCGACGCAGCCGCGCGCTTCGAAAAAGAGACCGGCATCGACGCCCTGGCGATCTCGGTGGGAAATGTTCATCTACAACAAAAACAGGTCGCGCAGATCGACATCGCCGCGCTTGCGGCGATCGAGGCCGTCACCAAGTCGCCGCTTGTCATCCACGGCGGCTCGGGTATTGCCGGTGACGCCCGTAGCCGGTTGGCCCGAAGCACCAAGATCTGCAAGTTCAACATTGGCACAGAGTTGCGCATGGTGTTCGGGCAAGCCTTGCGTGCGGCGGTGAACGCCGACGCCCACCGCTTCGATCGACTCGCAATCCTAAAGGAGACCGAAGCGCCGGTTTGCGAAGCCGTCCGAGGCATCATCCGGGAATTGCGCACTCCCATCAGAGGCGCTTGAGGTTCCGGGTCCGGCATCGTGTCCGTACGCCTGACTTTAGACCTTGACTCACCGATAACTGCCGGCCGATCAACCTGCAGCAGAATGTGCGGATTAAACTGCGCCGAGAGTGGTGGCCAGGCGCATTAAGCCGCAGAAATCGGAAGCAGTTTTCCGGGTTGTGGAACGTGACCTTCTCGACGAGCCCGCCGAGAACTTCGGTTTTGGCGTTTGGGTGCTAACCACTGCGCCGGTTGTGTCTCGACTGTGTCGGAAAGAGCTATGGCCTAAATATGGGTAATGGGGCCTGAGAAGGCGGCGTATTCCGACGGGTGATCGACGCCTGCCAGAACGTCCCGAAAGAGCGATACGCCATGACGGAGAATATCACGATCACCCCCTTCACAAAAGCCTACGCCACCGGCATGGCCATCTGTGCGCTGCTCACAGCGATCGCCGCCGCCATATGCCTGGCGACATGCGGGCCAGCCCCGGACAGGCGATGAGCGGGCGGGACGTCCGCGCAATACTTCGCTCGCCATGCTGGCTTTCGCGGCGCAGGGAACCAAATAGCACGTAGCCGCATTCCTTGCCGACCAGGTCCGCGCAGGGGTTTTGCCAGATCACGCGCACGACAGCCGACCTCGCGTCACATTCGGGATCAGGAGAGACAGATCATGCAGAAACGAGTTGCCTCGCTCTTGCTGGGACTCGCATTGACGGCGGCGGCCGCGTCGGCGCAGGTCGTCGTCAGCTCCAAGATCGACACCGAAGGCGGCGTTCTCGGCAACATCATCTTGCTGACGCTGGAGTCCGGGGGAGTGCCGACCGAAGCCCGGCTGCAACTCGGCGGCACGCCGATCCTGCGCGAGGCGATCGTCGCGGGGGAAGTTGACGTCTACCCGGAATACACCGGCAACGCCGCATTCTTCTTCAACGAAGCCGACAGTCCGATCTGGAAGGACGCCGAGGCCGGCTTCGACCGCGCCGCCGAGTTGGATCTCGCCGCGAACGGCATCGTCTGGCTCGCTCCGGCGTCTGCCAACAACACCTGGGCGATCGCCGTGCGGGAGGATCTCGCCGAGGCCGAGGGGCTGACGAACATGAGCGAGTTCGGCGCGTTCGTCGCGGGCGGTGGCGAAGTGAAGCTCGCGGCGTCGTCGGAGTTCGTCAACTCTCCCGCCGCGCTCCCCGCGTTCCAGGAAGCATATTCGTTTCAGCTTCAGCCCGAGCAGCTGGTGACGCTCTCCGGCGGCGACACGGCCGCGACCATCGCGGCGGCCGCGCGCCAGACCAGCGGCGTAAACGCCGCGATGGTCTACGGCACGGACGGCGGCATCGCCCCATCGGGGCTGCGGGTTCTCAGGGACGACAAGGCTGTGCAGCCCGTCTACCAGCCGGCGCCCATCGTTCGCGGGGCCACGCTCGAGGAGCATCCCGAGATCGCCGAGCTCCTCGCTCCCGTGTTCGCGCGGCTCGATCTCGAAACTCTACAGGAGCTCAACGGGCGCGTTCAGGTTGGAGGCGAGCCGGCGCGGGCGGTAGCGGAGGACTTCCTCACGACGCAGGGACTGCTTCCATAACAGCGGGAATGCGGTCCGGCCGCGACGGCGCGGTTCTCTCGGCGCGCCGGCTCGACAAGCTCGGCGTCCCGATCGCCGGCCTCGTGGCGATCGGGGCCGGTCTGTCGCCCTTCGCCACCTTCAGCGCCAACCGCATCGTGCTGGGCGAGCCGCGATCGATCTTCGAGGCGCTCGGCGCGGTCGGGGGGGGGCTGACGCTCGTCGGGCTGACCACAGCGGCGCTGGTGGCCGTTCTCCCAACGCGGCCGCTGCTCCGGTTGGCGGTGAGCGTTTCCGCCACGGCCGTGCTCATGGTCATGATCGGACGGGCCGGGACCCATCTCACGCCTCCGGACGTCACACTGGCGCGGGTTTCTCCGGGGAGCGGTTTCTGGGTTCTGCTCTTCGCCCTCGCGCTGTTCTTGACCGACTCGCTCACGCGGCTACGGCTTTCGCCCGTGCAGCGCCTGGTCGGCCTCGCGCTCGCGGTGACCGCAATGGCGGTGCTGCTCGGCTCGGGCGCGTGGGACGATCTTTCGATCCTGAAGGAATACGACAGCCGCGCCCCCGAATTCTGGCGCGAGGGGCGCAGGCATGTGGTGCTCGCCCTCGGCTCGCTCGGGCTCGCTGTCATCACGGGGGTTCCGCTTGGCGTCGCCTGCAATCAGTCACCCCGAATCCGCGTACCGCTGCTGACCGGGCTCAACTTCATCCAGACCATTCCATCCATCGCGCTGTTCGGTCTGCTGATCGCGCCACTCGCCTGGGTGGCTGCGTCGGTCCCGGGGGCGCAGGATCTCGGGATATCCGGCATCGGAGCCGCTCCCGCGCTTGTCGCACTTTACGCATATTCGCTTCTGCCGGTTGTCTCCAACACGGTCGTCGGGCTCGACGGCGTGTCGCGGCAGGCCGTCGACGCCGCGTCGGGAATGGGCATGACCGCGCGCCAGAAGCTGCTTCGGATCGAGGCGCCGCTGGCGCTTCCCGTCATCCTTGCCGGGGTCCGCATCGTCCTGGTGCAGAACATCGGCCTCGCCACGATCGCCGCGCTGATCGGGGGCGGGGGCTTCGGCGTCTTTGTCTTTCAGGGCATGGGTCAGACCGCAACCGACCTTATCCTGCTCGGCGCGCTGCCGACGGTCATGATGGCCTTCGTTGCGGCGGTCGGGCTCGATGCGGCGGTCGAGCTTTCCGAACGGCGTGGCGCGGGGAAGCGAACGCCGTGATCGAGATCGACGCTGTCACCAAAGTCTACGGAGAGGCGACGGTCGTCGACGCCGTGACCGCCACCGTGCCCTCGGGCTCGGTCGCCGCAATCGTCGGCACGTCGGGTTCAGGCAAGTCGACGCTGTTGCGTATGATCAACCGGCTCGTCGATCCCACCTCGGGCGCAGTGCGCATCGACGGGAGGGACACGCGCGAGGAGCCGCCGCACGTGCTGCGGCGACGGATCGGCTATGTTATCCAGGGCAACGGGCTGTTCCCGCATCGCACCGTCGCCCAAAACATTGCCACCGTGCCGGTTCTGCTGGACTGGGACAAGCGGCGCATCGCCGCGCGGGTCGACGAACTCCTCGAGCTGTTCCAGCTGGATCCGGCGGAGTTCCGGGGCCGCATGCCGCACGAACTGTCGGGCGGCCAGCAGCAGCGCGTGGGCGTGGCGCGCGGGCTCGCCGCCGGACCGAACATCCTGCTCATGGACGAGCCCTTTGGCGCGCTCGACCCGATCATCCGCGCGAAGGCGCAGGACGACCTGGCGGCGATCCAGAAGCGCCTCGGCACCACGATCGTGCTCGTGACCCACGACATGGAGGAGGCGATCGGGCTCGGTGACGCCATCGGGGTGATGGACGAGGGCCGCCTGCTCCAGTTCGCGCCGCCGGAGGAGATCATCGCACGGCCTGCCAGCCCGTTCGTCGAACGGCTCGTCGGAGCGGCGGACCGGCCGTTTCGGCTCCTGTCGCTCGCGCGCTGCGGCGACCTCGCGGGCCCCAGCGCCGCGTCCGGGCCAGCGATCGACGCGGACACGTCCGCGCGCGACGCCTTGGCCGACCTGCTATGGTCGGCGCGCGACGCGGCTCCGGTCGCGCGCGACGGCGTGATCGTGGGATCCGTGACCCGCGAGGCGCTCGAGGCGAAGGCCGCGGGCCCGCGATGAGTATCGGCCTCGCCATGCGCGCGGCCGCCGCGGCGCTCCTCGTCGCGTTTCTCGTCGCGCCCCAGGCCTTCACGTTCGCCTTTGCGCCATTCGCGGAGGGCGGCGCTCCGGCGATCTACCAGCAGGCCGACATGCTCGACCTGGCGCTGAACCATCTTGCGCTCGTCGCGGCGGCAGTCGGTGCGGCCACGCTGCTCGCTGTGGGGCTCGCCATCCTCGTGACCCGCCCGTTTGGCGCGGAGTTCCTGCCGCTGTCCCGCGCGATCGCCAACATCGGCCAGACCTTTCCGCCGATCGCAGTTCTCGCGCTGACCGTACCCACGCTTGGGTTCGGCGCCGGGCCGACGCTGTTCGCGCTCTTCCTCTACGGGCTTCTCCCCATCTTCGAGAATGCGCTCACCGGGCTGTCGACGCTGCGCCCCGCCGTGCGCGAGGCAGCACTGGGCGTAGGCATGGACGCCTGGCAGCGCCTCACCCGCGTGGAGCTTCCGCTCGCCGCGCCGACGATCCTTGCCGGCGTCCGGCTTTCGGTCGTGATCTCGATCGCCACTGCGACCATCGGATCGACGGTGGGCGCCAGCACGCTGGGCGAGGTGATCATCGCAGGACTGCTGTCGAACAATCTGGCGTTCATCCTGCAAGGAGGACTGGTGGTGGGCGCGATGGCGGTGCTCGTCTCGGATGGCCTCACGCAGCTGGAGCGCCTGAACGGAGCCAGGCCTCGAGGCTTTCGACGAGGGGCGCCGACAGGCGCTGGCGCGCCTCAAGGCGGGCGGCAGGGGCAAGGCCATTGATCTCGCGCTCGATGTCGAAGAGCGCGTCGATCAGCTTCACCGCCTCGAAGGACATCGGCGAGATCCCGACCTTCGAGGACAAGGTGGCGCAACGGGCGTTCGTGATGCAGCTTGAGCCGATCTACGAGCAGGACTTTCTGGACTGCTCTTTCGGTTTCCGACCGGACCGGTCGGTCCATGACGCCATCCGCGCCCTGCGCGATGCCATCATGGAGACCGGCCAGCGCCGTGGTGATCGACGCTGACATATCGAAATACTTCGACAGCATCGACCACGGGCATCTGCGCAGCTTCCTCGACCTGCGGATCAAGGACGGTGTCATCCGACGCATGATCGACAAGTGGCTGAAGGCAGCGGTGCTCGAACAGGGCGCCCTGAGCAGGCCGGTGGCCGGGACCCCGCAAGGCGGCGTGATCAGCCCGCTTCCGGCGAACATCTTCCTGCACCATGTGCTGGACCGGTGGTTCGTCGATGTGGCGAAGCCCCGTCTGAAGCGGAGGCGCCAGCTGGTCCGGTACGCCGACGATTTCGTCATGAGCTTCGAGGATCATCTGGACGGTCGGCGCGTGCTGGCCGTTCTGGGCAGGCGATTCGAGCGGTACGGGCTTCGGCTCCACCCCGACAAGACGCGCTATGTGGACTTCCGTTTCCAACGCCCGCAAGGGCGGCATCCGGCGACGAGCGCCACCAGCTTCAACTTTCTGGGCTTCACCCACGTCTGGGGCACGTCACGAAAGGGCAAGCCAGTGGTGCGGCAGGTCAAGGCGAAGGACCTCCGTGCGGTCAGGTAATGGTGCGGCAAGCACCTGCACCTGTCGCTCACGGTCAAGCACCGGCGCCCCTGACCCGGATGATACAGGGCCACTACGCCTACTATGGGATCACGGGCGACGGACGGCGTCGGTGGCGCCACCATCAGGTCGAGCGCATCTGGCGGGGCGGACTCTCCCGCCGCAGCCGATCCGGTACGCTCTCCTGGGACCGGATGCAGCAGGTGCTCGACCGGCATCCCCTGCCGCCGACCCGGATCGTGCATCAACGGAGCTGGACTTGAGCGAAACTGGACCGTGAGGAACCGGATGCGGGAAATCTGCACGTCCGGATTTGTGAGGGACGTGCTCGGCAACGACCCCGCCTACTCGGCACAGCGCGCAGATTACCGGACCGGGCTTGCGGTCGCCCCGACAGAGATCGTTGTACCCGGCATACGGCCTGGAGAATGCCTTTCCAGTCCTTCAGTTGGGCGGTGGGGTGCTCG
>JBBRUZ010000105.1:0-11306 GCA_038247355.1 Rhodobacterales bacterium
CGCTCGACTGCGCAGGCAGCAGCTTCAGATACGCGGCGATCGCGTTCCTGTCGCCGCCCGGCAGTTTCGCCGTGTTGCGCTGGACGGCGGCCATCGAGCCGCCGACGGAATCAAAGTCGGGGGTGAAGCCGGTCTCGAGGTAGTAGGCGACATCCCCGGCGGACCACGCGCCGATGCCGCCCTCCCCGCCGGTGATGTTGGGGATGCGGCCTTCGCCGTCGGGGTTGGGGGCGCCGGCCATCCAGGCGGAGCGGTCCAGCGCGCCGGCGCGATTGCGGGGGGTGTGGCATTCGGCGCAGTGGCCGGGGCCTTCGACGAGGTATCGGCCGCGCAGGGCGAGCGTGTCGGCGGAGTCGATTGCGATGGCG
The DNA here is from genome assembly GCA_038247355.1 of Rhodobacterales bacterium. Classification (GTDB taxonomy): domain Bacteria; phylum Pseudomonadota; class Alphaproteobacteria; order Rhodobacterales; family Rhodobacteraceae; genus Amaricoccus. Next base: position 369 of record JBBRUZ010000105.1, read on the forward strand.
GGGGCGTCGGTGAGAAAGGCGAGCTTCCACAGGCCGACGCCGCGGCGGATGTTGAACGGGAAGGCGAGGTCGGGGCCGCGTTGGGCGCCTGCGACGCGGGGGAGGGTCTGGAGGAAGGCCCAGAGGTCGGCGACGTCGGCGGGGTCCATGCGGATGTAGGACGTGTAGGGGAAGGCGGGGTAGTAGTGCCGTCCGTCAGGCGAGACGCCGCGCTGCATCGCGTTGGCGAAGTCGGCGGGGGACCAGCCGCCGACGCCGTCCTCGGGGTGCGGAGAGATGTTGGGGCTCACGAAATCGCCGAAGTCGGATTTGATCACAAGCCCGCCGCCGAGGCGCAGCAGGTCGTCGCCCTGCGCGCCGGGCGCGGCGTGGCACGAGGCGCAGCCGCCGGTCCAGAACACCGTTTCGCCATGGCTCGCGTCGCCTTCGGGCAGTGCTGCGAGCGTCGCGGCGGGCAGGCCGCGCGGCATGGTCAGGATGTAGAAGGCGGCGCCGCCGACCAGCACGGCGAGCGCCAGTCCGACGGCGATGCGGAGACCGACCACCCGCGCGCCCTAGCGCTTGATGCGGTACCCTTCGTGACAGCTCCGGCACGTTCCGAGCACGGGTTCGATGGCGGCCGCGAAGGCGGCGGCGTCCGCCGGGCCGTCCTTGCCGCCCGCTTCGCGCGCCGCGCCGACGGCGGCCTGCAGCTTGGCGATCTCGGCGTCGAACCCGGCGCGGTCGGTCCAGATTTTGGGCGAGGCGGTGGAGCGGGAGTCGGTCTCGCCGTCGGTGCCCTCGGGAAAGAAAAAGCCGTAGGATTGCGCCGTGGCGTTGATCGCTTCGATCGCCGCCTTGCCGATCGCGGGGACGTAGTCGATCTCGCCCTTCATCACCCCGCCCGAGACTGCGGCGGAGGCCGCGACGCTGTCCATCAGCGCCTTCCGGACGGCCACGGCGTCGTCCTGGGCGAACGCCGGGTGGCACAGGGCGACAAGCGCCGCGAAACCGATGGGGAGGCTCTTCATGGGCGCAACCTTTCATTTCATTTCAACGCGAACATCCGGACTATTCCCGATAGGTCAGCGTCTGCCTAGCCGCCGCGTCCCGCCGCCCGGCCCGCCGCGATCGCAATTGCGTGATGTCGCGGCTCGCTGCTGCGAAGGCCGCGATCACGAAAACGTCGCCCGGCGATGTGGCGCGCGCCGGGGTGCTCAGAACCGCTCCGCCCGCAACACCTCGCAGTCGCTGACGCTGACGACGCCGATATGGCGGTCGAGCACAGCGAAGGCGGCGTCGAGCAGGGCGTCCTTGCGCTCGGGGCGCACGATGCAGATGACGGCGACGAGGCCGCCCGCGCGCCCGACCTGCCCCTCGCGGGTCCAGGGGCCGGAGGCGCCGTTGCCGCCCATCACCGGCAGGATCGAATAGCCCGAGACGCCGGCGCGGGTCAGCGCCTCCTCGAGGCGGCGCTGCATCGGGGCCTCGATGATGATCTCGACGCGCTTGGCGAGGTGGGTTTGCATTCTGGCCTCCTGTCAGCCGGCGAGCGCCTGCGCCGCGGCGATATAGAGCGGGATGCCGAGGGTCAGGTTGAAGGGAAATGTCACGCCGAGCGACAGCGTGAGGTAGATCGCCGGGTTCGCCTCCGGCAAGGCCACGCGCATCGCGGCTGGCACGGCGATATAGCTCGCCGAGGCCGCCAGCGTGATGAGCATGGCGACGCCCCCGGTCGAGAGCCCGAGCGCCAGACCGACAAGCGCGCCGAGGCTCCCCCCGATGAGCGGCATCGCGATCCCGAAGGAGATCAGCGGGGCGGCGAGGAGGCGCGCGCTCTGGCGCAGGCCGCGGCCCGCCACGAGGCCCATGTCGAGAAGGAAGAGGCAGAGCACACCCTTGAACGGCGCGTCGATGAAGCTGGTGATCTCCGCGCGCCCGTCCGGCCCGGTGATCCAGCCGATGCCGAAGGCGCCGATCAGCAGCACGATCGAGCCGTTGAGGAGGATCTCGCGCCACAGGCCCGTATCGCCCGGCGCGCCGGGGCGCTGGCGGCTGACGAGCCAGAGGGCGGTCAGGATCGCCGGCGCCTCCATCGAGGCCGCGACCGCGACCATGTAGCCCTCGAACGGCATACCGATCGAGGTGAGGCTGGAGGACGCGGCGACGAAGGTGACGATCGAGATCGAACCGTAATGCGCCGCCACCGCCGCCGCATCCACCACGCCGACATTCGTGACCGCGCGCAGGATCGCGTAGGCGACGAGCGGGATGACCGCCGACAGCGCCGTGCCCGCGAGGAGCGCCGCGGCGAGGCGGGGCGTGAAGCCGCTCTCGTTGACGCTGACCCCGCCCTTGAAACCGATGGCGAAGAGCAGATAGAGCGACAGCGCCTTGGCGGCGGCCTCCGGCACGCTGAGATCGGAGCGCGCGAGAGCCGCCGCGAGGCCGAGCGCAAAACTCAGCACAATGGGCGAGACGAGATTCTGTTCAGCGAGGGCGAGGAAGTCCATGATTCGGGTTCCGGGCGAGGAGATCGGCGGACGGACCCTAGTGCGGCGTCACACGTCGTGGAAGCTGTCGGTCGTCGCATCGTAGAAATCGAGGTCGCCGTCGCTGATGTCCTTCCAGATGCCGTGCAGTTGCAAGCGGCCCGCCGCGACCGCCGCCGCGACGAACGGGAACTCGATCAGGTTCTCGAGGCTGACAAGGATCGCCTGGTGTTCGAGGGCGCGCAACGCTTCGGCGCGTGGCAGACCCAGCGCGGCCACGCGGTCAAAGCCCGGTTCGAGGATCGTCAGCCAGCGGCCGACGAAGCTGTCGGCGGGCGGCGCGTTCTCGTGGCCCGACATCAGATCGTAGCAGCCGGCGACGCCGCCGCAGCCGTGGTGGCCCATGACGATCAGATGTCGGACCTTCAGCACCGTGACCGCATATTCGATCGTGGCCGACGTGCCGCGCACCGCGCTGTCGGGGGTGAAGCGCGGCACGAGATTGGCGATGTTGCGGTGCACGAAGAAATCCCCCGCCTCGCCGCCGAAGACGGCGGTCGCCATCACGCGGCTGTCGCAGCAGGCGATGATCATCGCGCGGGGGCGCTGGCCGTCGTTGGCGAGCGCGGCGAGGTGCGCGCGTCCCTTGGTCGCGACGCGCGCCTGCCAGAGCCGGTAGCGCTCGATCAGAAAGGTCGGCAGCGGTCTGGCGTTTTCCATGGGCGCTCCGGTCGCTCTGACGATGGAGCGACTTTGCATCAATTTCCGCAGAGAATTCGAGGACTTTCGCGGAGCGGCCGCGCGCGGCCTAAGCCGGCGTTGAGGAACGTGCGGCTAGGGTGAGGTCGGGGTGTTGACCGAGGGAGCGAACAGATGGGCGCCGAACTTTTCCGATGCGCGGTACGGGAATGCGTGGTCCTCGACACCGCGCAGATCTCCGTGTTGCGCAGGTCGCTGGGGGACCAGCGCACGCGCGAGGTCGTCGAGGAGGTGGTCTTTCACGTCTCCGACCGCATGGGCCTGCTTCAGGACGCGCTCGACGCGGGCGATGCGGCCGAGGCGCTGGCGCTGGCGGCGCGGCTCGGGTCGCTGAGCGAGCAGGTGGGGCTTCAGACCTTCGCGCAGGTCGCGCGGGATCTGACGCGGTGTCTCGAGGCGGCCGATGCGACCGCGACGGCGGCGGTGGCGGCGCGGCTGGCGCGGCTGGCGGAGGACTCGCTGGTGTCGGTCATTCGTTATGCAGATCAGTCCGCGTTGTAGACCGGGAGCGGGCGTCCGCATCGCGGGCAGCCGGCGGATCGATCCGCGTCGTGCGCCGAATGCGCATCGATCCGGCTTGTGGAGCGGCGCGGCGCGCGACTAGGATCGCTGCGTCGCATTCCCCGGAGGTCGCCGATGGCGCTGCTCCCTGCACCCGATCCGCGGGCGATCCCGCTCTACGTCGTGTCCCCGGACGGCCTCGCGGTCTGGCTCGCGGCGCAGCCTGCGGCGCGTCGGGCGTGGGTCGCGGCGATGGGGTTCGCGGCGGCCTTGGGCGAAACGCTGGCGCTGCCCGGCGCGGACGGGGCGCCGGAGGCGGCGCTGTTCGGCTGGGGCGCCGCGACCGCGCGACGCCGCGACCGCTTTCACCTCGCCGCGGCGGTGGCCGGACTGCCCGCCGGTCGCTACGACCTGCGATGCGAGGGCGCCGAAATGGACGCCGCCCTCGAGGCGCTCGGCTGGCTGCTGGCGGGGTACCGGTTCGACCGCTATCGTGCGGCGCCGGCGCGAGCGGTCGAACTGGTCTGCCCCGAGGGCGTCGACGCGGACCGGACGGCGCTGATCGCGGCGGCTGCGGCGCTGACCATGGATCTGATCAACACGCCGGCGAACGACATGGGCCCCGACGCGCTGGAAGCGGCGTTCCTCGACGTCGCGGCGCGGCATGGCGCGCGCGCGCGCGTGATCGCCGGCGATGCGTTGCGCGACGATTTTCCGCTGATCGCCGCCGTCGGCGCCGCGGCCGTGCAGCCCCCGCGCCTGCTCGACATGACCTGGGGCCGGGCGGACGCGCCAAAGGTCACGGTCGTGGGCAAGGGCGTCTGCTTTGACACCGGCGGGCTCGACATCAAGCCCGCCGCGTCGATGGGCCTGATGAAGAAGGACATGGGCGGCGCGGCGACCGCGCTCGGCCTGGCCGACATGGTCATGGGCCTCGGCCTCGATCTGCGGCTGCGGGTGCTGGCGCCCGTGGCGGAGAACGCGATCTCGGGCCCCGCGATGCGGCCCGGCGACATCCTGCGCAGCCGCAAGGGACTGACGGTCGAGGTGAACAACACCGACGCCGAGGGGCGGCTGGTGCTCGCCGACGCGCTGGCGCTGGCCGACGCGGAGCGCCCCGACCTGCTGGTGAGCTTCGCGACGCTGACCGGCGCCGCGCGCGTGGCGCTGGGCCCGGACGTTCCGGCGTTCTTCACCGATGACGACGCGCTGGCGGCGGATGTCGCGCGCGCGGCGGCGGCGGTGGCCGACCCGCTGTGGCGCCTGCCGTTCTGGGACCCCTACGAGCCGCTGATCGAACCGGGCGTCGCAGATCTCGACAACGCGCCGTCGGGCGGCATGGCGGGCGCCGTAACCGCCGCGCTGTTCCTGCGCCGCTTCGTCACCGAAAGCCCGCGATACCTGCATCTCGACATCTATGGCTGGACGCCCGTTGCGCGGCCCGCGCGACCGAAAGGCGGCGCCTTTCAAGGCGCGCGGGCGCTGCTGCGCGTGTTGGAGGAGCGATTTTGTACCAGGATCTGAACCAGTTCGGTCCCCGTCTGACGCCCGCGCGTCCCGATCTGGCGGCGCGCCGACTGATGGGGCGGGTGGTGGCGCATCGTTTCGCCGACGGGGTCGCCCGGCGCGTGACGGCGGATCTGCTCGATCTGACGCTAGCCCCCGCGCCCGGCGCCGAACTCGCGACGCAGCTTCTGCACGGCGAGGCGTTCACCGTCTACGAGACGCGGCCCGACGGGCTGGCCTGGGGCCAGGCGGAAGCCGACGGCTATGTCGGTTTCGTCGCGGCGGCCGGCCTCGGGCCAGATCGCGCCGCCGGCCGGAAGCTGAGCGCGCTGTCGAGCCACCGCTACGCGGCGCCGTTGCTGAAGGCGCACGCCGCCGGCGACCTGCCGTTTCTCGCCGATCTCGACGTGACCGGCGAGACCCGGGGCTTTGCGGCGTTGCGCGGCGGCGGCTTCACGCCGGTCCAGCACATCCGCCCGTTGATCGGGGATTTCGTCACGCAGGCCGAACGGTTTCTCGGCGCCCCCTATCGCTGGGGCGGGCGTAGCGTCCGGGGGCTCGACTGCTCGGCGCTGGTGCAACTGGCGCTGATGGCTGTGGGACGCGCGGCGCCGCGCGACACCGACATGCAGGTGGCGCTCCTCGGTGCGGCCCAGCCCGTGGAGGCAGGGCCGATGCGCGGCGATCTCGCGTTCTGGCGCGGCCATGTCGGGGTCCTGCTCGACGAGGCGACGCTGCTCCATGCGAACGCTCATCACATGGCCGTGGCGATCGAGCCATTCGGCGCGGCCGCGGCGCGGATCGCGGCGGCGGGCGGCGGTCCGGTGACGGCGCTGCGACGCCTGGCGCTCAACCCCGACTGACCGACACGCCCGCCGTTCGGGGTTCGTCCCGAAACGGTGCGGCCGCTTCGCGCCCGGCGTCGCCGGCGACGGTGCAGAGCACACCTGCGACAAAGAAGGTGCGGGCGGGCGCTTCGTCGCCCCGTGCGGCGGGCGCGTCGTGGTCAGCGCGGCGGAGCGGGGATGCGGGACCGGCGTCGAACATCGCAGCGCCCGTCACTGCGTCCACGCCGGCGCGCGCGGGTAGCGCTCGCGGAGCAGCAGGAGGCCGAGCGCCTCGGCGGTCCGGGCGAGACCGAGCGCGAGATCGGCCCGCACCAGCAGCGTCGCGATCAGGATCGCCTCCTCGCGCTTGCCCTCCGCCGCGAGCGCGACGAAACGGCCGAGCACGCATTCGTCGCCGCTGACGCCCTCGGCCCGGACGCCGTCGATCTGGAGCGGGCGCCGTCCGTGCGCGAAGCAGAGCCCGAGTAGCTCGTCGAGCCGGTCGAGCGCCTGCGTGGCGAGATCGACGCCGCCGCACGGACCCCAGTCCCGCTCGACCGTCGCTTGGCCCGCGGGCCCTTCGCACCAGAGCCGAGCGCAGACCACGACACGGCGCTCCAGCGCGGGCAGATCGTCGAGCCGGCTCAGCGGACCGGGCGCGGTGCGGGCGTTCATCTCGATGCTCATTTCGTCAGGATCAATTTGCCGAGGCGGGTGATTCGCAGCACGTAGAGCGTTCCGTCCAGCACGATGCGCGCCTCCGCGCCGCCTTCGGTCAGCACGCGCGCGTCATGCTCGGGCGTGGCCGCGCGCAGCGTGATCCGGCTGCTCGTGGTGTGGGCGAAGGGGGCGTTCATCGCGGGTCCTCGGGTCGGTCGATCCGCCAGGCGGCGTAGGCCGCGACGAATTCGTCGTCGGGCTCGGCGGTGGGCAGCACGTCGGCTTCCGCCGGGCGGGGTCGCGGCTCGGCGCGCGGGGTTTCGGGTCGGGGGGGTTCGGGGTCGCGGTCGTCGTCCATTCCATCGGCTCCGGGTTTGGGGCATCGGGTCTGGCTGGTTCGGCGAACTGGCTGGGAAATAGGTGAGCAATTTTGTCAGAGATGTCAACCGCAATTTTATTCACTCGGCAGAACACCGGCGGCGCGCAAGAAACAGGGGCTGGCGTATCGGCGCGCACGGCGATATTGGCGCTGGCCGAGCGGCGGTGGAGGTGACGGTGCGACTGCCCTGGATCGAGCCCGCAACCGGCGGACGGCTCACCCATCACGACGGGGTCGCCCGGCTGGCGTCGGGCCGGGTCGCGCTGCTCGGCGAGCGGCATGACCGGGCGGAGGATCACCGCTGGCAGGCGCTTACGCTCGCGGGGCTCGCAGCGCTGCGCGCCGACGTCGTCGTCGGCTTCGAGATGTTCCCGCGCCGCGCGCAACCGGCGCTCGACGCCTGGGGGGACGGGCGGCTCGACGCGGCCGGATTGCTCGAGGCGAGCCGCTGGAGCGAGGTCTGGGGCTTCGAGCCGGGGCTCTATCTGCCGCTGTTCGAGCTGTGCCGCGACCTGGGCCTGCCGATGCGCGCAATCAACATCGACCGCCCGCTGGTGACCGCGATCGGCCGCGACGGCTGGGACGCGCTGCCGGGGCACGAACGCGACTGGCTCAGCCCGGCGCGGCCGGCGTCGGGCGCTTACCGCCGCTATCTGTTCGAGATCACCGGCGGCGTGCGGCCCGGCCGCGCCGCGCAATCCCCCGCAGACCCGGCCTTCGATCGCTTCGTGCGCGCCCAGCAGGCCTGGGACAGGGCCTTCGCCTGCGGGCTCGCCGCGGTGCTGGAGCACGCGCCCGCGGCGCTCGCGGTCGGGATCATCGGGCGGGGGCATCTCGAGTACGGGTTCGGCGTCGCCGATCAGCTCGACGACCTCGGCATTGCGCCGGTGCTCACCGCGCTGCCCGACGGTCCGGTTGAGGGTATCGCCGAACTTGTCTTCGACCCCGAGGCGCATTGATCGAGATCATGGCCGCGCGCCGGATCGCGGCGTAGAGAACGATTCTCACATCCGCACACGCCAACCCAAAGGGAGAACGCAGATGCCCGACACTCCAGATACGCCCGCGACCCCGGAGACGACCCTCGCGCCGGCCGCGCCCGATGCGCTCGAGACGACTGGCGCCGGTCCTGAGCCCCGCGACGCCCCCGACGAGGCCGCGCTCGGAACGGTGACCGACGCCGTCATCGACACCGTCACCATCACGCAGCAGCAGGCGCTCGAGACCATCGAGGCGGCGGGCGTGGCGGTGCTCGCGGGCCTGTCCTCGCTTCAGCGCGAGATGGCCGATTTCGTCACCGCGCGGATCTGCACCGACATGGAAACCCGGTGCGCGCTGTTGCGCTGCGCGACGCTGGGCGAGGTGCGCGCGCTGCAGGCCCGGCGCTTTGCGTCGACGCTCGATCAGTACGCGGCGCAGGCGGCGCGGCTGATGACGCTCGGCGTCGCGACGATGGCGAAATCGCTGAACCGGGGCGCCTGACCTGCAAGTCGAAGCGGTTGTAATGCCCGCCCCGGGCTGGCAATCTCGCCCGGCAGCGAGAACAAAGCCTTGGGGGGGGACGCCTTGACCGAACGCGCCGTGCCCGCCGCGACCCCGGCGCTGGTCATTCCCGCCGCGACCGCGGCGCTGGTCGTGATCGACGTGCAGAACGATTTCTGCCCGGGCGGCGCGCTCGCGGTGGCCGGCGGCGCGGCGGTGGCGCCGCTGGTCAATCGCGTCGCGCTGCGGTTCGGGGTGCGGGTGTTCACGCAGGACTGGCATTCGGCCGATCACAAGTCCTTCGCGACGAACCACCCCGGCGCCGCGCCGTTCTCGATGGCCGAGATGACGTACGGACCGCAGGTGCTGTGGCCCGACCATTGCGTGCAGGGCACGCCGGGCGCCGAGTTTCACCCCGATCTGCGGACCGATTACGCCGACATGGTGATCCGCAAGGGGTTCCGGCCGCACATCGACAGTTATTCGGCGTTCTTCGAGAACGACCGCGCGACGCCGACCGGGCTCGCGGGGTATCTGCGCGAGCGCGGGGTGACGGAGGTCTGGCTGGCGGGGCTGGCGACCGATTTCTGCGTCGCCTATTCGGCGCTCGACGCCACCCGGCTGGGGTTCGCGGTGACGCTGCTCGAGGACGCCTGTCGCGAGATCGACCTCGACGGCTCGCACGCGGCGGCGATGGCGGGCATGGGCGAGGCCGGCGTCGTCTTCGCGCGCACCACCGATCTCGCGGCGTGACCCGATGACCGACATCGCGACGCGCGTCTACGACCATGCGTGGCGGATCGACCCGATCGTCCGCTCGCTGCTCGACACCGATTTCTACAAGCTGCTGATGTTGCAGACGGTGTTCCAGCGGCATGCCGATGTCGAGGTCGAGTTCAGCCTCATCAACCGGACGGCGAGCGTGCCGGTCGCGGCGCTGATCGACGAGGGCGACCTGCGCGCGCAGCTCGACCATATCCGCGGGTTGCGGCTGAGCAGGGGCGAGTCGACCTGGCTGCGGGGCAACACGTTCTACGGCAAGCGGCAGATGTTCTCGCCCGAGTTCATGACCTGGCTCGAGACCTTCCGGATGCCCGACTACGAGCTGATCCGCTGCGGCGACCAGTTCGAGCTGACGTTTCGCGGCTCATGGCCGGCGGTGATGATGTGGGAGATCCCCGCGCTCGCGGTGCTGATGGAGTTGCGCTCGCGGGCGGTGACCAAGGACATGGGCAGGTTCGAGCTGCAGGTGATGTATGCGCGGGCGATGACGCGGGTCTGGGAAAAGATCGCGCGATTGCGGCCGCTCGTCGACCTGCGCATTTCGGATTTCGGCACCCGGCGGCGGCATTCGTTCCTGTGGCAGGACTGGTGCGTGCAGGCGATGCAGGAGGGGCTGGGGCCGAAATTCACCGGCTCGTCGAACTGCCTGATCGCGCTCCGCCGCGAGGTCGAGGCGATCGGGACGAACGCGCACGAGCTGCCGATGGTCTATGCGGCGCTCGCCGAAGACGACGCGGCGCTAAGCGAGGCGCCCTACAAGGTGTTGGAAAACTGGCACAAGGACTACGATGGGAACCTGCGGATCGTGCTGCCCGACACCTACGGGACGCGGGGATTCCTCGAGCGGGCGCCGGACTGGCTGGCTTCCTGGACGGGCATCCGGATCGACAGCGGGGCGCCGGAGGACGGCGCGGAGACGGCGATCGCCTGGTGGCGCTCGAAGGGGCAGGACCCGGCGCAAAAGCTGGTGATCTTCTCCGACGGGCTCGACGTCGAGCGGATCGAGGCGCTCTACGCCCGGTTCCACGGCCGGGTGAAGGTCGGTTTCGGCTGGGGCACGCTGCTGACCAACGATTTCAGGGGCCTCGCGCCCGACGACGCGCTGGCGCCGTTCAGCCTCGTGTGCAAGGCGGTCAGCGCGAACGGGCGCCCGACCGTCAAGCTCTCGGACAATCCGGCCAAGGCGATGGGCCCCGCCGACCAGATCGACCGCTACAAGCGGGTGTTCGGGGTAGGGGCGCAGGTGGCGGAGCCCGTGCTCGTATGAGGGCGGGGAGGGGGCCCGTCGTCGCCTGCGAAACCGCGCGTCCCTCGAGTGATCACCCTATCTTCTTTTCCTTTTTTGTCCGTTTAAAATGGGGGGGGCCCCCGCCCGCCCCTGGGGGGCCGCGATTCTGGCTCCCACCCGGTCGTGCGCGCCCCGATTGCGACCACAGCGACATCAGACGGACCCTTGCCTCCGCCTCACGGCTCCGATCCGAAGGAATACTTCCTTCGATATGCGCGGTCCCCGACATCGACACCCGAAGCTTGCCTCCATGCCCGCCGTCGTGGCAGGGAGGCGACGCCG
>JBBRUZ010000106.1:0-11165 GCA_038247355.1 Rhodobacterales bacterium
CTGCGTCTGCGCGCGGCGATTGCCCGGCTCGCCGACGTGGCGGCGCCGCTTTTCGGCGCGCTCGATGCGTCGCGGGCCTGGCCCGACCGGAACGGCGCCGCCTCGCCCGCCGCGGTCGCGGACGCCATGCGCGCCGGATCAGCCGCCGACGTGGCCGCACAGCTTGAACGCGTCGCTGCGGGCCAGGAAGCGCTCGAAGCAGTGCTGCAGTCGCTGCTCCGCCACGGCGCGACAGGCTCGGCGCCTCCGGTCGAGAAGCCGCGCCCCCGCACCCGGCCGCGCGCAACGCCGCCCCCAGACCCCCCGCCGGCGGCCCAGCCGGATCTGCCGATGCTCGCCGAGCCCGATCCCGAGGCGCGCCTCGAATGGGACGATCTGATGCGCGCGCTCGATTTTCCTCGCGACGCGGACGACCGCGAAGGCTTTCGCGCGCTGCGCCTCGCGCTGCGCCACCACAGCCTCGCCCAGATGCTGCAGGCGGCGGAAGACGTGCTGACGCTGTTGTCCCAGGAGGGTCTCTACATGGACGACCTCGACTGCGACCCCGCAGATCCGAAGGCCTGGCGGCGGTTCGTCGCCGGCGCCCGCGGGATCGATGCGGCGGGCGTGGGCGGCGTCGGCGACGCGGCGGCGCTCGAGGCGGCGCGGAGCCTGATGAAGGCCGATCAGATCTTCCGCGACACCGCGCTGTTCTTCCAGCGCCGCTTCGACGGCGTGCTGGCCGAGATCGCTGCCGACGCGAGCGACGACGAACTCGCGCAACTGGCCAACACCCGCTCGGCCCGCGCCTTCCAGCTGATGGCCCGCGCGAGCGGCTCGTTCGACTAGGCGGCGGCCAGCCTGTATGTCTCGATAGAATCACGAAACTCAATCACTCGACCAGCTTGATGCAGGATTCCAAGATTCTTCGCACCCAGTTTCTCCTTGCTTTCGACTACGGCGATCAAATTGGGCGGCTGATCGAGAAGCGCCAAGTCATGGAAGGCGGCGCTGGTCCTGAAGATCGACATCGGGGTCACTGAGACTGCCTGGAACACTGCAAGGCACCCCTCCATTCGGTTGATTGCTGACACCTTCCAGCTTGTAGAGGATGAGCCGACAATTTCGACGTTCGACTTGACTTGATCGACGCCGAACACTTCCACGAGTCGCTGTTCAAGGGCGTCGGCAATATCCTCCGCATGAACTTCGGCAGCCTTGGCGACAATTTGCTCGGCCACTTGGAGCGAAGTGATTCCCACGTCGCAGATTGTCGCCTCTACCTCATGCGGCGGTACATCCGCGTAGACGCTGCGGCGGTCAGCGCTCAGTTCGCGTCCTTCAATATGCTTGCGAACCACCTGCGGAAAAGAACGCTGGGCGCCGAATCGCTCAATCTCGCGATAAGCAAGCCCGCCGTCACTAACCCTGAGGCCATCCTTGACCGGCGAGAGCTTCACCGTGACACTGGCGCCGCTGGGGTAAATGAGCGGCAAGGTGATGAAGCTCGAGTCGCCCCAGTGTCTCACGGAAAGGAGGGCGGCTGCTGCCGACTCGGCAACCTCCTTGACGGTCAGGAACTTAAGGGCCGCATCAGCCATCCGCGTCTCCCCATTGGAAGAGATCATAGTCCCAAACAGGCTCCGTGACAATCTCTATGTTGTTGATTTTGAAACGATTCCCGATGAATTTCCTCAGGCTCGCGAAATCGGCCAGCTCTTCTTCCACGTCTCTTGCGAACCGCAGCGGGCTTTCTCTCATGCGCTGCTCGGTGTCTGACCAGTTCAGTTCGAAGGCATGAATATGGGTTGGTCCTAGGCGCTTGCCAGATAGCGGGTGACCAATGCCGTCGCGGGTTGGTGTGCCCACCATCATGCGCGCGCCAGTCGAGTCGCTCAAGCGGAATGCGCTTTTGGCCCGGAACACGGGCCACGCTCAGCTCGAATGAAACGCAGGACTCCGCGCGGGAAGGATAACAACCGCCGTGAAGAACGAAGCCGACTTCGGTCACCCCATCGATCTCAAGCGGTGCATTGAACCAGCTGTAGCCAGTTTCTGCTTCAGGTTGAACCCAACCGGGAAAAGCGGAGATCCGTTTTTCAGCTTGAACGAGAGAAGACAGCCTGTTCATCCCGTCAGGATAGACGCGCGGCGAAGGGTAGGATACCACTGAGTTTCAACAAACTCTGCCCGTGAACCAGCCGTGCCTAACTCGGCAGCGCCCCGACCCGCCAGCGCCTCGACAGCGCGAAAGTGAAGCCGAGCCCGACCACCGACAGAATCGCGCCGACGCCGTAGGCGCCGCCGCCGAGCGCCGGATAGACCGCCGCCGCCTCCGCCCGATGCCGAGCGCGAGCAAGAGCCCGACCGCCATCGAGCCCATCGCCCCCCGGTGCAGCCGCACCGAACTGGGGCGAACCGCCTCGGCGATAAAGGCCATCGCCCCGAGATGACCGAGCCCGAAGGTCGCGGCGTGCAGCGCCTGCAGCGGCCAAAGCGCCCAGACCGCCGGATCGAAGCTCATCGCGCCCCAGCGCAGCACGCCGGCAGCACCCGACAGCGCGATCGCGCGGACCGGGCCGAGCCTGCGCACGGCCCACGAGCCGAGCAGCACCATGAAGCCGACCTCGGCGCCGACCGAGCCGGCCCAGAGCCCGCCGATCGTCGCCTCCGACAGCCCGAGCCGCGTCCGATGGACTGAGCCGAGCGCGAAGAACACCGCATGGCTCGACTGCGTGAAGGCGACCGCCGCGACGAACACCGCGAACACCGGGTTCACGAGCAGCGCGCCGATCTCGCCCTAGCGCGGCGGAACCTGCCCGGCGACCCGCCGTCCGCCGGGGTGGCGCAACACCAGCGCCGTGGCGACGGCAAGGCGCCCGACGATCCACCAGAGCGCGAGATCGACGCCCATCCGCGCGATCAGCGCCCCGACTACCAGACTCGCGGCGAGAAAGCCGATCGAGCCGAGCCCGCGGGTCTGCGCTTAAGGGAAACCATGCGCGCGGGACGCCGCGACCCCTTGCGCCTTGGCCAGCGGGCCGATGCCGGCGAAGGCCGCGCCGACGCCTAGGGTCGCCATCAGCAGCCCCGTCTTGTCGCCGATCCACAAATGCGCGACGAACAGGACGATGGCCGCGATCAGGCATGCGGCGACGGTCAGGCGCCGCTGGTCGAGCCGGTCCGCGACCGCCGGAATGGCGAGCCCCGCGACCACGCGCACGCCCATTCCGAGCGCCGTGAACAGCGCGATCTCTCTGGCGGTCAGGCCCCATTTCTCGAGCCAGAGCGGCCAGAACGGCATGTAGGCGCCGGTCGTCATGAAGAACTCCATGCAGAACGCGGTCGTCATCAGCGCCGGCGGGGTCAGGATCGCAAGGCGCAACGCTCAGGCGCCTCCCGCGCCGAGAATCCAGCCTTCTTCGTCAACGACCTGCGCGCGCTCGGACCGGGTAAGACTCGCCGGTCCGCAAAACAGCGCCGCAAGCTCCCCCGCGGCGTCGAGCGCCTCGAAGGCCGAAGCCGTCACACAAACCTGCGCCCGATCGAGGATCTCGCCTCGCTCTCGCGCCGCGGCGATCTCCGTCGACCACAACGACGGATAAATCTCCGCCAGAACGATGGTTGCGTCAGGGGTCGCGAGACCCGTTTCAATCGGCCAGACCCTTATCGCGGGCCCGAGTTCGGGATGCGCCCGCAAGCGATGGAGGCGCGGCAGACCCGTGAGAACCTGTCCGCCGACCGAGCCCGCGCCGCTGATCTGCCAGCACGTCTTGGCCCCTTTGGCGTATCGCCGTTCGACGATGCGTCGTTCCGGCAAGCCCGGCACGCCCCAGTTCGACCCGTTTCTGGTCCGCGGCAGGTCGGTGACGTCCGCCTTCAGGCCGTTTCCCCAGAAGGGCCCGACCCCGGCGAGTGCGGCGTTCAACTGTCCCGCGACGAGGAACCGGTTGTTGGCGTTGTCCGGCGCGTCACGGATGCGCCGCGCCAACTCGGCCCAGACCGCGAAAGCTTGCGGACACCCGGTCACCGCTTCCGCGAACCCGACCGGATAGCCAAAGGGGAAATCAAAACCGACGAGGACGCGCCTGCGCTTGCCGAGCAGGCAAAGCAGCTTCGCCTCGAGCCAGCCCACCGAGCTTTGCCGCGTCCTGCAGTACGTCGGCGCCTCCAGGTCGGCGCCAGCGGATGCGATCCAGATCGCGTTCGCGCTCTCCTTCGCGCGCGAGGGCTTCCCCAGCGACGACCAGTCCACCACGACGTAGCTGTCAAACAGCGTCACCCGAGGCCCGTCCGCGCGAGAATGAACGCCGCGATCCCCGCCACGTCATCGATGTCGAACACCGGCACGCCCGATCCCGGCAGCGGCGCGTCGGACGCGACGGCGTCGATGGTCGGATCGCCGGCGGCGAGCAGGTCCTGCGCGGTGGCGGCACGGCGAACCTCGATCTTGCGGTGGCGGTCGCGCTTGTAGCCCTCGACCAGGACCAGATCGACCGGCGCGATTTGCGCCAGCAGGTCGGCGAGTTCCGGCTCGGGCGCGTCGCGCAGCTCGGTCATCAGCGCCCAGCGCGCGTGCGAGGCGACCAGAACCTGGCGCGCGCCGGCGACGCGGTGCCGGTGGCTGTCCTTGCCCGGATGGTCGATGTCGAACGCGTGGTGGGCGTGCTTGATCGTGGATACGGCGAAGCCGCGCCCGGTGATGTCCGCGACCAGCCGCTCGACCAGTGTGGTCTTGCCGGAGTTCTTCCAGCCGGTGACGCCGTAGACCTTCACGCCGCGCGCCCGGCGAGCAGCGCTTCGGCGCGGTCGAGATCGTGCGGCGTATTGACGTTAAAGAACGGCGTGTCATCGCTGGCGAAGACCGCTTCGGCGGCACCGTGACCGCGCGCCCAGTCGATCACCCGCCGGGTTCCACCACCCAGCGCCGCCCGCAGGTCCGCGCGCAGGCCCACCGACCACAGCCCGCAGGTCGGGTGCGGGGCGAAACCGCGCTCGGGATCCTCGGTCACCGCGACGGCGACGGGCGCGGCATCCCGGGCCATCGCGGCGACAAGGCCCGCCACCAGCGTCCGCGGAATGAACGGCGTGTCCGCCGGCACAGTGGCGATCGTCACAATCCCCGCCTCCGCCGCCCAGTCCATTCCCGCCAGCAGTCCCGCCAGCGGGCCGGGATGGTCCGGCACGCTGTCGGCGATCACCGACAGCCCGAACGCGGCGAAACGCGCGGCGTCGCCATTGGCGTTGAGCGCGAGCCGGTCGACCTGCGGGCGCAGCCGGTCGATCACATGGGCGAGAAGGGGCCGTCCGCCGAGCGGCGCGAGGCACTTGTCGCCGCCGCCCATCCGCCGCGAGCGGCCCCCCGCGAGGACGACGCCGCCGATCATCGGGCCGAGGGGACGGGGTTGCGGGCCATGAGATCACCACGATAAACGAGAGGCGCGGGCAGGAACAAGGCACGATCATGGCGCGGAGCGCGCATCGCCGGGCGTTCTGGAGGGGAATGCGCGACGGTGCGCCGTTCATCCTCGTCATCGCGCCGTTCGGGCTGCTGTTCGGCGTCGTCGCGCGCGAAGCGGGCTGGGACATGGCCGAAATCCTCGCGATGAGCGTCGTCGTCATCGCCGGCGCCTCGCAGTTCACCGCGCTCCAGCTGATGGCGGAGAACGCGCCGACGATTGTCGTGATCCTGACCGCGACGGCGGTGAACCTGCGCCACGCGATGTATTCGGCGAGCATGGCGACGCATCTGGGCGCGGTCCCGGTCTGGAAGCGGGCGCTGGTCGCCTATTTCCTCGTCGACCAGACCTACGGCACGGCGATCAACCGCTACACGCTCGACCCCGGAATGCGCCCGGGCGAAAAGGCCGCGTTCTTCTTCGGCGCGGCGCTCGGGACCTGCCCGTGGTGGTACGTCTTTTCGGTGATCGGCGCCGAAGTGGGCGCGGCCATCCCTGCCGGCCTCGCGCTCGACTTCGCCGTGCCGATCACGTTCATCGCGCTGTTCGCGCCCGCGCTCCGCACCGCGCCCCATGTCGCAGCCGCCGTCGTCGCCGTGGTCGCGGCGCTGGCGCTGGCCCCGCTCCCCTACAGCTTCGGGCTGCTGATCGCCGCCAGCCTCGGCATGCTGGCCGGGGCCGGCGTCGAACTGGCGCTGGAGCGGCGGCGATGAGCGAGATCTGGGCCGTGATCCTCGGACTCGGCACCCTCACCTTTCTGATCCGCTTCTCGTTTCTCGGGCTGGTCGGCGACCGCGCCTTGCCCGGCTGGGCGATGCGGCTGCTGCGCTATGTGCCGGTGGCGGTGCTGCCGGCGCTGGTGGCGCCGCTGACCGTCTGGCCTGCTGCGACCGGGGGCTTCCCCGATCCCGCACGGCTGATCGCCGCCGGCGTCGCTCTTGGCGTCGGGGCTTTGACCCGCAGCGTGCTCGGCGCGATCTTCAGCGGCTTGGCCGTGCTCTATCTCGGGCTCTGGGCGCTCGGATAGGCGCGGTTCCGGCTTGCCCTGCGCGCCGCAAACGGTAGCTTGCGCGACGAACCCCGAACCCGGAGCATCGCACCATGTCCTCGATCGACCAGCGCCTCGCCGAACTTGGCGTAACCCTGCCGGACGCCCCGGCGCCCGTGGCGAACTACGTCCCCTTCGTGGTGGCGGGCGACATCGTCTATGTCTCGGGCCAGGTGAGCCGGGACGCGAGCGGTCCGATCGTCGGCCGGCTGGGGGCCGATCTCGACATCGCGGCGGGAGCGGCGGCGGCGAAATGGTGTGCACTGGCGCTGATCGCACAGGTCAGGAAGGCGGCGGACGGCGACCTCGACCGGGTGCGGGTGCTGAAGCTCACCGGCTTCGTCAACTCCACCGCCGATTTCACCGACCAGCCGAAGGTCATCAACGGCGCCTCGGATTTCCTCGTCGAGGTGTTCGGCGACAACGGCCGGCACGCGCGCTCGGCGGTCAGCGCCGCATCGCTGCCGATGGGCGTGGCGGTGGAGATCGAGGGGATCTTCGCGCTTGCGTGACCTGCCGGCCGCGTTCCTGCGCCGACCCATCGCCCATCGCGGCCTGCACGACCGGTCGCGCCGCGTGATCGAGAACAGCCGCGCGGCGGTGGCGGCCGCGGTCGCCGGCGGCTTCGGCGTCGAGATCGACGTGCAGCGCGCGGCCTGCGGCGAGGCGATGGTCTTCCACGACGACGACCTGCCAAGGCTGACCGGCGTGGCCGGCGCGCTCCGCGACCGGACGGCGGCCGAGCTTGCAGCGATCCCGCTGATCGACGGCGACGAGACCGTGCCGACGCTCGCCGAGGTCCTCCGGCTCGTCGCGGGCCGCGCGCCGCTCCTGATCGAGGTCAAGGACCAGACGCGCCGCCTCGGGCCGGACGTGGGCCCGCTGGAGGCGCGCGTGGCGACGCTGCTCGCGGGCTACACCGGCCCTGTCGCGGTGATGTCGTTCAACCCCCGATCGGTAGGCGCGATGGCCGAAGCGGCGCCAGCGGTCACGCGAGGGCTCACCTCCTGCGCTTTTGCACGAGACGACTGGGACGCGCCGCTCGCCCGCCGCGAGGCGCTGGCCGACCTGCGCGACTTCGACGCGGTGGGCGCGAGCTTCATCAGCCACGACCACACCGATCTCGGCAATCGTGCGGTGGCGCGGGTGAAGGCGCGCGGGGTGCCGGTGCTGACCTGGACGATCCGCAGCGCGGCGCAGGAGGCGGCGGCGCGTAGGGTTGCCGACAATGTCACGTTCGAGGGCTACAAACCCGTGTCCGCCGATTGACGCGGCGCAGCGACCGTCCATCTGATGCCCCGAAGGAGACGGCGATGCAGGGCGGCGAGACCATCGAGGTGAGCGTGCTGGGCGGCCTGGGCGAGATCGACGCCGCCGATTGGGACGCCTGCGCCGACGCGACAGCACCGCGACCGCGCGACCCGTTCATGACGCACCGCTTTCTCGCGGCGCTCGAGGCGTCGGGCTCGGTCGGACGCGGGACGGGCTGGCAGCCGCGCCATCTCGTTGCGCGGGCCGGCGGCGCGGTGATCGCGGTGATGCCGCTTTACGCCAAATCCCACAGCCAGGGCGAATACATCTTCGATCACAACTGGGCGCACGCGTTCGAGCAGGCCGGAGGGCGCTATTACCCCAAGCTGCAATCGGCGGCGCCCTTTACGCCCGCGACCGGGCGCCGCCTGCTTACGCTCCCCGGTTTCGAGACGGTCGGGCGCGGCGCGCTGATCGACGCCGCGACGCGGCTGGCCGACAACAACGGCGTCTCCTCGCTCCACGTCACCTTCTGCACCGCCGAGGAACGCGCCTGGGGCGAGGCGGCCGGGCTGCTCGGCCGCACGACGCAGCAGTTCCACTGGGAGAACCGCGGCTACGCCGATTTCGATGCGTTCCTCGCCGACCTCTCGTCGCGCAAGCGCAAGACCGTCCGCAAGGAGCGCGAGCGGGCGCAATCCTTCGGCGGCGAGATCGTGACGCTGACCGGCGAGGCGATCGAGCCTTCGCACTGGGACGCGTTCTGGGGTTTCTACCAGGACACCGGCGCGCGGAAATGGGGCACGCCCTATCTGACCCGCGCGTTCTTCCACCGCGCCCAGGAAACGCTGCGCGGCGACGTGCTGCTGGTGATGGCGCGGCGGAACGGCCGCTGGGTCGCCGGCGCGTTGAACCTTATCGGACGCGACGTGTTGTTCGGGCGATACTGGGGCTGCGCCGAGGAGCACCCGTGCCTGCATTTCGAGCTGTGCTACTACCAGGCCATCGAATGGGCCATCACGCAGCGCATGGCGCGCGTCGAGGCCGGCGCGCAGGGCGAGCACAAGCTGGCGCGCGGCTACCTGCCGGTCGAGATCCATTCTCTGCACTGGATCGCCGATCCAGGGTTCCGCCGCGCGGTGGCGCAGTATCTCGAAGCCGAGGCGCGGGCCGTCGATCGCGAGATCGAGGTGCTGACCGCGTACGGTCCGTTCAAACGCTGCCGGGGAGACGACGATGGTCGAGAAACTGACTGACACCGAACGGCGCGAGGCGATGCCGGGACTGATCGCCTCCGGCTGGTCGGCGACCGAAGGGCGCGACGCCATCGCCAAGACCTATGTCTTCGCCAATTTCGTCGAGGCGTTCGGCTGGATGACGCGCGCGGCGATCTGGGCGGAGAAATGGAACCACCATCCCGAATGGTCGAACGTCTACAAGACCGTGGAGGTGACGCTCACCAACCACGACGCCGGCGGGCTGACGGCGGTCGACGTGAAGCTGGCCCAGAAAATGGATGCGCTCGCGGGTTGACCGGGACGGACCCGCTCGGCCGCAGAAATGCACGGTGAGGAACACATGACCGACACGCTCACGCTCTATTCCAATCCGATGTCGCGGGGTCGCATCGCGCGCTGGATGCTCGAGGAGGTCGGCGCGCCGTACGACACCGTCTATCTCGCCTATGGCCCCCCGATGAAGTGTGGCGAATACGCCGCGATCAACCCGATGGGAAAGGTGCCTTCGCTTCGCCACGGCGAGACGGTGGTCACCGAATGCGGCGCGATCTGCGCCTATCTCGCCGACACGTTTCCCGAGACGGAGCTGGCGCCGCCGCCCGGCGCGCGCGGCGCCTATTATCGCTGGCTGTTCTTCGGCGCCGGGCCGCTGGAGGCGGCGGTCACCAACAACGCGCTCGCCGTCGTGGTTCCCGACGAGAAGCGCGGCTTCGTCGGCTACGGCAGCTTCCCGCTGGTCATCGACGCGCTGGAGCGGCGGCTCGGCGAAACGGCCTTTCTCGCCGGCGATCGGTTCACCGCGGCGGACGTCTACACTGGCTCGCAGATCAGCTGGGGGCTGGCGTTCGGCACCATCGAACGACGTCCGGTCTTCGAGGACTACGCCGCCCGCATCAACGCGCGACCCGCCTACGCGCGCGCCAAGGCGCTCGACGACGCCGCGACGCCCGCCCCCGCCTAACGCGCCGCCGGCGGCCCGAGGCCGATCTCCGCGAGTTTCGCCTCCAGCGGCGCAGGGTCGGCGATCTCGAGCCGTACCGGCACGACCAGCACCCGCGCGCGGAACCCAAGCGGCAGCCGCACCGCATCCTTTTCCGTCGTCACCAGTTGCGCCCCAGCCGCCCGCGCATCATGGGCGAGCCGGGCCAACATCCGCGGATCATATACCGCATGATCGGCGAACGCGTGCGTCGCGACCACCTCGGCGCCCAACCCGCGCAGCGTGGCGAAGAACTTCTCCGGCCGCCCGATCCCGGCGAAGGCGAACGCCCGCAGCCCGGCCCAGTCCATTCCGGTCGCCAGCGGCCGCAGCGCCGCCTCGATGACCTCGACCCGCGCGAGGTCGGGCCAGTCCGCCCGCAGCCGCGCCGGATCGCCCAGCGCCAGCACCAGATCGGCGCGCGCCAGCCCCGCCGCCACCGGCTCGCGCAACGGGCCCGCCGGCATCACCCGCCCGTTGCCGAATCCGTAGCCGGCGTCGATCACCACGATCGACAGATCCTTCGCGAGCCCCGGATTCTGGAAACCGTCGTCGAGCACCAGCGCCCGCGCCCCGGCCGCCGCCGCCGCCCGCGCCGCCGCCACCCGGTCGCGCCCGATCCAGACCGGCGCGAGCGCCGCCAGCAGCAGCGGCTCGTCGCCGACGTCCCGCGCCGTGTGGCGCGCCGCGTCCACCCGCAGCGGGCCGGCCAGCGATCCGCCGTGCCCGCGCGACACCACGTGCGCGGCCACGCCGCGCGCGGCCAGCATCCCGAGCAACGCCGCGACGGTCGGGGTCTTCCCCGCGCCGCCCACGGTCAGGTTGCCGACGCAGATCACCGGAACCCCGACCCGGACGCCCGGCCGCGCCATCCGCCGCCGCGTCACTGCGGCCCATATCCACGCCAGCGGACCGAGCAGGTGCGCGACCAGCCCCGGCGCCGACGGCGCGCCGCCCCAGAACGCCGGCGGCCGCATCACGCCGCGGGTCGGTCGAGATACCCGCCCAGCACCTCGAGCACCCGGTCTGTCACGTCGGCCCCGTCGCTGACCGCGTCCCAGGCCGCCGCCGCCATCGCCGCCGCCCGGTCGGGGGTCAGCGCAGCGCTCAGCGCCGCGGCCAACGACGCGGCGTCGCGCACCTCGACCGCCGCCTCGGCGCTCTCAAGCCTCGCATAGGCGTCGGCGAAATTCCGCACATGGGGTCCGTGC